>JARLGM010000021.1 GCA_031292755.1 Candidatus Sulfopaludibacter sp.
ACCAAGATCGCGCAAATGTCCAGCGAATAGTGCCAAGTCGCCGCTAATCAATTACCCGTAATCGAATGGCGCTACGCTCCAATAGTTGTTGTTAAACCAGAACCGCTCGCGGTCGCCACCCTGCAAATGGAACACATGTTCCGGCCCGAACCCGCCACGGAACCGCCCGTGTTCGAACGGATGCTCCAGGTGGAATCGCGCATCGTCGCGGGCGTAATCGTGCCCCACCCACTCGCCGTTGTTGTGAACGTGCGGAGCGTTGGGATGACCTTCGCCGTCGCGGAAATCCCGCTGCTGGCGGTTCGCCGCGCCTTGCGGATAACCGCCCTGGCGAGGTGTCCCGCCCCGCACCGGCGGCGGACCGTGCGGAGGAATGTATCCGCCGCCCACCCGGCCTCCATGCTCGTTCCTGTGCTCCTGGGCATAGCCGGCAACCGCCAGTGCAAACACCATCGCAATCACCGGGTTCAGCAGTTTTTTCATAGATCAAGTCCCCGAGGATCGGGGTGCAGCCCAGTTGCCACTGGGAGGGCACGCACCTTTTCGCGACAGCTCATCGAACAGTGAGGTGAACACCGCGTTGGTCCATCCGAAACCCGCCTCATTCGACCGGTAACCAAAAAGTATTTCATCGCTGATATTGGCTCGGCAGTGGGCTACATCGTACTTCTCCTCGATGGTGCCGTGAGCTTGAAACTCCTGATGCACCAGCCCCAGAAATTTCCAGGCGATCCGGTCAGCTTCAGCCTCATAGCCATACCGACGCAAACCTTGCACCGCGATCCATATTAAAGGCGCCCACCCGATGGGAGCGTCCCACTGGTCGCCGGTCTGATGAGTGCTGGTTTGCAGTCCTCCCTGGCATTCGAACAGCGGCAGGTTGCGCACTACGCGCGCCGCCTGTTGGGGCGTTGCAATCCCCGCCCACAGAGGATAAAAAGTGCTCAGGAACGGGTACGGACGCCGCCTGCCGTTCCCGAAGTGATAGTCGAAGTACAGCCCATGCTCCTCGTCCCAGAGCAACTGGTTCATTCGTGCGGCGCGCGCCGCGGCCCGTGTTCGCAAAGCCCGCGCCTGTTCCCCGCGGCCCAGCGTCTCTTTGATTTCCGCCGACTCCATCTCCATCAGGTAGAGCAGCGAGTTCAAACAAACCGGATTGTAATGGATGATATCCACGCTGAACGGACCGAAGCGGTTCGAGGGATCGAAGCCCGACTCCCGCATGGAACGGTCGCCCTTGTAGAACAAGGGTGTAAGTTGGTCCGTGGCGGCGTCGTAAAACAGGCTGGCATCATAGTCCGGAATCTCGTGCGTGCGAAAGTATTGCTTGATCAACTGGTAATCGGTTCGCCCGCCGGCATCGAGTTCCGACGACAACACTTCCGGCGCCGGGCCGCTCCCCAGGTCGATGTAGCGTGAAAGGCCCGTCTCCGGCGTCAGATGCGGTTCGCTCACCCAATAGCCGTAATATTTGTCCAACGCGTCCAGCGAACTCTCCAGCCACGCGGCATCGTGCGTTCTCTCGAAGACAGCCAGGAGCATCTGAGTCAGGAACGGGGGTTGCGACCGGTCCATATAGTAAGTGCGGTTGGCATTGAGTACCTTTCCGTAGTGGCGCACTTCGTAAATGAAGTTATCCGCCAGATCCTTGGCCAGAGTCTCATGACCGTCTCTTAGTAACCCCATCTGAATGAAGTAACTGTCCCAACCGTACATCTCATTAAACCGGCCGCCCGGCACCACGTAGGGGAGCGGCAGATACAGCAGGCCGTGCGGGTGATTCCGGTCAAAGGCCGGCGGAATCTGCTGGATTCGGATCCGGTCGAAGTCCGCCGGCTTCATTACGGCTTGCAGGCTCTGCGCGACCGCGCCGGCGTTCTCGTCATCTGCCACGTATACCGGCCACGGGCCCTTCCATTCCGGCGTCTTGGGGTCAACCGCGGCTTGCGCCAGATTTTCGTGCGTTCGCACCATCGAAGGCCATGTGCGCTTGATATATTTCAGGATTGACATTCTCGGTGAGCATCGATGAACTCCTGGATCCGCGCCCTTAACCCCGCATCGGCCAGTGAGTCGAGCGACTCCTCTGCAAGTTGTAAGTTTAAGGCCAGTTCTTTCGGCATGGCGCCCGTCAGATAGAACCTGGCGCCCTCCAGATGCTCGGTAAGTAACGGGCATTGCTCCGGCGGTAACTGCTCCAGGCCAGCCAGAATGTTGGTGAGAGTGTCAAGATCGTTCACGGATCGCGCTATTTGTTCCGCACGTTTCGTATGGGACCTCACTCCTAATGAATGGCCGTCCGGTGCCGCGTCTGACGCTGCTGTTCTTCAACGCGGCCAAGGTTCCGGAAGCAGCAAAAACGGCCACCGCCCGAACGGCCTCCGGCTTCGTTTTGCAGCACGAACCCTGCCAAATGGCGGGATAGCCCCGGACCGGTTTCGGACGCCGGTAGTCTACGATGGAAGAATGACGCGGCGCGCGCTGTTCCGCATGCTCCACACGGCCGCCCTGCATTTTGCCGCCAGAGCGATGCCGGTCCCCGGACTCGAGTGGAGCGACCTCAACTCGCCGGGATTCTCCGCCGAGCGCCGCTATCGGGTCGATGCGCAAGTGTTTCTCCTGGGTATCCCTTTCCTGCACCGCCAGGGCGTCGGCGGCGGCAGCGTACTGTGGCGCGAGTCTGCCGAACCGGGCGCCGGCCTGCTCCGCCTGCTCGAATTCCACGGCTACTCCCTTCCCGCTCGCGCCGCGGGACTCAACCGCCTGGGCTTCATCCGCGAATTGTCCCGCTGGAAAGACGGCAAAAGCCTCGAATCCATCTATTTCGGCCTGATGACGGCCTCGCCCGAAGAGAGCGCTGAACAGGCCCGCGGAGCACTGCACTCTACCGCCAAAGAGCAGACCTACACCGCCATCGACGGCCGCATCGTTCCCTCCGGCTCGGAAGTATCGATCGCCCACTTCTCGGCGCCTTCCACACTCTCCGGCGCGCAGCAACAGGAACTGCTGGAACTCGCCCGGAAGGCCCTCGCCGCCACCGCCAGAAGTGCCGGAGGACCGGCCGCTCCGCAAGGCCAGGCGCCCAGCTTTTTGCAGGCTCTCGCAGAACTTGTGGCGCATCCCGAGCGCTCCCCGGCCACTTACATATATTCCGGCCGGGCTTATTCTCTTTGGGTCAATGGCGCCGGCGATCCCAAGACCACTGCCTACTTCCGCCAGCGTGGCCTCATCGACGGCGATACCGGCATTATTCGCGTCACAGGCGCCCTGCAGCGGCAGGCCGGCGGCGATAAGATCGGGTTCCGCATCTGGGTTCCCTATCCCTCCGGGCATCCCCTGCCCTTGCGCATCGAATACCAGGCAAGATCCTATCTCCGGCTCGTCTTCGAGGCCGTAAACACTTGATTCTGAGCGCCGCTTGAATCGAGCGTCTCGGATGTGTCATCATGAAAGCGTAGTTTGAGCGTGATCGCTCAATCCGACCTCTGTATTCCGCCCTTTGATCGCTTTATCCGGCGTCAGTCCGGTGAGTAAAGGAGAAGCATATTTATGGCTACGAGATCCCGCACTACCTTTAAAAAGCGGCAGAAGGAAATGGCTCGCATTGAAAAACAGCGCGATAAGGCTGCCAAACGAGCGCAGAAAAAAGAGAGCGGCGCTCCCAACGAGCCCGAGATTATGAGCCTCGAAGAAGCGGCGGCTCTCCGCTTCAGCTAAGGAGGACAGGCCGGCGGGCCTGTCCTCTCCTTACACTTCCAACTTCCACGGACTGCGATATCGCGCCTTGAGGTAAGGCTTGGCTTCCTCCTGCTGCACGGTCCAGTTTGCCTCGTCCCAATCGAGCCGGGTCTTGAAGCGCATCGAAAGATTCGCCAGCAGGCACGTTGTGGAAGATCGCACGCAGGTCTCGATCTCGCTAGTGGGCTTCTGGCGGCTCTTGATACATTCCACCCAGTTTTTCCAGTGCGGCACGTTCATTTGACTCATCTCGGAATTCTTTTCCCATGCCGCCGCGGCCACCGAAGATCTGGGGTTCGGAATCACCCAGCAACCGCTGCGATTCACGAAGATCGTCGCCTCAGTGCCATGAATTGTGGTGCCGGCGCCCTGGTCGCGGCCGAACAGCGGCAGCGGACTGCACGTGCGGCTCTCGTAAGTCGTCAGAAACTTCGGGTAATGGAAGGTGGCCTGCATCGTGTCCGGCGTCTCCGTATTATCCGTGACATAATACTTGTCGCCCAACGCCACCACGGAGGTCGGCATCACCTCGCCGAAGCATTGGTGCAAAGGATCGATCAGGTGGACACCCCAATCGGTCATCGCGCCGCCGGCGTAATCCCAAAAATAGCGGAAGGTGGGGAACGACGCCGCCTTCACGCCCCAGCGATTCAGATTGAACGGGCGCTGCGGCGCCGGTCCCTGCCACATTTCCCAATTCAGATCGTCCGGCGGATTGCCGTCGGGCGGATTGCCGTACCCAACCTTCTTGGTCGCTCCGCTCTGGAAGGCGTGGCAGAAAGTGATGTCCCCGATCGATCCGCCCTTTACCAGTTCGGCGGCCTTCTGGAAGTATCCCCCCGAGCGCTGCATCGTGCCGGCCTGCACCACGCGATTGTATTTGCGCGCGGCCTGCACCATCTTTTGCCCCTCTTCCACATAGGTGCAGGAAGGCTTCTCCACGTACACGTCCTTGCCCGCTTTGCATGCCTCCACGGTCATATAAGCGTGCCAGTGGTCGGGAGTCGAAATGCACACGGCGTCAATCGATTTGTCCGCCAGCACATCGCGAAAATCCTTGACCACCTTGACATCCACGCCGCCCTTTTTGGCCGCCTGCACGGCGCGCTCCTCGTGCGGCTTATATACGTCGCAGATCGCCACGGGCTGCACTTCCGGCACTTTCATGGCATATCCCAGATTGCCGGACCCCATGGCTCCCAGACCGATAAAGCCGACGGCGATCCGGTCGTTGGCGCCTTTCACGTTTCCGGTGAAGAGCGCTGTGGTGAATGCGGTGGTCGCGGCAGCCAGGATCTCCCGGCGGGGAATAGTGGTTCGTTCGTCCATACTGACTAGTACAATAACTGATTTCGCCTTCTCCCGCTCGTCACCTTCCGCCCTATCCGGCGTCTAACTCGACAGACTTGCCATGGGAACTCTACCTGCCGACATCAAACACGCCTTCCGCATGTTTCGCCAGAACCCCGGCTTCACTGCCACCGCCATCGGGGCCCTGGCGCTCGGAATCGGAGCCAACACCGCCATCTTCTCGGTGATTAATGCGGTCATCCTCAAGCCGCTCCCGTATCCGGAGGCCGGCCGCGTCGTGACCTTGATGAACACCTCTCCGCAGGGATCCGGTCCAGCCGCCTCCGTCCCTAAATTCAATGTCTGGCGCAGGCAAACGCAGGTGCTCGAGGACGTGGCCGCGTACGATACCGCCGGCCCCGGCCTCAACCTCTCCGGCGGCGACCGGCCTGAGCAACTCAAAGGAATCCACGTATCGGAAGCCTTCTTCCGCCTGTTCGGCGCCCGAACGCTGGTGGGCCGCACCTTCACCGCTGACGAAGACCGGCCCCGCGGCGGCAACCTCGCGGTACTTTCCAATGGCATCTGGCAGCGCCGCTTCGGGTCCAACCCGGCCATTGTCGGCAAGGCCATCGTGCTGGGCGGTGAATCCTACACCATCATCGGCGTGCTCTCGCCCAACTTCGCCTTCGACCCGCCCGCGGACATCTACCTCCCCTTCCAAGCCGACCCCAACGGCACCAATCAGGGCCACTATTTCCGCGTCGCCGCACGGCTCAAACCCGGCGTCTCCCTGGCGCAAGCGAAGGCCGCGATGAACCTGGCGGCCGAAGAGTTTCGCCGCGCCTTTCCGGATTCCATCGGCCCCAGAAACGGCTTCTCGGTCGAACTGATGCAGCAACTCATGGTGCGCAACGTCCGCACCGCTCTCTACATCCTGCTGGGGGCCGTAGGGTGCGTGCTCCTCATCGCCTGCGCCAACGTCGCCAATCTGCTGCTCGCGCGAGCCACCGGCCGTTCGCGCGAGATCGCCATCCGCTGCGCCATCGGCGCGAGCCGCGGCCGGATTATCAGCCAACTGCTCACCGAAAGCGTGCTGCTCGCCGCCATGGGAGGCATCGCCGGCCTGGCGCTCGGCATTTTGGGCGTGCGCGCCCTGCTGGCCGTGAATCCGGGAAACATCCCGCGCATCGGTGAAGATGGCTCCGGCGTGGCATTGGATTGGACCGTCCTCGGAGTCACCCTGTTGCTATCGTTGCTGACGGGCGTGCTCTTCGGCCTGGTTCCCGCCCTGCACGCCTCGCGCGTCGATATCAATTCCACCTTGAAGGAAGCCACCTCCGGCTCCGGCTCGGGCATGCGCCAAAATAAGGCGCGCAGCGTGCTGGTAATCGCCGAGATGGCCCTCGCCATCGTGCTTCTGGTGGGCGCGGGTCTGCTCATCCGCACCTTCTCCGCGCTCCACAATGTGCCCCCCGGTTTCGATCCCCACAACGTCCTCACCATGGAAACCGCGCTCACCGGAACCGCGTACGATCAAACCGCGGCCATCACCACCATGAGCCACCAGGTGCTGGACCGCGTCGAAGCCATCCCCGGCGTCGAGGCCGCCGCGGCTACCTCTTACCTCCCGCTCGAAGGCGGCCTCGGGCTCGGCTTCATCATTCAGGGGCGCCCGCTCACCAATGGTCCGGCCCACGGAGGCGCCGCGTGGAACTACGTTACGCCGCACTTTTTCGCCGCCTTCAAAGTCCCTCTCGTCCGCGGCCGGGTCTTCACCGAACGCGACGATGCCGCCGCCCCGCCCGTGGTCGTCATCAATGAGGCCATGGCCAAGCAGTATTGGAAAAACCAGGAGCCCATCGGCCAGCGCCTGATCATCGGATCGGGCATGGGACCCGATTTTGCCCAGGCGCCCCGTGAGATTATCGGCATCATCGCCGACGCCCGCGACGCCGGCCTCAACAGCGATCCTCAGCCCGCCACCTTCGTGCCGCTCTCACAGGTGCGCGATTCCTACATGAAGCTCAACAACCGCTTCATGCCGCTCAGTTGGGTAGTCCGTACCCACGTCGATCCCTTCTCGCTCTCCCCCGCTATCCAGCGCGTCTTTCAGGAATCGGCCGACCTGCCGGTGGCGCACATCCGCACCATGGACCGCATCGTCATCCAATCCACCGCGCGCGACGAATTCAATACCCTGGTCCTCGGCATCTTCGCCTTTGCCGCCATCCTTCTGGCCTCCATCGGATTGTACGGATTGATGGCCTACGCGGTGGAGCAGCGGACGCTCGAATTCGGCATCCGCCTCGCCCTGGGCGCCAATTTCCCCCAACTGCGCAACATGGTGGTCCGCCAGGCCATGCTGCTGGCCGGAGCCGGAATCGTCCTTGGCCTCGCCGCTGCCTATGGCCTCACCCGCTTCATGAGTTCGCTGCTGTTCGACGTCAAGCCCAACGACCCTGTCGTCTTCGCCTCCGTCGCCTTGCTGCTGGCTCTGGTAGCCCTCTTAGCGAGCTATCTGCCCGCGCGCCGCGCCCTCCGCCTCGACCCCGTAATTGCCCTGCGTTATCAGTAATCAGAGTCGAGCGAAGCGAGCCAATCCCCCGGCTCCTGGTCCCCGGTCCCCGGCCCCCCAACAGGTTCTATGCTATATGGTGGGTATCTATGGTAGATGGATTTTCCCGCCGCGCGCTCCTCGGAGCCGGCACAATGTGGGCGGCTTCTTCCGCCCTTGCTTTGGATGAAAAGAACGCATCGCAATTGAAGGTCGCGATCTTTTCCAAACACCTGCATTTCCTCCAGGGCGAGGCGTTGGCGAAAGCCGCCAAAGAGATTGGCTTCGACGGCATCGATATCACCGTCCGCAAGGGCGGGCACGTGGAACCGGAGCGCGTCCGCCAGGACCTGCCGCCCCTGGTGGCCACCATTCGAAAGGCCGGGCTGGAAGTGCCCCTGGTCAGTACCGACATCGTCGATTCGGACACGCCTTGCACGGAAGACATCCTCAAGACCCTCGCCGATTTGGGGATTCCGCGGTATCGTTGGATGCCGCCCGGCGGGCTGAAGTACAACACCGCCGAGCCCTACCCGGCGCAACTGGAGCGTCTGAGGCCGCGCATCGCGAAACTCGCGGCGTTGAATGCCCGCTACAAACTGAGCGCCATGTGGCACACGCATTCCGGCGTGGACTACGTGGGCGCATCCTTCTGGGATATCTATCTGGTGTTGAAGGGACTCGACCCGGCAGCCGTGGGCGTGAACTACGACGTCGGGCATGCCACCATCGAAGGCGGAATTGGCGGTTGGATTAACAGCTTTCACATCATGGGACCGTATCTGCGCGGCGTTGCCGTGAAGGATTTTATGTGGGCCAAAGACGCTAAGGGCGCCTGGAAGGCGCAATGGGTGCCCCTCGGTGAAGGCATGGTGCACCTGCCGCAGTTCTTTGGAATGGTCAAGGCGGCGGGTTTCGCGGGTCCGGTGCAACTCCATTTCGAATATCCCCTGGGCGGCGCGGACGCCGGCAAGAAGACACTCAGCATACCGCGCGAAGAGGTGTTCGCCGCGATGAAGCGGGACCTGGGCAAACTCCACGGGTACATGGGACAGGCCGGCTTATGAGCTTGGGGCGCCGGGAATTCCTGGCCATGCCATTTTTCCTGCAGGCACCGCTCGGCACCGACGCACGGATTGAGGAAGTCCGCTTCGACACGGAGGATTTTCTCTACCGCGCGCCTTACAAATTCGGCGGCCGGGAAGTGGATCGCGTCACCGTGCTGAACGTGCATTGCCGCGTGCGTACCAAGGCCGGCAAATCCGGCACGGGCTTCGCATCCATGCCCTTGGGCAACGTCTGGTCGTTCCCCGCCCCGGATATTCCCTACCCCACTACCTTGGCGGCCATGAAATCCCTGGCGCAGAAAATCGCCCAGAACATGCGCGATTTCACGGATTTCGCCCACCCGCTGGAAGCCAATCGCGCACTGGAGCCGGCGTATTTCGGACTGGCGGAAGAAGTCACTATCGAAATGCGGCTGCCTCGCAAAGTGCCGGAGCTTTGTACCCTGGTCACAGCCAGCGCATTCGACGCCGCGCTGCACGATGCCTTCGGGCGCGCGCATGGACGCAACAGTTACACCCTCTGCGGCCGCGACTTCGTCCGCTATGACCTGTCGCATTACCTGAACCCCGAGTTTCGCGGGGAATGGCTGGATACCTACATCCAGGCCACGCCCGCGCCGCGCATCCGGATGTTCCATTCGGTGGGCGCGTCCGACCCGCTGACCGCGGCGGAGGTGACCAAGCCGATCCATGACGGCCTCCCGGAAACCTTGGAGGATTGGATCCCTTATAGCGGCGTCATCGCCATCAAGATCAAGCTCAATGGCAACGACCTGGCCTGGGATGTGGATCGCGTGGCGGCCATCGATAAGGTGACCGCGGCGGCGCAGGAGAAACGCAAGGTCACGGCGTGGGTCTACTCGCTGGACTTCAACGAGCGCTGCCCCAACGTCCAGTACCTTCTGGATTTCGAACGGCAGTTGAAGGGCAAGGCCCCGTCCGCTTTCGATAAGGTGCAGTACATCGAACAGCCCACGGCGCGCGATCTCGCCGCCAACCTGAAGAACGCCATGTTCGAGGCCGCCAAGCTGCGGCCGGTGGTGATTGACGAATCGCTCACCGGCCTGGACGCGCTGATGCTGGCGCGTGAAATGGGCTACACCGGCGTGGCGCTGAAGGCGTGCAAAGGGCAGTCGGACTCGCTGCTCATGGCCGCCGCGGCACAGAAGTACAAAATGTTCCGCTGTGTGCAGGACCTGACCTGCCCGGGCGCGGCCCTGATCCTGTCCGCGGGCATCGCGTCGCACGTGCCCGGCGTCACGGGGCTGGAGGCGAATGCGCGCGAATATGTGCCCTCCGCCAACCGGGGCTGGGACAAAAAGTTCCCCGGCATTTTCGACGTCAGAGACGGCTACCTGGATACCAGCAAGCTGGATGGAGTAGGATTGTGCACGAGCCAGGATCTATGAACAGGCGCGATCTCTTCCGCACCACGTTTGCCGCCGGCGCGGCCACTGCCCTGAGTGCCACGCGCGTTCAGGGGGCGAACGACCGGATTCGTTTCGGCCTGATCGGCAGCGGCGGGCGCGGGCGCGAAGATTGGACTACCTTTCTGAAGCAGCCCGAAGTGGACCCCGTGGCGGTGTGCGATGTGTACGGTCCGTTCCGCGAGAAGGGCATCGCGCTCACCGAAGGGCGCGCCAGGGGCCTGAAGGATTTCCGGCGACTGCTCGACCGGAATGATATCGATGCGCTGATCGTGGCCACTCCCGATCACTGGCACGCGCTCATCACCATCGCGGCGTGCGAGGCGGGCAAGGACGTCTATTGCGAAAAGCCGCTCTCCCTGGCGGTGGCGGAAGGCCGCCAGATGGTGCAGGCCGCGCGCAAACACAATCGCGTGGTGCAAACCGGCAGCCAGCAGCGGTCGGGCGCGCATTACGCCCAGGCGGTGAAGCTGATTCAGGATGGCGGCATCGGCCAGGTGCACCGCATCAGCGCCGGATTTCAGCGCAACATCTACCCCGGATTGAAACCCACGGAAATGGCCGCAGGCATCAGCCCCGAGTTCGATTACGACATGTGGCTCGGCCCCGCGCCCAAGCGGCCGTTCGATCCGTTCCGCTGCATCTACAATTTCCGCTGGTTCTGGGATTATTCCGGTGGGCAGATGACCAACTGGGGCGCGCATCACCTGGACATCGCCCGGTGGATCGCCGGTATGGAAGCGCCCACCGAGGTCGCGGGATTCGGCGGGCGCTATGCGCTTACCGATGGCGGCGAGACTCCCGACGTGCAGCAGGTGACCTATCGGTTCGGGAAGGTTGTGGTGACCTGGACGGCCAGCGAAGTGGCGGAGGGCAAGCCGTTCACGCTGGATGTTTTCGGCACCAAAGGCATGTTGACCCTGCTGCGCGGCGGATTCCAGGTGTTTCCGGAGGTGAAGGCGAAGCAGCCTCTGATGGAGCCCTTGCAGGTGAAGGGCGCCGACCTGAACGTGCAGCACGCGCGCAACTTTCTGGACTGTTTGAAGACCCGCCAGAAGCCCAGCGCGGACGTGGAAGAAGGCCATCGCACTGCCACCATGTGCCACTTGGGAAACATCTCCACCCGCCTGGGCCGCTCCCTGAACTGGGATGCGGCGAAGGAGCAGGTGATCGGGGACAGCGAGGCGAATCAGATGCTCGCCAGGCCATACCGCAGTCCGTGGAGGCTGACATGAATCGACGACAGTTTCTTTCCACTACCGCCGCGGTAAGCGCCATTCCAACCGCACAGGCCGCGCCCGCCGGCAAGCCGGTCCTGATGAAGCTGGGATGCCAGAGTGCGCCCACCACCGAGACGCACGTGAAGTACCTGGCGCGGTACGGCGTACGCAATATCTGCGGCTATCCCCAGGTGGCCGACGGCCGGCTGTACGCCACCGTGGACGAACTCAAAAGCATGCTGGACCTGGCCCACAACAACGGCGTCAGCGTGGACTGCATCGCGCTGCCGTTTCTGACCAGCAGCCATATCGACCGCGAAAAGCACCCGGCCATCATGCTGGCGCAGAGTCCCGAGCGCGATCGCGACATCGAATCGGTGCAGAACGCCATCCGCAACTGCGCCGCCGTGGGGGTGCCGTCGATCAAGTACAACATGAGCATTCTAGGCGTGCTGCGCACCGGACGCACGCCGGGCCGCGGCGATGCATCGTACAGCCGCTGGCGCCTGGCCGATGCCAAACCCGCGGCGCCGCTGACGCGGGCGGGCCAGGTCAATGCGGACCAGTTTTGGGAGCGCATCACCTACTTCCTGGATCGCGTGATCCCGGTGGCAAATGAATACAAAATCCGGATGGCCTGCCATCTGCAGGATCCGGGCGTGCCGCCCGAAGGCTACCAGGGCGTGGACCGCGTGCTCGGCACGGTGGCCGGGCTGAAGCGATTCATCGCCATCCGCGAGAGTCCCTACCATGGTCTGAATTTCTGCCAGGGGACGGTGTCCGAGATGCTCCAGGACCCCGGCAAGGAAATCTTCGAGGTGATCCGCTATTTCGGGACCCGCCAGAAGATCTTCAACGTACACTTCCGCAACATCCGCGGCCACCGGGACGACTTTATCGAGGTGTATCCGGACGAGGGGGACATCGATTTCGTAAAGGCCATCCAGGTTTACAAGGAGGTCGGCTATCCCTACCTGCTGATGCCCGACCACGTACCGCAGGCTCCCGGCGATCCAAGCGGTCTCCAGTCGTTCGCCTATTGCTACGGATACATCCGCGCGCTACTCCAGTCGATAGGTTGAGCCCGGCCGAAACATCCCCCGCGACTGGGATAGAATGAAACACCAAGCCATGCGCAAGCCAAGAACCCTATTGCCCCTTTTCTGCGCCGTCGCGGCGCTTGCCCTGTTTACCGCCGCACGGGCGGTCACCTATAACCCGGCTAGCTGGGCGGCCCTGAAGTATCGCTCCATCGGTCCGGAGCGCGGCGGCCGCGTCACCGCGGTCACCGGCGTGCCCTCCGAACCCAATACCTTCTACTTCGGTTCCACCGGCGGCGGCGTCTGGAAAACCACCGACGCCGGGCATACCTGGGTCAATCTGACCGACGGCCAGATTCCGCTTGGCTCGATGGGCGCGGTGGAGGTTTCGCTCGCGAACCCGAATGTGATCTACGTGGGCACCGGATCCTCCAAGATCCGCAGCAATGTGTCGATAGGCCGCGGCGTGTATAAATCCACCGACGCCGGCCGCACCTGGAAGTTCTCCGGATTGCACGATGCCGGCCAGATCGCCACCATACGCGTGGACCCGGGCAATCCCGATCTGGTCTATGTAGCCGCCCAGGGAAACCCGTTCGCCCCGAATAAAGAACGCGGCGTCTATCGCAGCACCGATGGCGGCCAGACCTGGGAGAACGTGCTGTTCGTCTCCGACCTGGCGGGCGCGGCCGACCTGGAGATTCAGCCCGGCAATCCCAAAGTCCTGTTCGCCTGCATGTGGTACGCGCAGCGCAAGCCGTGGACCATCATCAGCGGCGCGCGCGAAGGCGGCATCTATAAGAGCACCGACGGTGGCGACACCTGGAACAAGCTGGCCGGAGGCCTTCCGAACGAGCTGTTCGGACGCAGCAACGTGGCCATCTCAGCGGCCTCCCCCAATCGCATTTACGCCCTGGTCGAAGCCAAGCCGGGCTCCGGCCTCTACCGCTCCGAAAATGGCGGCGACACCTGGTCGCTGGTCAATGGACAGGGCAACCTGATCACGCGGCCTTTCTACTACGACACTCTCGGAGTGGACCCGACCAATGCCGACGTGGTCTGGGTGGGCGATGAAGGCTGGTTCAAAAGCACCGATGGCGGACGCAGTTTCCGCACTTCGCCGGTGCCCCATGGCGACAACCACGACGTCTGGATCAATCCCAAGAATTCGCAGATCATGATTCAGGGCAACGATGGCGGCGCCAACGTTTCGCTCGATGGCGGACGCACCTGGAGCTCGCAGCTCAATCAGCCCACCGCCGAGATCTACCAGGTGGCGGTGGACAATCAGTATCCATACCGCGTATACGGCGCACAGCAGGACGACAACACCGTCATCGTCCCCAGCCAGCCCCTGGGCGACGGGCAGGGCTTCCGCAACGGTCCCGGCTGTGAGACCGGGCCCATCATGCCGGACAAGGACAACCCGATTGTGGTCTACGGCGGCTGCAAGGGTCAGTTCAGCCGGTTGAATCTCTCCACCACCAACGAAGAGCGCTATTGGGTCGGCGCGGAATCGCTCTACGGCAACGGCGGCGATACGCTCACGTACCGCTTCCAGCGTGTCTCGCCGATGGAAGTTTCCCCGTATACGCCGCACACCGTTTACTACGGCTCGCAGTACCTGCACCGCTCTTACGACGGCGGCGTGACCTGGCAGAAGATCAGCCCCGACCTGACTGCGCATCCCGAAGGAACCCAGGGCGCGAGCGGCGAACCCATCACGCGCGATGCCACCGGCGAAGAGGTGTACAGCACGATCTACGCCATCCGCGAATCGCCCCTTCAGAAGGGCCTCATCTGGACCGGCTCGAACGATGGCCCCGTCTACGTCACGCGCGACGACGGCAAAACCTGGACCAACGTCACGCCGAAAGATCTGCCGCCCGGAGGCCGCATCCAGAACATCGAGCCCAGCCCGCACAAGCCGGGCACCGCATACGTGGCCGCCTATCGCTTCCTGTTGGGCGACTTCGCTCCCTATATTTTCCGTACCGACGATTTCGGCAAAACCTGGACCCGCCTTACCGACGGCCACAACGGAATCGCCGCCGATGAACCCACGCGCGTAGTGCGCGAAGACCCTGACCGCGCCGGCCTGTTGTACGCCGGCACCGAATTCGGCATGTACATTTCCTACGACAACGGCGCGCAGTGGCAGAGTTTCCAGCTCAACCTGCCTAATACGCCGGTGACCGACATCAAGATTGCCCATAAGGACATGATTCTCTCCACGCAGGGCCGCGGCTTCTGGGTTCTGGACAACCTGACGCTCTTGCATCAACTGCCCGACCTGCCCACCACGGCCGCGAATCATCTCTACACGCCGCGCGAAGCCATCCGCACTACCGGCGGCGGGCGTGGAGGCCGCGGCGGATTGCAGCATGGCGCGCAGATCGATTACCAAGTCGCCGATGGCTCGGGCGACATCAAGCTGGAGTTTCTGGACGCTTCCGGCAAAGTGGTCCGGTCCATCACCAGCGCCGCGCCTGCCGCCGAGGAGCGCTCGTTCGACGCAGCCCCCGCCGACGACGAAGAGGGCGGAGGCGGCCGCTTCCGTGCCCCCGTCGCGCGCCTGGACAAGGCTCCCGGAACGCACCGCTTCACTTGGGATCTTCGTTATCCGGGGCCGTGGCAAAGCGCCGCGCGTCCCGAAGGACTCAACGGGCCGGAAGCCATTCCCGGCAAATACTCGGTGCGGCTCACCGTGGGGTCGTTCACGGCCACTAAACCGCTCACCATCGTGGAAGATCCGCGCATCGTCAAGGACGGCGTGACCGAAGCCGACCTGCGCGAGCAGTTGGACCACAACCTCAAGGTCCGCGACCTGGTCAGCGACGTCAACAAACTGGTGGCCCGCATGCGCGCGGCGGAAGCCGGCATCAAGGACCCGGCCAAACTGGCATCGCTCAAGGATCTCTCCTCCGACCTGATCACCCCGGCCATCCGCTACAGCAAGCCGGAACTCCAGACCCACATCACGTACCTGTACACGGTCACCAACTCGACCGACCAGAAGATCGGCCGCGACGTGATCGAGCGCTACCAGGTGCTTCGCAAGGCCCTGGATCAGCGCATCCAGCAACTGAACCAGATTCTGAAGTAGGGTGATTCAGTTAAGATACGCGGAACTTGCCGCATCCTCGTGAGGCCACCAATTTCCGAATCGGCGACACGTCCGGTGATCAGTCAATCAGTCAATCTACGAAACGCTGTCTAACGCCCACGACCCGCGCACAGCGCCTTCGGCTGGGCGGTACAATCGCGTTTCGGAGACCAGTGGTGACCCACGCAGGAATGGAATTGTGCCAGTCAAAATCACCGAATCATACGCCAATTACAGCCCGCCGCTCGACTTTTTCACAATAACCAAAAGGCTTCTGGCAACTGTGCCGGAAAAATACCTGGTTGGGCTTGATTCGGTAGTTCTCTGTAATCTGTCGGGTCAACTTCGGAAGCTCAGAACAGGCACACTGCCTCGACGTGGCCGACGCATAAAACGGTCGGACGTGGCGGGACTCTATTGTCGCGAGCGGAGGGGACAGAAGGCTTGGATACAGGTTTTTGTAGACCAAATAGAGTTGCCGCCCCGCTTTCTCCGTTGGATTCGTCCGATTCGTGAACTCGTTTTCGGAGTCATGCTCTATCACGAACTCGGCCATCATGCACACACAATTCGCCCGGAGTTCCGCGAAAAAGAGGATGTGGCTGACAATTGGGGACATCGTTCTTTCGACGATCACTCACGCAAGTCCTATTGGCTTCTCTATTACGTATTGCGCGTTGTCAGACTTCTCCGAAGGGCCATCCTCCGACTCATCAGCGGGAACTCCGCCTCAGCAGCGCCAACCGCCTTTCGGTAGCTGACAGGATCTCTCAGTGGAATCCGAGTTCTCTTTCTCGCCGATATTCAGCTCGCCCTTTCCAGTCCCGCAAGATCGCCAAGGGCCACACTCGTGATGGGTGGGCCTATCGTAGAATGACCCAGGCCGCCACTTGGCCGTCCAACGGCCGTTGCTCTTCTTGGCCGGGCAGGCGCCGGGAGCGCCTCAATCAGCGGGTCGGCGACAATGCTCCCGGAGTGCTTGGCAAGATCCTGGTGAGTGCAGAACTCGAGGGCCGAAGGGCTCGATTGAACTCACCAGCCTACGGACGGAACGCTACCCGAGAAAGGTTGCGGATTGGGCGGAAGTGTTTGGCGTTGCCGGTGCAGAGCGGCAGATCTGATTCGAGTGCAGTAGCGGCGATGAGCGCGTCGGCCAGTTGAATCCCGTGAGCCGTGGCGTGCTGTTCGATAAGCGCGGCCGCAACGGCCCCGATAGATTCGGACAGGGGCAAGATATGGAATTGGAGTTGACGGAGCGATTGCTGGATCTGGCGGACCTCCAGTTTTGACCGGGCTCCTTGGAGCATTTCCATAAGGGACACGATCGAAAGTTCGCGATCCGTGGCGGCGTCGATGATGCGGGCCGCGCGCCGATTGCCACGGGAGGCCCAAATCAGAACGTCCGTATCGAAGATCATCTCGGCTTCTTGGCAGATCCCTTTCGATTCCGGCTCGCTCGAACCAGCGCCGAGCGAGTTCGGCGCAGATTGCGGACGTAAGAGGCTGGGTCGGCCAGATCTTCGCGGTCCTTCCACAGACCGAAGAGCGGTTGGTCTTGGGTCCTACCCGCTCCAGGGCCCGACGCTCCAGGGGACACCACCACCGGCATCAGCTTCGCCTTGGCTTTTCCACGATAGAGAACGGTCACAGTCTCACCGCGGTCAATGGCGCGGAGCACGTCCTTCATCTTGTATCGGAGATCCACTATGCTCGCGTTCATGAAATGCCTATATCCAAGTATACATCATGCGAACATGCCGGCTTCGCAGCGCTTCGCTTCCACTGGCTGCAATCTCCGTCCAGCTCGCCGACCACTTGCCCGGAGCGAGGGCTCGGCACTTCTGTGACTAGGGTGTTTCTCATCCGGGTGGAGTTGTATACTACGGAATGGAATCACCCCACCGTTGCTGGGTTGAGGCTTCCAGATGCGGAAAACGATTCTGATTCTTGGCATTTTGATCCCGCAGTGCGTGGCGTTGTTCGGCCAAGGTATCACGGCTGGGTCCATGTTCGAGGTAACTTCGGTCAAGCCGACACCGCCGGACCGGCAGAACCAACTTCGGGTGGACTACTGCCGAGCAGGCGGCACCTTTTCCGTCGGAGGCACGCCCCTGATATGGTCCCTTGCTTACGCCTATCGCGTGAAGGAGTACCAGATCTCGGGTGCACCCGGTTGGCTCAGCGCGTTTGACTCTGCCTACGACATTGAGGGCAAGCCGGCTGGCTCCGTGGCCAATGAGCAATGTCGGCTAATGGTGCAGTCGCTCTTCGTAGATCGATTCAAACTGGCTGCACACCGGGACACGAAGGAAATGCCCGTTTACCTGTTGGTCATTGGTAAGAACGGAACGAAACTCCGAGAGGGAGACGGCGTAAAGCTGAATGGTGCAGTGCAAATCGGCGCATCGGGAAAGCCGCAATGGGCCGACGGGTGGAACATGTCAACCCTTGCAAGCTACCTTTCAGACTTCACAGGCCGACCCGTCGTGGATCGAACTGGACTTCCCGGAACATATGGAATCACTCTCGAGTTTTCTCAGGGGGATCAAAACGATCGACCAAGCATCTTCACGGCTGTGCAGGAGCAGCTTGGCCTAAAGCTGGAGCCGGGGAGGACACCAGTCGAGGTTTTCGTCATCGACCACATCGAAAGACCGAGCGCCAATTAGAGAGCGCATAGGGACAGGAGCCCCTTATATCTCGGGAATATTTATAGTGGCTGGACCGGCGGCCTAACTTAACAGAATTGAGGCCTGAGTGCGTGCACTCGGTGACTCTCGGGGCCGCGCCTGAGCCCTACGCCACGCCCATGCTCTGAGCTTGCACCACGTGCGCTCCGGGGAGCCGCAGACTGAAGCGCGCGCCGCCGCCGGGGGCCGAACCCACCGAGAGATCGCCGCCATGATCCAGCACCGTCTGCCGCGTGAGCGCCAGGCCGAGACCCAGCCCATTGCGTTTGCCCGCTGTAACGAAGGGCTGGAACAGCTTGGGGCGGATCTCCGGCGCGACGCCGGGACCGGTATCGTCCACGTGCACCAGCACCGCACCGCGTTCGAGTTGCGCCGAGATGCGGACCGAGCCACCCTCCGGCATCGCTTCAATGGCATTGCCGATCAGGTTCACGAATGCCCGCTCCATGCGGCTGCGCTCCAGCGGCAGCTCGATTTCCGGCGCAATGTCGATGGTCAGCGTCGCATGCTGGGCTTCCGCGGTCGTGGCCAGCGATTCGCAAGCCGCCGCGGCCACTTCGCGCAGACGGCACAGTTCGGGAGCCCTGCTCTTGCCGCGCGAAACATTCAGGAGGTCCTGTAGCAGTTCCTGAATCCGGCGCGAGGCGCGATAGATATTGCCGGCCAGGCGCTTGACGTGAGCCGGGGGAAGGTCCGCGTCCACCAGCATCTCGGCACCGCCATAGATGGCGGCCAGAGGATTCCGCAAATCGTGCACGATCGACCCCGACAGGCGGCCGATGGTGGAGATGCGCTCCTGGCGGATGAGCTCTTCCCGCCCCTGCCGGATGGAGGCGCACATGGCGTTGAACGTCCGCGCCAGCCGCCCCATTTCGTCTTCACTGTGTACCGGCACCTCAATCGCGTAGTTTTGGCGCGCCACCTCGGCCGCGGCCCGGTCCAGTTGTTCCACCGGTTCGACGATGCGCCGGGCCAGCAGGTAGGTCAGCCCCAACCCTGCGCACATGGCCGCCAGCCACAGCAGAAGGATGGTGGTGGAGAGGCTCGCGATGCGGGACTCGGCGACTTCGAACGACCGCAGAATCCAGATATCCGCCACTTTGCTGCCGGAAATATCCTTCAGGGGCTGGCGCACCCAGGCATACTTGTGGATGCCGTCGCTCACCAGTTCGGTTTCTCTGGTATGCAGCAGGTTGGCGCGCGTGACACTGGTGGCCCGCGGGTTCAGAGTGGAAGCGATCACTCCGTCGCTGGTATCGAACAGGATGTCGCTGCCGGTGTCTTTCTTCAGTTCCCGGGCCACCAGCGCGTCCACTTTGTAACCCGCCACCAGCACCTTGCGCAAGTCCTGTCCCTGGGACGAATCGAAATAGACCGGTGTCACCGTGATCTGATACAACTCGCACGGGTCGCCGTTCTGAAAGAAGAAGCCGGAAACCTGCAGATTGGCGCTTTCATGCGGATCTTCGATATGCGGCGGAAATCTCGCCGCGGCCGTGCGCACAATTTCCAGGCTCTGCGCCAGTGAGGGAGAAGTGACGCCGCCCAGTGAGGCCAGTACCTTGCCATTCGGCTCGGTGACCAGAAAGATGGCATCCGTGCTGGAAACCTTGGACCAGAGTTCGCCCGCGCTGTCTTCGATGGTGGCTTTGTCGCCGGTCCCCAGCGCCGTCCGCACCTCCCTCATCTCGCTGATGATCGTGCTGACCGACTCCAACAATTCCTGGCGGCTCTTCCAGAGCGAAGTATACGCCTGGAAACTCCCGCGCACCTCCGCTTCCAGGCTGTCCGACATGGTGCGGTTGATGTTGCCCAGCACAATCGCCGTGGTGATGGCGAACAGCAGCGTGACCGCGCAGGAAGTGGAGAGCAGAATCTTGACCAGCAGCGACAGGCGGGCAAACCGGGATCGCATCAGTGGCCTCCCATGTAAGTGCCGTCGGTTGCCTTGGGGTACGGCATGCCGTGTTTGTCCAGGTGCTCGGACGGCACGAACCCGGTCTCCGTGATCGAAACCAGCGGCAGCGTCAGGCCGCCCTCTGGCACCGTAATCCGGCGTTCCAGAAATTGCAGATTTTCGGGCAGCGCCCGCTCATGGTAAATGTGCAGTTGATACTCACCGGGAGGAATGCCGATGATGCTGAACTTCCCGGTAGGCTTGGTCACGTCGTACCAGGGCGTCGGCACCACGTCGATGATGGCGCTCATCGTAGAGTGAATGTTGCAGAACACCTGCACGATTCCGGGCCTGCGGAACGTTTCCGACCGCGAGGTTCCCGGCGGATACAGCGCCAGGTCGAAGGTCTGCCCGCTGAATTTCGAAAAGGCGTTGTGAAAGATCGGATCGAGATTCGGGAAATCCACCGTGCCGCCCACCTGAATGGCTACCACGTGCGGCGTGAAATGCTTGTTTTGCTGCTTCATTTCCACCTGGCGGGGCACCACAGGCACGGGCGTGTCGCGGTCCACCGGCTGGAGCCATAGGACCACGCCGGAATAATTATGCCGCCGCGCCGACAGGTCCTGGGAGTTGGTCAACTCCACCTGACCGGTGAGCGATGCACTGTAAGCCAGGCCCAGGACCGCGCTAGAACAGATAAGCCAACGCCAAATCATAGTGGTTGTTAATCAGGGTACCCTGACCAATATATACGCTCCGCAACTGCGAAAACTCGGGCCCGATCAGCACGTTCGGCGCAATGCGGTAGAAGATGTTGGCGCCAAACATGGCGTTGCGGCTGACATCCCCCGTGCTGAGGTATTGCAGCCCGTAATTCTGCCGGCCGCTAAAAAGGTGCAGGTCCAGGCGCGGCAGGGCGTGAATCGTAAGCTGGCCCCAAAGCCCGAGGCTGTCGATTGGCCACGCAATGCGCCGGTAAACAACGTACCCCTGGTTGACCGCGCCGGTTCCGAGATTGGCGACGTTCTGGCCATTGAAGAATGCTCCGCTAAATTCCGCCACCCGCCAGGGCTTCAACAGCCAATCCATGGAGAACAGGTTCGAGGGGATGGAGAAGCCGCTGGCGTGCGTGGTGCTGGCGTGGAAGCCGGGAGCGATCTCGAAACGCCGGTCGCCGTCCAGGTTGTAGTAAAGCTCGTAGCGGCCTTCCAGACCCGGACGCACCGCCGCCACGCCGGGAGGCAGCGCGGTGGTGTCGTATGGCCCGACTTCGCGCGTTTCCACCACTCCCATGCGCGCCCGCAGACCGGCGTGCGATCCGAATTTCAGGTCCTGCTCCAGGCGCACCTGCGGGATCCACAGCCAGAGGTTGCCCGCTCCGGTGAGCGGCGAAATGGCCACCTGCGCCAGGGAATCCGGTTCGCGCGGATTAAAGATCGGCTTTTCCACTCCCACCAGAATGTTACGGCTCGTCCAATCCAGTTCGATGGACCCGGTGCGCAGCCGCATAGTCTGGGCCAGCGGAGCGGACCCGCTGGCGAAATCCATGTAAACGGAGCCGCGGACGGTACCCCCCAGAAAGGTCCGCGGCCCACTGAATTCCAGGCCCACGATCGTCTGGCGCAGGGTCGCTCCTGCCAGTGCGGTTCCCGGCGCCGCCACCGTGGGGTAAGCGAAGCCTCCATTCTGCCGCGAATCGAGGAAGGTATTAAAGAGCGCCATCCCGGCCAGCCGGATGGGAAACTTCTGCGAAGCTTCCACCTTGGTCTGGGCCTGTTCTTCGATCTGACTTTGCTGTGTGTCGAGACGCTCCGCGGTGGATGGCTGCGCGGCCGCCGGCGCCGCGGCGGGAGTCGCTTCCCCGCGCGCCGCGGCCAGTTCGGAGCGCAGTTGCTTTACCTGTTCGGAAAGCGAACGGTTTTCCTGTTCCAGGCGGTCCAGCCGGTCCAGGATGCCTTTCAGTTCGGGAGAAGGCTGGCTCTGCGCGGATAGCAGCGCGGAAAGCAGAAAGAAAGCTGCTGCGAGTTTCCTAAGACCGGCCATTCAGGAGTTGCTCCAGTTTCCGGCGGACTTGCGCGGGAGAAAACGGCTTTGGGAAGTAGGCGCTCACGCCCAATTCGGCGATGCGTTGCGGGGTGGCGGGGTCGGTATCGGCGCTCACCACGATGATCGGGGTGGCGGAATGCCTGGCGTCCCGCCGGACTCTGCGGATCAGTTCGAAGCCGTCCATGCGGGGCATATTCAGGTCTGTCACGATGGCCTGCACGGCCGGCCCGCCGCCATTGAGGATGCGCAGGGCGTCGGCGGCGCTGGTGGCCAGTTGCACCGACACGCCGGGAATTTCGCCCAGCGCGATTTCCAGCATCGCCGCCGTATTCTCGGAGTCATCGACGATCAAAACCGGATGAGCACCCTCTGGGGGCATGAGGCTATTGTCACCCATCCGTGGAGCCTTGGAACTGTAAATTCTGTTACGGAACGAAGCGGTAGCCTACCCCGTGAACCGTCAGAAAATGGCGCGGCGTATTGGGGTCCGGCTCCAGTTTCTGCCGCAATTTCACCACGTGCGCATCCACCGTGCGGGTGTTGGGAAAGAACTCGTAGCCCCACACCGAGTTGAGAATCATGTCGCGCGTCAGCGGCCGGTCCGGGTTATGCAGAAAATAACTGAGCAGGTTATATTCGGCCGGTGTGAGTTTCAATTCCTCGCCTTTGCGGGTGACGATGCGGCGTTCGAAATCAATCTGGTTGCCGCTGAACTGAATCACCTTGCGGGCATCGGCGGAGGCCCGCCGGAGCACGGCGCGGATGCGCGCCATCAGTTCGCGTGTGCCGAACGGCTTGACCACGTAATCGTCGGCGCCGATTTCAAGCAGCAGCACCTTGTCGAGCTCATCGCCCACGGCGCTCAACACGATAATCGGAGTGCTTACCTGCGCGGCGCGCAACTGCTTGCAGATCTCCGTGCCGCTCATTCCCGGCAGGCGCAGATCCACCAGCACCATATCGGGTTTCAGGATCACCGCCTTATCGAAACCGCTCTTCCCGTCGCCAACCAGGACCGCGCGAAAGCCCTCCTGCTCCAACATCACACCGATGGTGTCGCGCAGGCTTTCGTCGTCGTCAATCACCAGGATGGTCTGCATGCGCTTTTTCGATTGTAGCAATCGGATTATTCCGTCCGTTCGCTACACTGGGAACATGCCGCTGATTCACGTGGGTAAGGTCTCGGCCTTGCCGCCGGACTCCGTCATGGAGGTGCTGGTGGGCGATCGCCCCTACGCCGTTTGCAATTTGGGCGGCGAGATTCACGCCATCGATGGCGTATGCCTGCATCGCGGCGGGCCTCTGGGCCAGGGCCAGATTCATGACGGCCGCGTCGTGTGTCCGTACCATCTGTGGGAGTTCGATTGCCGTACGGGAGAATACGATTACGACCCCACCAGGCGCGTCGCCACGTTCCCTGTGAAGGTTGAAGGCGACGATATTCTGTTGCAGGTGCCCTGAGTGCCGGAACTTCCGGAAGTCGAAACTGTCACCCGTTCCATCGCTCCGCTGGTCGGCCGGCGGATCGTATCGGCGGAATTCCGTTGCGTGCGCGTGCTGCGCGGCGGCGATCCGGACCGCATGGCGGCCCGCATCCAGGGCCGCGGGATTACCGCCATCAAGCGCTACGGCAAGTTCATCGTGATGTCGCTAGAAGGCGGCGGATATCTTATGATTCATCTCGGCATGACGGGCCGCCTCCTTCTCGGAGGACCGGCCGGCAAGCATACCCACGCCATCCTGACCTTCGATCGCGGATACCTCCTGTACGACGACAGCCGGCAGTTCGGCTGCCTGGAATTCAGTGAGGAGTTTCCCGCGCGCGTGGCCCGCCTGGGTCCGGAGCCTTTGGAAATCTCCTTCGAGGAGTTTGCGGCCCGTGTGAAACGCCACAAGACCCGTGTCAAGGCCTTGCTGTTGAACCAGACCTTCGTGCGCGGGGTGGGCAATATTTATGCCGACGAGGCCCTGTTCCGCTCCGGGATTCACCCCCTGGCTATGGCAAGCCGGCTGCGCGGGGAACGTGTCCGCCGTCTCTACGATGCCATGGTGGCCGTGCTCACAGAGGCCATCGCCGCCGGAGGCTCGTCCATCTCCGATTACGTGGATGCGGAGGGCCGCAAGGGCTTTTTTCAGTTCAGCCATCGTGTTTATCAACGCACCGGCGAACCGTGTACAGTGTGTGGGGCCTCCATCCGCCGCGTTTTGGTAACGCAACGCTCCTCCCATTTCTGCCCGCGCTGCCAGCGCCGTTAAGTTTTCTTGAGAGTTGAAACCTGACCTTCCGGCCTTGCGTCGTATGTGTTGCAACAACACAGTTTTGCGTTGCAAAGGCTCATAATAGCCATGATCAGGTAGCCCTGATAGGGCATAATCAAAGTTGTGTGGCAAATCCGCAAAAAATAGAGGAGACTTCTCACGTGAAACGAATTTCCCGCTACCTTCCGCTGCTCTTAGCGCTGTTCTGCTGCATGCAATATGCGAGCGCCCAGAGCGGATTCGATATCAACATAGGATTTGGCGCCATCCATGACAAGGCGAGTTCCAGTACGGTCGATCAGGCCTTGCTGCCTTGCAGCGGTCCAAGCGACCCTTACGGGCCCTGTGTATCGACGCCGGCTCTCAGCGGCTTCATGATGGGATTTGGCGGCGATCTGATGCTGTGGAAGAAATTCGGTGTAGGCGCTGAAGTTGCGTTCCAACCTGCCAAACAGAATTATGTGAATCTGAATTCCTCGGCCGCGTATCAGGGGCTGACCGGGCTGCTGTTGCAGTCCCGCGTCACCCTCTACGATTTCGACGGGATTTACGAGCCGATCAACACCAAGAAATACGCCCTTAAGCTGAAAGGCGGCGTCGGTGGCGCGAATATCAAGTTTTATCAGACCGGCACCAGCGTCGACGCCTTGGCCGGCGCTCAGACCTTTTCACAGTATTACGAAAGCTCTAACCACTTCAACGTACATGGCGGGGTCGGACTTCAGATTTATCTGACCGACCATATTTTCATTCGTCCCGAATTCGACATCCACTACGTTCCCAACCTGACGCAGTTCGGCAGCAACGTCATCTTACAGGGAATGGCCTGGATCGGCTACAGTTGGGGCGACCGTCCGTAAAACCGGCAATCTGTGTTTAAACTCCACCGCTCCCCTGGCGTCGCTCCAATACCGGGGGGGCGGTTTTTTTAGAATATTGCTCTTGAGGAGCTATTGTTGAGCGGCCGGCGCGGGTTCCCCGGAGAGATCCTCGAACTTGACCGGCGGGTTGTAGTACAAAATGCGCAGGCAGCTTTCGCATTGCATGAATTTTTCGCCTCTCCGCAGTTCCTGGAAAAACTGCGGGCGCATCTGGATCTGGCACACGTTGCAGCGTCCGTCGATGGCCTCCGCCACGCCAATTCCGCGGCGCGCCTTGCGGACTTTTTCGTACTGCTGGTAGTGTGCCGGCGCGATACCGGAGACAATCTGCGCGCGCTCCAGGTTCAGGTCGGCAGCCGATTTTTGGTCCACCGCGGTGCGTTCGCGTGCCTGCTGCTTTTCCTTTTCGACTTCCGTCTTCTCCGCCTTCAGGGCGGATTCCGCTGCTTTCACATTCTTGTCGAGGGGCTCGGATTCGCCCATCAACTCCAGAATGCGGTCCTCGGCCTTGCGAATTTCCTTCTGGCAGAAATCGATCTCATTCTGGAAGGCGCGATACTGGTCGTTGGTCTTCGCCAGCAGCATCTGGTCTTTCAGCTTTGAAATCTTCTGATCCTGCGTCTGGATATCGCCTTCGCACTTTTTCCGCTCCTTTTGATTGGCAGAGAGAGCGGCCCGATCGGCCTCGAGTTTTCGCTCATGCGTAAGCAACTTTTTTTCAATTTCGGCGATGTGTTTGGGGAGAGTGGCAATCTCGCGCGCCAAATCCGCAAGTCGATTGTCGATATCTTGCAGGCGGATCACCAACTTCAGGTCGGGGAGCATTCCTTTACGAAGTGTAGCACGGCGTTCCGGACCGGCTCCAGTTCCTCCACGCGGAGGAAGCGCGCGGCGAAGTAGTATACTGCCGCGCCGAGGGGGATCGAGACCGCCACATCGGCCATTTGGGCCACTTTTCCATGGGCCAGGATCGCGTGAACGGCACGGCTGGAAGCGATACAGGCGAGGCCCATTACCGCCGACGCCGATGCGATACGCGCCGCGGTCCACGCCAGGCGTCGTCCGTGCAGCGGGCCGAGCCGCGCCCGCAGCAGTAAGAACAGCGCCAGCGATCCGGCGAGCGCCACCAGCGACGTGGAAAGCGCCAGGCCCGCATGACCCATTCCCGTGCGTGTCACCAGCACGAAGGCCGCACCCCCATTCAGGGCGATCGACCCCAGGCTCACCCACATGGGCGTGCGCGCATCGTGCAAGGCGTAGAACGCGGGCGCAATCACTTTGGTCGCCGAGTATCCCGCCAGCCCGACGCTGTAACAAGTCAGCGCCAGCGCCGTCTGGTGCGTGTCCGCCGCGGTGAACCGGCCCCATTGATAGATGGCGCCGATCATGCTTTCGCCCATCAGGGCCAGGCCCACCGAAGACGGGATGGTCAACAGCAGCACCATGCCGAGCGACCGCGCGAGCGTGTCCCGAAACTCCTCCATCCGTTCGAGGGCGGCACTGCGCGAGATCGCCGGCAGGGTGGCCGAGGCGATCGCCACGCCGAACAACCCCAGCGGCAATTGCATGAACCGGAAGGCGTAGCCCAGCCAGCTCACCGGTCCATTGATCGCATGGCCCGCACTATCGGTCAGGCTGGAGGCGAAGTTGGTGTTCACCGTGACGTTAATCTGCGTGGCGGCATTGCCCACCAGCGCCGGCAGCATCAGGAGCGCAATTTCCAACAGGCCGGGATGGTGGAAATTCATGCGCGGGCGAAAGCCAAAGCCCGCACGCCGGAGCGCCGGCAACTGCCATAGCAATTGCAGAACTCCGCCGGCCACCACCCCGCAGGCCATGCAGACGATCATTCCGTGATCGAAGCGGCGACCCACCGTGAATCCCAGCGCCAGCCCTACCGCCACCGACCCGAGATTGAAGGTTGTGGAGGCGAGCGCCGGCACGCCGAAACGGCCGCACGCGTTCAGCACGCCCATAGCCTGGGCCGCCAGCGCCACCAGCAACAGGAACGGAAACATGATCCGGGTGAGGAGAATGGAGAGCTCGGTTTTGCCCGGGACCCGGGCGAACCCGGGAGCCAGCAGCGCCACCAGTTGCGGGCTGAACACGATGCCCACCAGGCACACCGCGCCCACCGCCAGAATCAGCGCCGTGCCTACCAGGTTCGAAAGCTCGGCGGCTTCGCGCTTGCTTTTGGTGGAGAGATACCGGGTGAAGGTGGGGACGAAGGCCGAGGAGAGCGCGCCTTCCGCGAACAGGTTGCGCGTAAGGTTGGGAATGCGGACGCCCAGCAGGAACGAATCGTAGGCCGCGCTGGCCCCGAACAGGCGCGCCATCACCATTTCGCGCACCACGCCGGTGACGCGGCTCAGCGCCACCGCCGCGGAGACGGCGCCCGCCGATCGAAGAAAAACGTGCTGCTGGTGCGCCGGATCGGACAAGCTATTCCGCGCGCCGGACTTCCACCTGCCGGTAGATTTCCCGCGTCTGCTCCAGCGATGCGAATCCCATTCCGGGCAGGCGCGAGGATGCCGTGCCGGCCGCCACGCCCCATCGCAGAGCCTCGGCCGGATTGGCCTTCCGCGTCATGGACCAGACGTAGGCGGCCGACAATGCGTCTCCGGCGCCGATGGGGCAGACCGCGTCCACGCGCGGCGGAATGGCTTCCACCAGTCCATCGGCAAATGCGCCGATGGCGCCGCGGCTACCCAGGGACAGCACCACCATTTCCGGACCCATACGCCGGATCAGTGCCGCGGCTTCCAAGCTGTGGGTACGGGTCAGCAGGGTGCGGCCGAGAAGCCGCTCGGCCTCCTGCTGGTTGGGCGTCACCACCGTGGGTTTCGCCTCGATCCCCTCGCGAAGTGCCTGCCCGTCGCCATGAAGGAGCGTTTTCACCTTATGCTCCCGCGCCATGCCGATCAGCTTCGCGTAGAACGAAGAAGGAACGCCCGGCGGCAGGCTTCCGCACACCATCAGCCACGTGGCGTGCTCCAGCCGCTCGTTGACCACACGCTCCACGCGCGTCACTTCCGCTTTGGTGAGCGCGGGACCGGTCTCGTTCAAGTTCACCGTGAGCCCGTGCCTGTCGGTGACAGTGAGATTGGTGCGGATGGGATTATGGATGGGAATTACGGCAATCAGGAACCCGCAATCGCCGAGCAGCGATTCCAGCCGTTTGCCGGAAGCGCCGCCGGACGGAAACACTGCTGTAGTCTCGGCGCCGAACGCGTGCAACACGGCGGACGCATTGATTCCCCTCCCACCCGCGGATTCGCGGCTCGAATTGACGTACGACCGGTCTTCGAACGCGAGCCGGTCGACGCTGAGTATCCGGTCGATCGCCGGATTGATCGTGAGCGTAACTATCAACTCACCATTCTACGCACGATTAGGTCTCGGGCGAGGTTTCAGCGGTATTCCCGGGTCGGCACGGATCCATGGCGCGGCTGAAACGCTGACGCTCCTCCGGCGTCAGATCCTTCCAGCCGCGGACAAAGCGCGACCGCCGCATCCTGTGACCCCACCCGCCAAACCTGCCGAACAGCAGGCGGCTTAGCAGGAACAATCCCAGAGCCTGCCAGAAACCGATTGCGGGAAGGCCGAGGATCGCCGGCATCAGCGCATTCCACAAACCGGTGAGGAGCAGACCCAACAGTCCCACCCCCAAGATCCCGAACAGAACGATGCGCACTCCTACAAACCTTATTTTTCTCATGGCCTTTTCCTTTCGAAACCCGCTTCCTCGTAGATTTGCCGAAGACGGCTTCTGAGACGCTTCACGGCGTAATGCTTGCGCGAGAGCAGGGTGTTGACGCTGACTCCGGTCTCCGCGGAGATATCGGCGAAACTGCGCCCGTCGATTTCGTGCGCCAGAAAGACCTGGCGCTGGCTGGCGGGCAACTCGTCCAGCGCGGCTTCGATCTCGGCAAGCAGCACACCGCGTGCGTAAAGCGCATCCGGGCCGGCATCGGGCGAGGGCAACAGATCTTCGAGTATCCGTCTGCCTCCGTCTTCCGCCACTTCCCTTTTTCCGCGGCGAAACAAATCCGTGATCCGGTTCCTGGCCACCTGCATCATCCACGCCCCGGCGTGCGCTATGGGCTTCATCATCCGGTACGCCTCCACAAGCTCATAAAACACGTCTTGCAGAAGATCTTCGGCGTCGATTTCCTCCGGAACGCGCCGGCGGATGAAGGTCAGCAGACGGCGCCTCTCGCTCTCGAAGACCGACGAGAGGCGCTGGTCCTGCTCCGCTCGATCCTGCGTCATGGCCGGCACGTCATCCTCTCATCGGTTTAGACGAAATCGCCGCGGAAATATTTTTGCCGCCGGCCGAAGGGTCCGCTTGCCGCATGAGCCATGGCCGGTCCCACTGTGCCACAATTGTGAATCGGTCTCCCCATGGCAAAGATTGCACCAAAACAAGCGGCACCGCTTGAGGCATCGCGTTTCCTGCCCATTATGCTGGTTTTGTTCGCCGGCAGCGGCTGTTCCGCGCTGATCTACGAAATCGTCTGGTACCAGTTACTGCAACTGGTGATCGGCTCGACCGCGATTTCGCTCGGCGTCCTGCTGGCCACCTTCATGGGCGGACTGTGCCTGGGCAGCCTGATGCTGCCGCGCATCGCTGCCGCTCGGAAGAAGCATCCGCTGGTGGTGTACGCCGCCATCGAAACCGGAATCGCCATCTGCGGCGTGCTGGTGCTGTTCGGCATGCCGCTGGTGGATGGCATCTACACCTCGGCGGTGGGGCACGGGATGCCGTCCATTCTGTTCCGCGCTGTCATCTGTGCGGTCTGCCTGATGCCGCCCACGTTCCTGATGGGCGCTTCCCTGCCGGCCATTGCGCGATGGATCGAAGCCACCCCGCGCGGCGTTTCCTGGCTGGGATTGTTGTATGGCGGCAACACCGCCGGCGCCGTTTTCGGATGCCTGCTGGCCGGCTTCTACCTGCTGCGCGTATTCGATCTGGCAACGGCCACGTTCGTCGCCGTGTTCATCAACCTGGTGGTGGCCTTCGCCAGCTATCAACTGGCCAAGCGCGTGCCCGAGCACTCCACGGAAGAGAAAGCCGTAGCCACCGGCGGCCCACGCTTCTGGCCGGTCTATATCGCGATTGCCCTTTCCGGCGCTACCGCCCTGGGCGCGGAGGTGATCTGGACCCGGCTGATGGGCTTGCTGTTGGGCGCTACGGTTTACACCTTCTCGATCATCCTGGCGGTGTTCCTGGTGGGAATCGGGGTGGGCAGCGCGGTGGGTTCGGCGCTTGCCCGGACGATGAAGCCGCGGGCCGCCATCGGAGTCTGCCAGTTGCTGCTGGCCGGCGGCGTGGCGTGGACGGCATACATGATCTCGCAGTCTTTGCCGTGGTGGCCGGTGAATCCGCTGCTGAATCAGAATCCCTGGTTCACCTTCCAGGTGGATATGGTGCGCTCCCTGTGGGCCATCCTGCCCGCCACGCTGCTGTGGGGCGCCAGTTTTCCACTGGCCCTGGCAGCCGCGTCACGGGGCGACGAGCCGGGACAACTGGTGGGTGGAATTTATGCCGCCAATACCGGCGGCGCGATCCTCGGGGCCCTGACCTTCAGTATGATTCTGGTGCCGTGGATCGGCACGGCCAACTGCGAGCGCGTGCTGATTGGCATGGCGGCCCTGAGCGCACTGGTCGTGCTGGTGCCGCACCTTTGGACTTCGCACGCCAAGGCGGCGTGGGTGGCGCTGCTGGCTTCCGTGGTGGCGGTGGTTTACCTGATCGATGGCGTGACGCCGGTGCCGCCGCTGCTCATCGCTTACGGCAGGCGCATCATGACCTCGCAGACCAGCTCCAAAATTCTCTACACCGGTGAAGGCATCAACTCCTCCATCGCCATCTCGCAGTGGAGCGATGGGGCCATCCAGTTTCACGTGAGCGGCAAGGTGGAAGCATCCACGGAGCCTTACGATATGCGGCTGCAGCGCATGCTGGGCCACCTGCCGGCACTGGTCCACCCGGATCCCAAATCCGTGCTGATCGTGGGATTCGGAGCCGGCGTGACGGCAGGCTCTTTCGTGACGCATCCCACCATTTCCCGGATCGTGATCTGCGAGATGGAGCCGTTGATTCCGGCCATCGCGACGCAGTACTTCGCCAAAGAGAATTACAACGTAATGAACGATCCGCGCACCCGGATCTACTATGACGATGCGCGGCATTTCGTATTGACCACCCGCGACAAGTTCGACATCATCACCAGCGATCCGATTCATCCGTGGGTCAAGGGCAGCGCCACGTTGTATTCCAAGGAATATTTCGAGCTGGTGAAGGAGCACCTGAATCCGGGCGGCGTGGTAACCCAGTGGGTGCCGTTGTACGAGAGCGACATGGACACGGTGAAAAGCGAACTGGCGACGTTTTTCGACGTTTTCCCGAACGGCTCGGTCTGGGCCAACGAGCTGAACGGCGGCGGCTACGACGTGTTTCTGATGGGTCAGAACGAGCCGTCGAAGATCAATCTGGACAATCTCGAGCAGCGCCTGCAAAGTCCGCCGTATACGCGCGTGGCGCAGTCGCTGCGTGACGTGGGGTTCAATTCCATGTACGATCTGCTGGCGACCTATGCGGGCCAGGATCAGGACCTGAAGCCGTGGCTGCGCGATGCCGAGATCAATCGCGACGGCAACCTGCGGCTGCAATATCTGGCGGGCCTGGCGCTGAACATCAGCCAGGAAGGGTACATCTACAGCGAGATGCTGAAGTACCGGCAGTTTCCGGCGAACCTGTTCACCGGGTCGGAAGAGAAGATGCAGCGCCTGATGGCGGCACTGACGCCGACGGCCAACCGCTAGTATCGGCTTTCGGAGCCGCGCGATAATCAGCCATGCTCTTCCGATCCGCGATGCTGGCCGCCATTTTCCTTTCCTGCGCACCGGCGCAGACCACACCGGCGCCGCTTACCGCTCTGAACGACGCTTTCCGGGCGGCCTACGCCGATGCCAAACGCCGCGTGCTCGCGACCGCGGGGCCGGTTCTGCTGGTGAACGGCGACACCTTTATCCTGACGCGCGGCGGCCGCCGGGAGGAGGCAAACACCGCCACCCCGATCTACGACCCCGTCAAGACCATCGCCCACATTCCGCTGGCCATCTATGTGACGCTCACGCCGGGCAGCGGCACGCTCGACGCCGATCGCCTGACCACTCTGACGCATCTGCGCGAACTGATTCCGCCCGCCGAAGCCAGCCTGGATACGCTGAAACTCGCGCCCGCCACTCTCGCGCGACAGAAACAGATCGTGTCCGCATGCCTGGCATTCATGGATGAAGTAACCGCCCGCAGTTCCTTCGCGCGGCCGGCGCTGCTGGCCTTCACCCGCCGCATGGCTCCGCTTGTCATGGAGAATGTCACCGAGGCCGCGCGCGCCCAGTTGGACGCAATTCACGCCCAAGTCTCCGCCTGGCGCCGCGACATGACGCCCGAGGAATGGAGCCGGTTGCACGTGGCGATCATCGGTCCCCACATGCCGCGCGAAGACCTGGTAGTCACCCAATATTTTCTGCGCCTGCTGCACGAGCCCCGCGAGGGCCGGCGCGTGGTGTACGCCGAATCGCTCTGGCAGGAACCGGAGGCTCTGGATCTCCTTGGCACCCATCTGCTGGATGGCGACGTGGGCGAAGCATTCTTTGGCGACGCCATGCGCATGCACCGCGACCTTCTGGGCGATGCCGCCAAACAATACCTGCCGCATCTGTTGCCCTGATGCGGGCCGGCCGGCGCGGCCATCGGTCCACGAGCGGAACGTGGAATAATCAGTGGGTAGCATGAGCAAGGGTATGTTCCCAAGAGCCGTATTTCTGGTGCTGCTGTGCCTGCCAGTGGCACTCAACGGAGGCGACGACTACTTCCCGCCCCCAGACAGTTCGGGCGGCTGGCGCACGTTGAGCGGCGCGGCGCAGATTCGCAAAGTCGCGGGCATGGACCTTGCCCGCCTGGACCAGGCCTTCGAATTCGAAAAGGAGACCAGCCAGCATGGCGGCCTGGTGGTGGTGCGTCACGGCTACCTGGTGTACGAAAAATACTTCGGCAAAGGCAACCGCGAAGCGCATCCCGATATGGCGTCCATCGGCAAGGCGTTTACCAGCATTTCCTGCGGCATCATGCTGGCGGAAAAACACGACCGGATCCCGGACGGCCTGGAGACCAAGGTCTTCACCGAAAAATACCTGCCCGAAGCCTTCCCGCTGAGCGACCCGATGAAAGCCGATATCAAGCTGGGCCAGTTGCTCACCATGACCAGCGGCATGCACGGCGACGGCAACAATCCGGGCATCGTGAATGGGCAGGACACTAAGGTGGAACCCGCCCCGCGGCCGGGTGCGCCGCTGGACCAGGACAACAGCGCCCTGCGCGCCGCGATGTGGACCAAGCCCGGCGGAGGGTACGCTTACGCCTCTGGGTCGCCGCACGTGGCCTCTATCGTGCTGCGCCATCTGACCGGCATGGAGATGCAGCAATACATCGCCGAAAAGCTGGCCGCGCCGATGGGTTTCGGAAGCTGGGGTTACGCGCTGCATCGCAACGGAAACACGCTGCCGCACACGCCCGGCGGCGGCGGCATCGCACTGCGCGCCACCGATGCCGTCCGCTTTGCGTACATGCTACTGCACCACGGCCGCTGGGGCAGCCGCCAACTGGCGCCCGCCGACTACGTGGCCATGTGCGGCCGGCCATCGCCCTATGACCCGCATGCACCGATGAGCCTGATGTTCGAAGTGAACGCCGACGGACACGTTTTCGGTGCGCCGCGCGATGCGTTCTTCAAGAGCGGCGCCGGCGGCTCGGGAATCTACGTGGTGCCGTCGCTCGACCTGGTCATCTATAAGATGTCCGCCAGCGATGCGCAGATGGATCCGGAACTGACGGGTCTGCCGGTGACTTACGAGGTCGATCATTCCCGCGACAGTTGGAAGCCCGGGCCGCACGATCAATTTCACGATGGGCCCGTGGGCGGCGACGATGGCGTGCGCCGGTTGCTCGAAATGGTGGCAGCCGCGGTGATTCCGTAACCGATGACCCGGCGCACCCTGATCGCGACCCTGTCGGCGGCTCCTCTGGCCGCCCAGACTGCGCAGCCCGCGCTTTACGCGTACGTGGGGTGCTATACCACCGTGCAACGCTCGGCGCGCGGGGACGGCATCCACGTGTATCGCGTGGACCCGCGCACGGGCGCATGGATGCACGTGCAGCGCGCCGGCGACCTGGTCAATCCGTCCTTTCTGGCGGTGGACGCCGGCCAGCGCCACCTCTACTCGGTACACGGCGATGAAACCTACGCCACGGCGTTTTCGGTAGACCGCGCCACGGGCGTTCTGCAGCCGCTGAATCGAGCCGAAACCGGCGGGCGCAACGCCGTGCACCTGGCAATCGATCCCAGCGGCCGGTTCCTGATCGTGGCCAACTATGGTTCCGGCAGCGTGGCCGTGCTGCCGATCCGCCCGGACGGCAGCCTGGCCGATGCGACGCAGGTTGTCCCCCTGCCCGGCCAACCCGGCCCGCACCGCATCGAGCAGACCGGTTCGCACCCGCATCACGTGGTGTTCGACCCCGGCGGCCGTTCGGTCATCGTACCGGACAAAGGGCTGGACCGCACCTTCATTTTCCGTTTCGACGCCGCCTCCGGGAAACTCACGCCCACTGAGCAGGGCGCGGCCATCGCCCGCGCCGGCTCGGGTCCGCGCCACGCGGCCTTCCATCCTCGATTGCCGGTGGCCTGGGTGCTCAACGAAATCGGCAGCACGGTAACCACATATTTCTGGGATGTCGATCGCGGCAGCCTGCGGGCGGCACAGATTCTCCCCACACTGCCGCCGGATTACACCGGCGAGAACACCGCCGCCGAGATCGCCGTCTCGGCGGGAGGCCGCTTCGTCTACTGCTCGAATCGCGGTCACGACAGCGTGGCCGCGTTCCGCAGCGATTCCCGCACGGGCCTGCTGACGTCCACCGGCTGGACGGCTTCGCAGGGCCGCACGCCGCGCTTTATCGGCTTCGATCCGGCGCGCACTTTCCTGTGCGTGGCGAACGAGCAGTCGGATACCATCGTGATCTTCGGCGCGGACGAAACGGGAGCGCTGACGCGCCAGGGATCGCCAGTGCAGAACGGCAGTCCCGTGTGCGTGGCGTTCGGAGCGGGCGCGGCGTGAGAGTCGACAAATGGCTGTGGGCCGCGCGATTCTTCAAGACGCGCTCCCAGGCCGCGCGGGCGTGTGAACTGGGGCGGATTCAATGGGGCGCACAACCGGCCAAACCGGCGCGCGAAGTCCGGCCCGGGGACATGCTCCTGGTTAAAAACGACAGCGGCGATTTCCAGGTGGAAGTGCTGGTGCTCAGCGAATTACGCGGTCCCGCCGCCGTGGCGCAAACGCTCTACCGGGAAACGGACGCCAGCCGCGAAGCCCGCATGAAGGCAATCGAGGAGCGAAAAGCCATGCCCCATTTCGAACCTGTGCATCAAGGCAAACCCTCCAAACGCGACCGGCGCCGGCTGGACCGCTTTCGCGGCAGGTAGGATTTCCGCGGGCCTACTGGACGGCGACCAATGGCTGGAGCCGCATGGCATTTTCGGAGCTGCGGAGCTTCTGCAATGCCTTGGCTTCGATCTGGCGGATGCGCTCGCGGGTGAGGCCAAACACCTGGGCGATTTCCTCCAGCGTATGTTCGCGATCGCAGCCGATTCCGAAACGCAACCGAATCACCCGCTCTTCAGGGGGCGTCAGCCTTCTCAGGACATCGGCGGTTTCGTCGCGGACATCGTGAGCCATCAGCGGATCGATGATGGAATTGGCGGCGTGGCCCTGGATGAGGTCGCCCAGGACCGATTCTCCGTCCCTGCCCACGGGAAGATCGAGCGATACCGGGTCGCGGGCAATCACTCGCAGTTGCTGCACTTTTTCCGCGGTGGTCTCCATCTCCTGGGCGATCTCTTCGTTCTTCGGGACGCGCCCCAGTTCCTTTTCCAGCTTGCGCGAGATGTGCAGGAACTTGGTGAGGCTCTCATTCATGTGGACGGGAATGCGGATGGTGCGCGACTGATCGGCAATGGCGCGCGTCACCGCCTGGCGAATCCACCAGGTGGCGTAGGTGGAGAACTTGTAGCCGCGATGATAGTCGAATTTGTCGGCGGCGCGCATCAGGCCGATATTGCCCTCCTGAATCAGGTCGAGCAAATGGAGGCCGCGATTGACGTATTTCTTGGCAATGGAAACCACCAGCCGGAGGTTCGCCTCCACCAGCGCGGATTTCGCCGCCGCCGCTTCTGCCTGGCCCTGGTGGGCCGCCTTCAGCCAACGGCGCATCTGGCAGGCGCTGGCACCAGCCGATGCTTCCAGTTCGCGGATCTGCCGCTTCAGGTCGCGCACCAGTGCCGGAGAGATGCGGCGGCCGCTCAGATCGCCCTCAAACTGGTCGATCTCCCGGATGGCGCCTTCCAAAGACGCACGGAACTGGTTCCACTGCGCGGGATTGAAGGGAATGGTTCGCATTTCCCGGGAACATTCCACCTGGAGACGGAGCAGCTTTCCGGTGAGTTTCGCACGCAGGTTGGTGTAGCGCGCCGGGGTGGAACCGATTTCCTGGTCGAGTTCCAGCAGCTTCTTATGGAGGCGCGTAAATCTGGCCAGCCGGCGATTCAGTTCCTGCCGGGCATTCTCACGAGCCTCTTCATCTATACCGCCCACTTCGAAGCATTCATCGGGCCGGATGGCGTCATCGCGCAGGGCACCGGACAATTCCAGCACGCTCAACCAAGCCTGCGGAAATCGGGAAACAGCTTTTCGCATCCGATACTTTCCGCGCTCCATTCGTTGGGCCAAGTCGATTTCGCCCTGCCTTTTGAGTAGGCGCACCGATCCCATCTCGCGCAGGTAAACGCGAACGGGGTCATCGGTGGAGGCGGGCTCCCTGGACGACTCCTCATGTTCGTGATGTTCGTGGAATTCAGTCTCCAGCAGCTCGGGCGCATCCCCTGCTTCGATCCCGATCGACGCGGCCGGATCCAATGCATATTCTTCAAATTGTTGCATTTAGAGTGTCGATATCTCTACGCGCCGGCAAGCGTGAGTACCATAAAAAACGCCAAGGCTAGAAATATCTGTTATTTGGATGCAGAAAAGGCCGATCTGGTTGCACTCTCGATGCGGTACGCAAACGCACAACGTTCGGGCATGTAAAAATAGCAAAGTCATGTATTGCGGCGCGCTTAAGGCGGACCGAATTGTAGTGAACAAGTCGCGGCGGGAAATGCTGCTGCTGAGAGGCGACTCCCTGCTGCGGACGTATCGCGTGGCCTTGGGCCGCGACCCCGTTGGCCACAAAGTGCAGGAAGGCGACGGACGCACGCCGGAAGGCCGTTACGCCATCGACCGGCGGAATCCGAAGAGCCAATATCATTTGGCGCTGCACATCTCGTACCCGAGCGAGGCGGATATCCGGCGCGCCCGGGAACTCGGCGTCGCGCCCGGCGGAGACATCATGATCCACGGCATGAAGGATGGCCAGCGGCGCGAAACAGACTGGACCCAGGGCTGCGTGGCCGTAACCAATGAAGAAATGAATGAAATCTGGGCGCTGGTTCCGGATGGGACGGTGGTGGAAATCAACCCTTAACGACGGGAACGAAGGCAATTGTGTGGTTTGGTCTTTGGTTTCAGTAGATTCCGTGGGGGATGCTGGAAGACGGGTAGACGTGTTCGAGGTTCCTTCTTGCGCTCACGGTAGCGAGACGCGGGGGCGCGGAGAAAAGACGCGGAGAGTTTAGTCTTGCTTTGCCGGCAGATTTTTCAGATGACGGTACACCAGGGAAATGGGGAGGCCGACTACGTTGAAGTAGCAGCCGTCGATGCGCTCGATGTACTTGGAGGCGAGACCCTGGATGGCGTAGGCGCCGGCTTTATCCGTGGGCTCTCCGCTGTCCACGTATGCCTCGATCTCGGCCTGAGACATGGGGCTGAACCAGACGCGGGTCACGGCATAATCGCGAATCACTGTGTCGCCGCGCTTGAGGCAGATGCCGGTCATCACTTCGTGGCAGCGTCCCGAGAGCGCGGCCAACATGCGGCGGGCGTCGGCTGCATCCGCGGGCTTGGCCAGCATTTCCTTTTCGACCACCACGGTAGTGTCCGCGCCTAACACCGTCTCCCCGGGTCCGGCGGGAACGGCGCGGGCTTTCCATTCCGCGAGGCGCTGTACATAAGCTTCGGGCGCTTCGGCGGAGAGCGGCGCTTCGTCCACGGCCGCGACCCGAATTGTGAAGGGAATCCCGGCTTGCGTGAGGATCTCCTTGCGGCGGGGCGACTGGGAAGCGAGCACTAACATTGTTCCAGTGTAGAATGGGGCCGGATGAAGCATCTGGCGCACGAACTCATTGTGTCCCCCGGCGGTAAGGTCAAACTGGCGGACATTGACCCCGCCGATACGCACGGCGCAACGAAGGCGCGCGCGGATCTGAAGCTGAAGAAGAATTGCGAACGGCTGTCGGTGCTGCAATACCTTTTGTATGCGGAGGCCAAGCGGGCGCTGCTGGTGGTGTTGCAAGGCATCGACGCAGGTGGTAAGGATGGCACCATCAAGCACGTGATGACCGGTATGAATCCGCAGGGCGTGGATGTGACCGCGTTCAAGGTTCCGGAAGGCGCGGAGAAGCGGCACGACTACCTGTGGCGGGTGCACAAAGCGGTGCCGGAATCGGGCAAGATCGGGATTTTCAACCGGTCGCATTACGAAGACGTGCTGGTGGTGCGGGTGCACGGGCTGGCGCCGAAATCGGTGTGGTCCAAGCGTTACGATCAGATCAACGACTTCGAGCGGATGCTGGCCGAGAACGACGTCCGTATTATCAAATTTCTGCTGTACATCAGCAAGGACGAGCAGGCCAAGCGGTTTCGGGAGCGGCTGGACGATAAAAGTAAGAACTGGAAGTTCTCCCAGTCTGACGTGAAGGAGCGGGAGTATTGGGACCAGTACATTGAAGCGTACCAGGAGATGCTGCGCAAATGCAGCACCAGTGACGCGCCCTGGTACGTGATACCGGCAAACAAGAAATGGTTCCGCAACCTGGCCGTTTCGGAGATCATGTTGCACACGCTGGAGAGCATGGACTTGAAATTTCCCAAGCCCACGGCGGACTTGAAAGAGATTACGTTCGAGTGAAGCGCGGACCTATTTGTTCAACAATTCGCGCCGCGCTTTGAGCGTCTCTATCAGGGATTGCACCTGGGTATCGGTGGGGATGACGGAGCCATCGGCGGCGCGGGCGGAGCGCAGGGTTCCGATTACGAGGCCGCGCACGGTTTGGATGCAGGCGTTGAGTTCCTGGTCGAGACCGGCGGCCATCTCTTGTCCCAGAGCCATCTGAAACTGCTGGACGATCAGTTCGCGCCGCTCACCGGCTTTGGCGGCCTGAGTCAATTCTCCGATGGATTTATTCAAGCTGACGAGCATGTAATTGCGGCGGTCCAGAATCTTCTGCACCGTGGCCTTCTCGCCGTACGATGTGCCGTCGGCGAACACGCTCGCGGCTACCGCCACCTTGGCATACATGCCGTTGCCGCCGATGCGGAACGGGAGCGTAATCTCCTGCCCCGGAGGCACGGGCTGGGCCAACTGCGGATCTGTCAGCGCATCGTAATATCCCATGGACGCGCCGTAAGCGGGCCCGTTGGGATCGCGATGCAAGGTGTAGATGAAGTTAAACGCGGTGAGCGTGACGGAGGCTCCGTTGTGGACTATGACAGTGGCCGCGCCGCCGGGATCGTGCGTAATGGTGCTGGTGACGGGCTCGGCCGGTTGATCGGCGGCAACCGCACAGACTACAAACAGCAACATGGACGCCAGCGTCTGCATTACCCTCTCACTCCTGTATACACCCCGGCGCGGCAGCGGGCAAATCAGCCGGGGAAAATCACGTTGCATCCGGAGCGCGCGTGATAAAATAATTCAACCACCAAAAGTATGGAACGTGCGAGCAAGCTCATCCGGGGATTGAGACTGCCTGGCGACACGATCAGTCCGGAAGAACTGGCGTGTGCCGCGTGGGCGGCGGCGGTCGGAAAGAAAATCGCCTCGCACACACGGGCGACGCGGCTGGTGCGCAACCGGCTGGTGGTGGAAGTGGAAGACCAGACATGGCAGCGCCAACTGTTTGCGCTGAGCGGTTTCATTCTGCGGAATCTGGAAAAGCATTTGGGCGGCGGACTGGTGGGCGATCTGGAATTTCGCGTGGTTCCCCTGCGCCGCCAACCGCAGCGCGCTGTGCAACCCATGCCCGGCCTGTTCGCCGATGAGGCCAACAGCATCGAGGATCCGGTGCTGCGCAGCATCTACCGCGCATCACGGAAAAGAGCACTGGCGTGAAAATCACGGAAAAAGAAGTCCGGTATGTGGCCGGGCTGGCCAACCTGCAACTGGAAGAGGGCGAAATCGGCAAGTTGCAGGCGGACCTGGAAAGCATCCTGGAACATTTCGACAAGTTGAACGAAGTGGATACCAGCGATGTCGCGCCCATGGCCCAGGTGCTGTTCGATGCCGGGGAGACCGCCGCCCTGCGCGCGGACGAACCGGTGGCGCCGCTGGGCAATGAGGCCGCACTGGCGAATGCGGCGCAAAAGGGCAGCGGCTATTTCAAGGTCCCCAAAGTGATTGAACGCTAGCGGGCCGCCAACACCATGGACATTCCATCACTCACGATCGACAGCATCAGGAAAGGACTACTCGCGCGCCAGTTCAGCGCCACGGAACTGGCCGGCGAGGCATTGCGGTTCGCCGAAGGGGAGAATCCCAAGACAGGTGCCTATCTGCACTTTTCGCCGGAGCGAGCGCTGGCCGCGGCGGCGCGGGTGGATGAACGGATCGCGCGCGGGGAAGATCCCGGACGGCTGGCGGGCGTGCCGGTGGCGGTGAAGGACGTCATCGTGACGAAGGGCCTGCGGACGACCTGCGGATCGAAGCTGCTGGCGAATTACATTCCGCCGTACGATGCCACGGCGATCGTCCGCCTGGAGCAGGCGGGCGGCGTGATTGTGGGCAAGACGAACTGCGACGAGTTCGCCATGGGGTCGTCCAATGAGAACTCGGCGTTTGGACCGGTGCGCAATCCGGTGGCGCCGGACCGCGTGCCGGGCGGATCGAGCGGCGGATCGGCGGCGGCTGTGGCGCAAGGCACGGCGGTGGTTTCGCTGGGGTCGGACACGGGCGGCTCGGTGCGGCAGCCCGCATCGTTTTGCGGCGTGGTGGGCGTGACTCCCACGTATGGGCGTGTTTCGCGATACGGTTTGACGGCCTTCGCCAGTTCGCTGGATCACATTGGACCGTTCTCGCGTTCTGTGAAGGACTCCGCTACGGTTCTGGGGGTAATTGCCGGGCGCGATGCCGCCGATTCGACCTCGGCGACGGCGCCGGTGCCCGATTATGCCTCGCTGCTCGACGGAAACGTAAAAGGCTTGAAGCTTGGACTGCCGGTCGAGTATCTAAAAGACTTGACGGGAGAGTCCGGCGAGTTGATTGCCCGCGGCGTAGAGAAGCTGAAGACGCTGGGCTGCGAGGTACGCGAGATCAGTCTGCCGGCCACCGATTACGCCATTGCTTGTTATTACATCATTGCCACAGCGGAAGCCAGCTCTAACCTGGCACGGTATGACGGCGTGCGCTACACCGTGCGATCCGGCCACAGCGATACGTTGGCGGATATGTATCGGAACACACGGGGGGAGAATTTCGGAGCGGAGTGTAAGCGGCGGATTATGCTGGGCACTTACGTGTTGAGCGCGGGCTATTATGACGCATACTATTTAAAGGCGCAGAAAGTGCGGGCGCTGATCGCGCGGGATTTCGCGCGGGCATTCGAGCAGGTGGATGCAATCGTGGCTCCGGTTTCTCCTTTCCCGGCGTTCCAACTGGGAGAGAAAGTGGACGATCCGGTGGCTATGTACCTCTCGGATATTTTTACCATCACCGGCAGTCTGGCGGGCATTCCGTGCATGAGCCTACCGTGCGGAAAAACCGCGGAAGGGTTGCCGGTAGGGATGCAGGTCTTAACCAGACATTTCGACGAAACCACGATGTTTCGGGTCGCCGATGCGTTTGAAAAAGCCGGCGCCGTTTAAGCCGGCCGAAAGTTCAACATCAGAGGAGCTAAAGGAGAAGATATGGCATTCACACTACCAGCGTTGCTCTATGCAACTGATGCACTGGAACCGCACATCGACAAAATGACGATGGAGATCCATCACGCGAAGCACCACGGGGCCTATGTCACGAACCTGAACAAGGCTCTGGAATCGGCGCCCGATCTGGCCGGTAAGACCATCGAGGAAATACTGGCGAATAATTGCGCGATTGTTCCGGAGAACATTCGCACGGCCGTGCGCAACAATGGCGGCGGGCATATCAACCACTCCATGTTCTGGCGGATCATGGGTCCGAACGGCGGCGGCCCGCCGGTAGGCAACCTGGCATCGGCCATCAACGGCGCCTTCGGCAGCTTCGATACATTTAAGGAAAAGTTTATGGCCGCCGGCGCAACCCGGTTCGGTTCGGGCTGGGCGTGGCTGGTGAAGTCGGCCGGTAAGATCGAGATCATTTCCACGGCCAACCAGGACAGCCCGGTGATGGACGGCAAGTACCCGGTAATGGGTCTGGATGTATGGGAACATGCATATTATCTGAAGTATCAGAACCGCCGGCCGGATTATATGAATGCCTGGTGGAACGTGGTGAACTGGCAGGAAATCGAAGAACGATTTAATTCGGCGAAGTAAGGCTCGACGGGGCTAGAGACGGCCGGAGCGCCGCCGGCCGTCTAACTCTGCACATGCAAAAATTCGATCTCATCGTGATAGGGTCGGGACCCGCGGGCCAGCGCGCCGCCATCCAGGCATCCAAATGTGGGCGGCGCGTGGTGGTGGTCGAGCAGCGCGACATCGTGGGCGGCGTGTGTATTAATACCGGCACCATTCCCAGCAAGACCATGCGGGAAGCGGTGATGCACCTCTCGGGATTCCAGTACCAGGGCATCTACGGCGTCAACTACCACGTGAAGGACAAGATCTCGATGGCCGACTTGAATTTCCGGGTCAGCCAGGTGATCAAGACGGAAGTGGACGTCACGCAATCGCAACTGGCGCGCAATGGCGTGAGCGTGATCATGGCGCGGGCGAGTTTCCTGGACTCGACGCATGTCCGGATCGAGAACAGCAGGGGGCAGGCGGACCTGGAAGCGCCCATCGTGCTGATCGCCACGGGCACCAAGCCGGCGGTATCCCCCACGGTGCCCCTGAACGGGCACAGCATCGTCAACAGCGATCAGATTCTGAGCATCCCCGACATACCGCGAACTCTGATCGTGGTGGGCGGCGGCGTGATCGGCGTGGAATACGCGTGCATGTTTGCGATTCTGGGCTCGCGCGTGATCCTGGTGGAAAAGCGGCCGCGGCTGCTGGAGTTCGCCGACAACGAAATGGTGGAGGCGCTGTCCTACCATCTGCGCGATCATCGCGTGACCATGCGGTTGAACGAGGAAGTAGCCGGCGTGGAGGAGACCCCGGACGGCGGAGTGGTGGCCAGCCTGAAAAGCAACAAACGGATTCAGGGGGACGCTCTGCTGTATGCGGTGGGACGCCAGGGAAATGTGGACGAGTTGAACCTGCCGGCAGCGGGTCTGGAGGCCGACAACCGCGGGCGCATCGCTGTGGACGCCGAGTACCGCACCAAGGTGCCCAACATTTATGCGGCGGGCGACGTGATTGGCTTTCCGAGCCTGGCATCGGTCTCGATGGAGCAGGGGCGGCTGGCCGCGGCGCACGCGTTCGGGCTGAAGATTCAATCCAACCCGGCGACGTATCCTTACGGCATTTACACGATTCCCGAAATTTCCTTTGCGGGGAAGACGGAAGAACAACTGACCGATGAAGACGTGCCTTACGAAGTGGGCGTGGCGTTTTATCGCGAGACGGCGCGCGGGCAGATTCGCGGCGATACCACCGGCCGGCTGAAGTTGATTTTCCACCGAGAGACGCGCGAAATACTGGGCGTGCACATCATTGGCGAGGGCGCCTCAGAGTTGTTGCACATCGGGCAGGCGGTAATGATTCTGAAAGGGACGGTGGACTACTTCGTCGATACCGTTTTCAATTATCCGACCCTGGCGGAATGTTACAAACAGGCGGCGTTCAATGGGATCAATCGGCTGCGGAGTTAGTAACACGTTATTGGCCGCCGCTCCACTCAGAGTTTGAGTGCAGGCCGCGCAGGGAGGGCAGGTTGTACGCGGCTACCGGTGTACAGTAAGCTGAAGGTGATGAGCAGTCTCAATGAGATCGAAGACGCCGTTCTGCGGCTCACGCCAGCCGAACTTGACGCATTCAGGGCGTGGTTTGCGAAATTTGACGCCGCCGCCTGGGACCGACAAATGGAAGATGATGTCGCTGCGGGACGCCTGGACGCGTTCGCGGACGAAGCCCTCGATGATTTGCGGGCCGGGCGCTGCACAGACCGGTGACGCACCGGGCTAACCCGAGATTTTGGGCGTGCTATCGGCAACTCCCCGACGATGTGCGCCAGTTGGCTGACCAGTCTTACCAACTCTTGCGACGCGATCCGAAGCACCCCTCCCTGCACTTCAAAATGCTGGGACGCTTTTGGTCCGTTCGTGTCGGATTGCATTACCGGGCGCTTGCCGTGGAACATGAAAACGTGATGGTTTGGTTTTGGATAGGGAGCCACGCCGTATACAACCGGCTTGTGAGCGGCAAATGAGAAGCTCATCCTCCGAAGCTTCGCCAATGCGGGAGGCTCTATACGAGTCGTCGACAAACCTCCCAGAGAGGCCGTCGCGACCGTTGCATTCACGATGCGAAGGGGTATTCTTCTGAGGGATGCGCCATATTTGGAATGCTCACAATAAGCCCAGGATTTATCGCTAAACCTGCACCTGTTGGCAATGGATCGGGCGGGCGATGAGCTCAATCACCGAGTTCGTGGTAGTCCGCGTTCAACCGGGTCGTATAGGTCCAAACTAAAGTGCCGAATCTATCTCAATGCGAAGCCGTTCTAAGTTCGGCCAACAGCGGCACACGTGGCAGCCCAAGAACCGAAGTAAACTAGCGGCGGAACTTTTCTTGCCAGTTCTCGATGACCGTGAGGGGAGGTAGGGCCACCGAACCGGTCGTCGGCATGATGAACCGCTGCCCGTCCGGCGAAACATCGAACTGAAAATCGCGCGTGGTGCCGTATTGCGACGCGCCCGGAATGCGGAAGAGTGGTTTGGGCTCGCTGAACTGGAGCGGCCCCCGGGCGGGGGCCGCTTGCAAGAAATTGTCTAAGCCCACGAAGAACAATTCGCTGCCATCGTCGCGCCAGCGGACCAGCCATGCTCCGTTCCGGGAGACCTGCCGCTTTTCGCCGGCTGCGTGCGGCAATGGCGTGGATTCGAACGCCTGAACGTAGATTTCCGGCCGGCCCGATTCGGTCGAAACAAACGCGATCCGCGTGCCATCCGGTGAGAAGGCAGCTCCCCATTGCGGAAACTTGTTCTGAAACAGCGGCACGAATTTGCGCTCCGCAACGTCCGCAATCCAGGCCTCCCGCACTTCGCTCCCAATCCCGTCGTCAAATACGATGAAGCGGCCATCCCGGGACCAGTCGGTAGGAAGACTATGTGGCTGGGATTGCGCGTTGGCGGCCCCCGCCGGCAGCTCGGGGATCATGCCGGCGGCGTCCGCGAACTGCGACCCCTTGCCGCTGGCCACGTCCAGAATTGCGAGGTGCGGACCGCCGACCGTTGGTGATCTTCCTACCGCAAGCTGCGTTCCGTCGGGCGACCACACCGGCCGGCGATCAACCTCCGGGGGAAACGTGAGCCGCCGGGTTTCCCTGCCATTGGCATCGAAGATCCAAATGCCGGTTCCGCCGTTTTCCGGGTTCCACAACGTTGCCGCCACGCGCTTCCCGTCATGTGAAATCCGCACCTGGCCCCACTGAGCCGAAGGCCGGCCGGCGGTCCCCACTTCCTTACCGGCGCGGTCGTACCATTTCAGCTCGGCACTGGGAAAGCCGGCTTGATAGACCAGCACGCCAGTAGTGGAAACCGAGAAATTCGCCGAGAGGACGGGGCCGTAGTAAGGGACATTCTGTGCAATTTGAAAAGGTTCGCCCGCCAGTCGGAGGTGGTCCGCGTCGAACGGTTGAGCCAGAAGACTGGCTCCGCGAATAAACAGTAAGGAGCCCGGCCCGCCGACGCGGAGCGGTGGCGCGTACTCCACCCGTGAGTTCGTCTCCATCAGGGTCACCGGCTTGCCGTTGGCATAATCCATGGCCATGGCGTGGCTGAGCTGCGATTGCCCGTCGTAAGCTGCATAGACGAGACGATCGCCTCCCGGGAGAAATTGCGGCCAGCGGATACCAGCGGGCACCGGCACTTTCCGGAGGCTGCCATCCTCCGGGCGAAACTCGAGAACCTCGTTCACGCCCATGTAAACCAGCAATGTGCCGTTGGAGCGCCACGCGCCAAGCTGAGCGATTTCGGGAAGCTCGGCCACCGAACGCCCGGAACCGGTTTCCAGATTCGCCTCCTTGAGCGTCAGCTTCACCGAGTAATAAATGGAACGGCTGTCCGGCGACCAGAACACCGACCATGCTCCTTCGGTGCCAGCTACCGGCCGCATGTCAGAGTCAGACGAGGCAAGATCGCGCATCCAGATGTTCGTGCCGTTCGCACCGGTGGCAGTGAAAGCCAGCCGCTTGCCGTCGGGCGAGATGGCGAAGGGTTGCCGCGTGATCGATGGCGCGAATATGGTCCCCGCCGGCGCGGGAATATCGAACTGCACAACCTGCCGCGGCGCCGGCGCGGCCGGGCGCTGCCACCGCCGTAGCAGCAGGCCACCCAGCAACACCAACACAACCAGACCCCCGGCCGCACTCATTCTCCATGCCGACCGAGTTGCTCCCCCGGGACCGCCCGGCGCCGGACTGGCGGAGGTGGAAGCTTCCCCGGTTTGGCGCGTGAGCCGGCGCAGATCCACCACCAGGTCCCGCGTCGATTGGTATCGCTCGTCGGGTGAGTTCTCGAGCGCCTTCGCGACCAGCATCTGCAGCGGGAGTGGAACGTCCGCGCCCAGCGGCGGCGCGGCGCCATGGATGATGGTCTGCAACAATTCCAAATCGGTCGCGCCCTGGAACGGCCGCCGCCCGCAAAGCAACTCATAAAGCACAATGCCGAAGGAGAAGATATCGCTGCGCGCATCGGTGGACCGGCCCGCGGCCTGCTCCGGCGACGTATACGCAATGGTCCCGAGAACCATACCGGGCCGCGTGGTTTCCGCCAGCAGCGTCCGGGTGACTGCCTCCGGCGCGGGACGCTCATCGATCTTCGCAAGCCCGAAATCGGCCAACTTGGCGTACCCATTGCGCCCCACCAGGATGTTGTCCGGCTTGATATCGCGGTGCAGAATGCCCGCAGCGTGGGCCGCCGCAAGACCGTCGGCGACTCCCGCCAGCATCGCCACGATCTCCCGCCAGGAGCGTTTTTGCGCGCGCGCCCAATCCCGGAGTGTGCCGCCGTCGATCAGTTCGGTAACCAGGTACTGGCTACCCTCGAAATCGCCGGCGTCATAAACCGTGAGAATGTGGGGATGGTTGAGCGACGACGCTATCTGCGCCTCGCGCTGGAAACGATGGCGGGCAGCGGCGTCCCCCAGGTCTTCGAACAGAAACTTCACCGCGACCGGACGGTTGAGCTTCGTATCAAGCGCCCGGTAGACCACGCCCATGCCGCCTTCGCCAATCACTGTCTCGATGCGATACGGCCCGAGCTGCGTGCCCGCTTGTATGCCAATCCCCTTTCTGCCCTTCGTATCCGGCGTTTGCGCTCCGGCTTCCGTTTCCAGAAACCTTCCCACGCGCCCATGCGCCGCCAAGAGCGATTCCACTTCGGCGCGGATCTGCGCCGTCTGCCGCGCCAGGTAGGCTTCCCGCTGTTCCTGAGGCAGTTCGAGAGCGAACCCCAGTACATGTTCGACCTCTTTCCACTCCGGATTGCCCGTATCGCCGCTCATACTTTGAGGTGTCCCTCAAGGTAGCGGAAAAGCCAGGCCTTGGCAATCGTCCAGTCGCGCCGTACCGTCGCCTCGGTGGTTTTGAGTGCCACAGCGATTTCCTTGGCCGGGAGACCGGCGAAGAAGCGCATCTCCACCACCTGGCATTTGCGCGCGTCGAATGCCGCCAGTTCTTCCAGCGCGCCGTCAAGAGCGAGCAGATCGGATGGCTCGGCCACCGGAATGTGGAGCGCATCGTCGAGCCGCAGATGGATCGCACCCGAGCCCCTTTTCTCCGCGCCGTGCCGGCGCGAGTAATCCACCAGGATCCGCCGCATCATGCGCGCCGACACCGCGAAGAAGTGCGCGCGGTCCTCCAACTGGGGTTCGTCGTAGCCGCAGAGCCGGAGGTAAACCTCGTGTACCAGGGCAGTTGTCTGCAGCGTGTGGCCGTCGCGTTCGCGCCGGAGGTGATAGTGCGCCAGGCGCCGCAACTCCTGGTAGACAATGGGCACCAGCTCTTCCAGCGCGGCAGGGTCCCCGCCGCTCCATCGCCGCAGTAGGCTGCCGACCCGGCTGTGGTCCTCGCCCAATCTCTTGCCTCGGGGAGGATTGTAGCACCTCCAACACGCGAACTATATTCTCCGCTATCAATTCGTCCTCCGCGCTGCGCTGTCTGAAGTAGGCAGCCGGATGCCACTACGACACCGCGCTGCGAAACAGACTCAAGGAGGAATATGAAAACCACATCGATTCGCATTCCGGCGCTCAGCCTGCTGGCGGTGCTGCAACTCGGCGCGCAGACTCTGCCGCGCTACTTCGTTACCGACCTGGGCCCGGCGGGCAACCCTTTCAGCCAGGCGGCCTGGTTGAACAATAGCGGTGTGATCACTGGCGTCGACACCGCTTCCGACGGCACATCGCACGCCATCCTGTGGTACGGGTTTATGCTCCTGGACATTGGCAAACCCGGACTGGGAGGGCCAAACAGTTCGGCGGGCAGTATCAATGAATTCGGCCAGGTCATCGGCTCAGCTGAAACTTCATCGAAGGACCCAAACAATGAGAACTTCTGCGGTTTCGGCACCGGTTCCCAATGTCTGCCGTTCCTTTGGCAATTCGGCACGATGACCGCACTCCCGACCTTGAAAGGCTCGGACGGAGACTTTGGCACCAACGCCGGCTGGGGCCAAATCAACAATCTGGGCGCCATCGCCGGTTATGCGGAGAACAGCAATAGGGACCCCGAATGCCCTGGCAAAAAGGCGGTCAACGGCACCGGACCTCAGGTGCTCGACTTTGAGCCCGTGATCTGGGGACCTGCGCCGGGCCAGATCCAGCAACTCCCTCCGCTCTCCGGCGACTCCGTCGGCCTGGCCCTCGGGATCAATGATCGGGGCGAGGCGGTGGGTATCTCGGGCAGGTGCGCGAATACCATACTTCCTGGGTTTACCGCGGGACCCCACGCCGTCCTCTGGGAAAGCGACGGCTCGGTCCACGACCTCGGCAACCTCGGCGGCACCGTGAACACCGCCATGTTGGCGGTCGGGAACGGCGCTCTCGCGATCAACAACCAGGGCGAGGTGACGGGACTGTCCGCTCTGCCGGGCAACCAGACCTTTCATCCCTTCCTGTGGACCAAGGGAACGGGAATGCGGGACCTCGGCGTGCTTCCCGGCGACCTGGTCGGCGCCGGACTGGGCATGAACAACAGAGGCGAGATCGTCGGCGCGTCGATCAGCGCCCCCGGGCCTGCCAGCGGGAACCCGCGCGCCTATCTGTGGCGGAACGGCGTGATGAGCGACCTGAACGCCATCGTCCAGCAGGACGCGCCGCTGTATCTGCTCACCGCCTTCTGGATCAACGATTCGGGAGACATCGTAGGCTTTGGCGCGACCAGCGGCGGCGAGATTCACGGCTTTCTGGCGATGCCGAACCGTGGCGCGGCCAGACTTGAAGACGCTGCGGCCTCGCCAGCCTCCATCGCCCCGAGGCCCCTCCGCGACGATGCTCGCCGGTTGCTCCTGCGGCGCCTGCGTTTTGGGGGTTCTGGAGCCGGACCCAACCGGTAGATCGTCAATTGTGCTTGAGAGGAGTGGGCAGCTCAGCAAAGGCTGCCCTTTCTGACGGGATCACGTTGGAGTGGTCAGACATCCAATCAGTACTCGGATGGCACCCTTCTCCACGCGTTCAATCACGATTATCGGTAATGGAAACTTCTTGCTTTCCAGCTTGAGCACCTGCCTGGTCGCGCAGCGTTTACCGATGTGTAAGCTCAAGATGGTTTACGCGCCATTCGGAGAAAGGCCCACGCGAGCAGTCTCAAGCCGGCTAACCGAACAGCAATGGAGCTAACTGACTTTTGAAACTTCGATTAGCGCCCAGTTCCCTTTTTCACGGATATCGCGGGGTGGCGGGAGGACGGCTTGGACCTGCTGCACTTCGCGCGTTTCAAAACCGCTGGCCAGCAGCGCGCCGCCGATTCGTAAGACACGCAACAAGTCGGGTGCGAGTTGGATGATGGCTTCGGGACTTATGTTCGCCACGACCAGGTCTACCGATGCGGAGGCGACGGCGTTCACGGATCCAATGAAGCCGTTGCCGGCGATCTCCACGGCTACCGGATCGATGTCGCAGGCGTAGACCCTGGCGGCCCCGAGCAGGCGCGCCGCCTGCGCCAGAATACCGGAGCCGGTTCCCACGTCTAGAACTGCGATACCGGGTTGCACGATGCGCTCCAGCGCTTCGAGACACAGCCGGGTAGTCTCGTGAACTCCTGTGCCAAAGGCCATCCCGGGGTTCACCGCGATACGGAACCGCCCCGCGGGCGCGGGATCGTCGCGCCACTCGGGCACGAGGAAGAATCGTTCTCCCACTTCCATAGGCGGCAAAAGATCGCGCGCGGATTGCACCCAATCTCGCTGTTCTTCGTTGCGCCACGCCGAACCCGGAAAGAGGCGGAGCAGCCCTTCGCGATCCGCAGCGTCTTCGAAGAACGCGCGCACCCGGGCGGGGCTCAATTCGACGATGCCGGCCGAACCCTGCTCCCACAATTCAGCGACGAGCAGATCGCGATCCTCGGGATCGCATTCGATTTCGAGAGAGAACATTGTTATCGTGGAATTTCAGACGAAAATGAAGCTACAAGGTATTTTCCCACCGATTGCCACTCCGTTTGACTACAACGGAGAGATTTACGTAACAAAAGTGCAACACAACGTGGAGAAGTGGAATCGCACCTCGTTATCGGGCTACGTGGTAATGGGGTCCACCGGCGAAAGCGTGATGCTGACACCGGAAGAAAAGTACACCATGTGGGAACTGGCGGCCAAGTATGCCGCGCCCGACAAACTGCTGATCGCGGGTACCGGCATGGAGAGCGTGCGCGAAACCGTGGCGCTGACCAACCGCGCGGCGGAGATGGGCTATAAGGCGGCCATGGTGCGCACGCCGCATTACTACAAGAACCTGGTGAATCGCGCGGATGCGCAGATGCTGTACTATCGCGCGGTGGCCGACCAGGCGAAGATCCCGCTGATTATCTACAACTGGCCGCAGGCCACCGGCGTGGACATTCCGGTGGAAGCCGTAGTGTGCATTTCCGAACATCCCAACGTGATTGCCATCAAGGAGAGTTCGGGCAGCCTGGAAAAGGTGATGCAGATAATCCGCGAGGTGAAGCCGGGCTTTCAGGTGCTGGTGGGTTCCGCCCCGACCCTGTGGCCATCGCTACTGATGGGCGCGTGCGGCGCGATTCTGGCATACGCCAATGCCGCTCCGTACTCGGCGATCGCCATTTGGGAAGCGTACCGGCAGCGCGACGAAGCGGCGGGGCTGGACTGGCAGAATCGCATCGGCCGCGCCTCCATGCTGGTGACGAGTAAGTACGGCATCCCCGGACTCAAGTACGCGATGGATTTGAACGGGTATTACGGCGGTCCTCCGCGCCTGCCGTTGACGGTGCCCCCACCGGCCGCGAAGCAGGAAATCGAAGAGGCGTTCCGGGACCTAAAGGGCTAACCGGATGCGGTGAAGCGCGCCGCTGGTTATAATCAGACGCAAACGTCGAAAGGGTGATAGATATGCGCCTGAAGAAGAGCATTTCCGTTTTTGCCGTTGCAGTTTTTCTGGCTGCCGTCGCGTCAGCCCAAACCTTGCCGCAAGGCGTCCAAAAGGTGACCTCGATTGAGGGAGTCACCGAATACGCCTATCCGAACGGTTTACACGTGTTGCTGTTCCCGGATAACTCGAAACCCAAGGTCACGGTCAACGTGGTGTACCAGGTCGGCTCGCGCAATGAAGGATATGGCGAGACCGGGATGGCGCACCTGCTGGAACATATGGTCTTCAAGACCAGCAAGAGCGGGCGGGAGATTTTCCGGGAGTTGACCGATAAGACGGGCGGCAACTTCAACGGCACCACTTCTTACGATCAGACCATGTATTTCGAGACGTTCAACGCCAGCGACGAGAATCTGCGCTGGGCGCTGGGTCTGGAAACCGACCGCATGGTGAACATGACCATGCTGAAGAAGGATCTGGATACGGAGATGACGGTGGTGCGGAACGAGATGGAATCGGGCGAAAACAGCCCGATGAACGTGCTGCACACACGGGTGATGGCGGCGGCGTACAACTTCCACAACTATGGCAAGACGGTGATCGGCAACCGCACCGATGTGGAAAAAGTGCCGATCGCGAACCTGGCAGCTTTTTACCAGAAGTATTACCAGCCGGACAACGCAGACCTGATTATCGCGGGACAGTTCGATGAAGCCAAGGCACTGGCAATGGTGGCGGAGACGCTGGGCTCGGTTCCCAAGCCAGAGCGCGTACTGACGCAGCCTTACACCGCGGAACCGACGCAGGAAGGCGAGCGGAGTGTGATGCTGCGGCGGGTAGGAAATATTCAGGGGATCATGGTGGTTTATCACATCCCGGCAGCGCTGCATCCCGATATGGCGGCTCTGGACGTGATGGCGCAAGTGTTGGGCGCGCCGCAGACAGGCCGGCTGTACAAGGCTCTGGTCGATAACAAGAAGGCCGTAGCGGCGAGCATGAGCGCCGGAGGAATGCACGACCCCGGAGTGGCGCTGGTATTCGCGCAGCTCAAGCCGGACCAATCGATCGACGAGGCCCAGCAGATTCTGCTGAAGACGGTGGAAGGCCTGGCCGCCGAGCCGCCCACACAAGAAGAAGTAGAGCGGGCAAAGAGCCGGATTCTGAAAAACATTGAGCTGGCACTGACGAATACTCAAACCATGGGGATGATGCTTGGAGGTTACGTGGGCGACGGCGACTGGCGGGAGTTTTATCTCTCGCGCGACGAGATCAGCAAAGTTACGCCGGCCGACGTGACACGCGTGGCCAAAGCATATCTGAAACCCTCCAACCGAACGCTGGGCGAGTTCATTCCGACAAGTGCCCCGGACCGGGCCGAGATTCCGCCCACACCGGACACGGCCGCGCGGTTCAAGGACTATAAAGGTGGCGGGACGATTCAGCAGGGCGAAGCATTCGACCCCACACCCAAGAACATTGAGGCGCGCGTGATTCGCGCCAAACTGCCGAACGGGCTGAAGCTGGTGATGTTTCCGAAGAAGACGCGCGGCGGCACCGTGGTGGCGAGTATGATTGTGCGCTTCGGCGACGAAAAATCGCTGTTCGGGAAGTCTACGACTGGGACGATGGCCGGGGGGCTGCTGATGCGCGGCACCAGGAACAAGAACCGCCAGCAGATTCAGGACGAGACCGACCGGCTGAAGGCGCAGATCAACGTGTCGGGCGGCGTTAACTCCGCAAACGCCAACATTCGCACCTTGGAGGCGAACCTGGCCGATTCGCTGCGCTTCGCGCGGGAATTGCTGCGCGAGCCCTCGTTCCCCGAAGCGGAATTCGAACAAATCCGCCAGCAGCGCATCGCCGGCGCGGAGAGCGCGAAGACCGAACCGACGAGTCTGGCCTCGCTGGAGATGAGCCGCCACATGAGTGCCCAATATAAGCGCGGCGACGTGCGGTACGTTCCGACGATCGACGAACAGATCGAGGACCTGAAGAAGGTCACGCTCGACGACGTTCGCAAGATGTATGCGCAGTTCTATGGGGCGGGCGAAGGCGAGATCGTCATTAGCGGACAGTTCGACCCGGCGCAGATCCAAAAACTGGTTACGGAACTGTTCGGGGATTGGAAGAGCGCCAGCCCCTACGAGCGCATCCTGAATCCTTACGCCAAGGTGGAAGCGATCAACCGCAAGATTGAAACGCCCGACAAACAGAATGCGCTGTTCATGTTTGGAATGCCGTTGAAGATGAGCGACGAGGATCCGGATGAACCCGCACTCAACATAGCGGGCATGGTATTTGGCGGCACGCCCAACTCGCGCCTGTTCCAGCGGATTCGGGTGAAGGATGGCCTGAGCTACGGCGCCAATGCCGGGTTCTCGATCCCGACCAAGGACGACGGGGGCAGGCTGTTCGGGTCGGCTATCGCAGCGCCGCAGAACATGCCCAAGGTGGAAGCCGATTTCAACGACGAACTGGCCAAGGCACTGAAGGACGGTTTTACGGCCGACGAAGTGGAGAAGGCGAAGAAGACGTGGCTGGAGGAGCGCGCCGTGGCTCGCGCCGAGGAGGCGTCAATCGCGAACCTGCTGATGACTCGCGAGCGCTGGGGCCGCACCTTGGATTGGGACGCCAGGATGGAGACTGCGGTGGCCGCGCTGACGCCGTCACAGGTGAATGACGCGTTCAAGCGTCACGTGGATCCGGCGGCGATATCGATTGTCAAGGGCGGAGACTTCAAGAAGGCCGGCGCGTACCAGTAGACGTGAACCGCGCCAGACGTTGGAGAGTGCTTACGCATTCTTCGACGCCGAAGACGTAAGTCGCGCCGAAGTACACAACGCCGTAGATTCCCAGGACGGGCACGGCAACGATCTTGGGGTCGTGATGACCGACCGCGAGTTTCACGGCCCACGCCGCCGCAGCGGCGAGGGCGGCCGAGGTCCATAGGCGCGCCACGAGCGATGCGGGGAGACCGGTAGATCCGATGCGCGCATTCAGAGTGCGCCGGAGCAGTGTGAATTCCACCCATCCGGCCGCGCCGGCGGAGGCTGTGAGTCCTGCAACGCCCCATCGCGGATCGATGCCCAGTAGTTTCGGGAGCGGGAGCGCGCAGAGATAGCCAAGTGCGGTAGTCAGCGCCACGCGAATGACGGCGAAGCGGAGCGGGGTGCGGGTGTCGCGGAGGGCGTAATAGGTGGAAGAGTAGAGGCGGCCGAGGGTGGACGCCAGCAAGCCCACGGCCGACCCCGCGATGATGACCCACACATAGCGGGTATCGTTGGCGACGAACTTCCCACCCTGGAATAGCGCGCCCGCCACAACGTCGCCCAGCGCCAGGAAGGCCATGGCGGAAGGCACGATGAAAAAGGCGATTTGCCGGAGGCCGGAATTCAACCGCCGCCGCAGGTACGCCGCGATCTCGGCTTCACTTCCCAGGGCACTGGACATAGCCGGGAGTTCCGCCGCCGAGACGGCCATACCGAACAGACTGACGGGCAGAGTGTACAGGACCTGCGCGGTGGCCAGACCGGCGGCGGCTCCGGTGGGCAGCAGGCTGGCGAGCATTCGGTCCACGACCGCGCTGATCTGGACGACGCCGCGGCTGATGAACACGGGCACGAAATTGCGGATTACTTCCCGCACGTCCGCCGCCTTCGTGTCCAGGTTTACACGCAACTGGCGCGCCAGTGAGAGGACCATGGGAAGTTGCACGCCGAACTGCAAAGCGCTACCCACCACCGAGCCCCATGCCAACATGACCGCCAGGCGCGATTCCCCGCTGCTGCGGCCGAAGGCGGCGAGGGTGGCGATCATGGCCACGTTCCACAGGACCGGCGCGGTGTAAGAGAGGAAGAACTTGCGATGGCTGTTCAACACCCCGAGGCACCACGCCGAGAGTACCAGCAGGCCGGCACCGGGGAAGAGTATGCGTACGATACGGATGGTCAGGTCGCGCTTGGCGCCGTGAAAACCCGGGGCGAAGACATCGATAAAGATGGGTGTCGCCAACACACCCACCAGGACAATGAGCGACGTCACGGCGGCAAGGATGGCGGCGATGGCGCCCGCCACTTTGCCCGCCTCCCGCTCGTCGCCGCGCGCGAGCAGGCGGGCATAGACCGGGATGAAGGAGGCAGACAATACCCCCTCGCCAAACAGGTTCGACAAAAAGTTAGGGATGGTGAACGCCTGATTCCAGGCATCCGCCGCGTCGGTTTCCAGGCCGAGATAATGGGAGATAAAGTGGACGCGCACCAGTCCGAAGATGCGGCTGAGCAGAATACCCGAGGCGACGAGGAAGGCATGCCCACCGGTGCTTTCGCGCTTTACGGCCGCCGCCACTAGGCGAGTTTCTCCAGCACCGCGGCGGTCACTTCTTCGGTACTGCTCTTGCCTCCCAGGTCGGGCGTGCGGACTTTGCCTTCGGCTAGGACGGCCGCCACGGCCCTGTCCACTTCGCGGGCGGCTTCGGGCATCTGCAGGTGATCGAGCATCATGCCGGCGCTGAGGATGGTAGCCAGCGGATTGACGATGCCCTTGCCGGCGATATCGGGCGCCGAACCGTGCACCGGCTCGAACATGGAAGGAAAGCGGCGGAGCGGATCGAGATTGGCGCTGGCGGCCAGGCCCATGCTGCCGATGATGATGGCGGAAATATCGCTGAGGATATCGGCGAACAGGTTGGAGCCCACCACGACGTCGAAGCTCTCCGGGCGGCGGATGAAGTTCATGGCAGCGGCATCGACAAGCAGCGATTCGGTGGAAACTTCAGGGAACTGCGCGGCGACATCCTGAAAGACGCGGTCCCACAAGACCATGCTGAAGCCCTGGGCGTTGGACTTGGTGATGCTGGCGACTCTCCGGCGCTTGTTGCGCTTCATGGCCAGTTCGAAGGCGAAGCGGACAATGCGCTCGATGCCGCGGCGGGTGAACACGGAGGTCTGGATGGCAACTTCATCGGGCTGCAACTGGTACACGAAGCCGCCGACCTGGGCGTACTCTCCCTCGGTGTTCTCGCGCACCACGACGAAGTCGATATCGCCGCCGCGGGCCTTGGCGAGCGGGGACTGCACGCCGGGATAGAGATAGGCCGGGCGCACGTTGGCGTATTGATCGAAGGCGCGGCGGATGGGCAGCAGGAGACCGTTGAGCGTGGTGTGGTCGGGGATCTCCGGGTGGCCCACGGCGCCGAGAAGGATGGCGTCGCACGACTGCAAGAGGTCGATGGCGCCGGCAGGCATCATGCGCCCCCAGCGGAAGAAGTGCTCGGCGCCCCATTCGAAGTCTTGAAACGCGAAAGTGACGTCGTGTTTCCTGCCGATTCGCTCCAGAACTCGCTTGCTCTGCGGGATGACTTCGGTTCCGACGCCATCGCCGGCGATCACTGCAATTGTAAATGTCTTCATTGGCTCGAAGACAATTTTCGCACGCGGACGTAGGCGCGGCGTACGTTTTCGGGGACGGAGTAGCGGTCGAAGGCGGCGGGGGAGCAAAAGGCGACGGCTCGGGATTCGCCGGAGAGTTCGGTCCGGTCGCTGGAGGCGCGGAAGTGGAAGAGGATGTCGTGATGCAAGTGGTAGGGCTCGCCTTTGCCGGCGGGAATGCCGTGGACGTCGAGGCCGGCGAGGCGCGGAGCAGGTTCGGGGAGGAGGCGGGCGGCGGTTTCTTCGATCACCTCACGGCGGGCAGCGTCCCAGATTTCGGCGTCGGCTGGTTCGACGTGGCCACCGGGAAGGAGCCAGCGGTCGAGGCGGCGATGATGGACGAGCAGGAGGCGCTCGTCGTCGGGGGCGAGGACGAGTCCGGTGCAGGTGATGTGGCCGGGAGTGAACTGCGCGCGGGAGAAGGGGGCCGGGGTGCAATCGAGGAGCATGAGGATGAGTTCGCGGGATTTGAGGGCGGCTCCGTCAGTGGAGTCATCGAAGGCGCGGACGAGAGAGGCTACGGTTGCGGCGTGCATAATGAAAAAGCCCGATCACGGGGATCGGGCTTTCGATTATAAACCGGGCAACTTCCTACTCTCCCACATAGTTGCCTATGCAGTACCATCGGGGCTGAGAGGCTTAACTACCGTGTTCGGGATGGGAACGGGTGGGTCCCTCTCGCTATGGTCACCCAGA
>JARLGM010000219.1 GCA_031292755.1 Candidatus Sulfopaludibacter sp.
GATCGACCCCGTGTTTGCGCAGCGCTTCTCAGGCCGCGGCGTCAGCGTGCGCGTCGACCCTTCCCGGGCGGCTTCCGTGCAGTTGCCGCTAACGGTCTGGGCTCAATAAGGCCCAGGTAAATCAGCAGCACTGCCACCGTGGTCAGTTGGCTGACGACGGTCAGCAGGCTATCGGCCACAGCCAGCAGCAGATGTGAATTCGCCGCGCCCTCCAGCGCCTTCAGCACCAACATGCTGCCCAGCATCCCCAGCACCGTGAGCGGCAGCATGGCGAAGAAAATGCGCCAGCGATGCCCCTTGGCCAGCGAGCGGGTCCGCTCCCGCACGTCCGTGGTGCGGTCGGCTTCCAAGGCCACAATCGTCTCGGTGAAGATCAGGTCGATCGCGGCGATGATTCCGGGGACCAGCAGCAGCAGGGAGGCCAGCAGGATGCTCACCTCCATTTTAAAGGTGTTCCACAGCATTTTCCGCCATTGCCGGCGCCCCCAACCAAGCGCATCGGACAGCGGCGGCAGCTTTCCGTTGCGCAACTTCAGGGTCAGCCCGTAGAGAACGGCGGGTACGGCGAGAGCCGAAAGTATCAGATCGCCCGCCGTCATCAAAAAATATGAAAGGATGCCGCTGCTCGGGACATTCAGCAGCGAGTAGCCGAGTTGTAGCACCAGTGTGGCCGGCAGGAACACCAGCAGGGTGACCCCGGCAATGAATGGCAGGTTGGAGCCGAACAGAAGGACCGATCGCAGCAGCAGGCGCGGAACCGAACGGAACGGCTCCACAGGGAAGTCGATTTCGATGTGATCCATCGCTTCAGACAAATGGGAGCTTATCACAAATGCGCTACGTGACTCTTGCGGTTCTCATGAGCAGCGCCGTGATGGCGCAATCGCCCGATTGGCGTCCGCCCAATCTGCCGCGATACTTCCAACAGTTCAAACTGCCCCTTCGCAACCCTGCGCCCAGGATCCAACTCGCGCCGGGGCAGAAGTGCGCCATTCCGTTGACGAACGCGCTGAAAAAAGATGCGACCAACGATCGCATGGTCTTCCACCCGGCGCCGCCGAAAAGTCCGGCCGCGGGCTTTGTTCCGCCGCCCGCCCCTTCGTGCGACGATGTGAGGTGATGATCAGACGAATCTGCTTCGTATTGCTGGCGGCCCTTGTTCTAGCGGGATGCGGGAGTACCGGCGGTGGAGAAAAACGATACCAGTTCGACGGCGCAATTCTGGCGCTCGACCCCACAAGCAAGACAGCCACCATTCAGGCCGGCAAAATCGGCGACTGGATGGACGCCATGACCATGGAGTACCCCATCAAGCCCGATGCCGAATTTGCCAAGCTCCACGTGGGCGACAAAATCCACGCCACCGCCGTGGTGAAAGATCCTTCGTACTACGTGACGGACATTAACGTGACGCACTAGTGCGGCAGGGGCGAATTTTTGTACACCGTGCCGCCCTTCATCACGAACACCACGCGGCGCACCGCCGTGATGTCCTCCAGCGGATTGCCGTCCACCGCCACCAGGTCCGCCTGCTTGCCCTCGGCGATGGAGCCAATCTTGCCGGCCATCCCCAGCGATTCCGCCGCCATACTGGTGCCGCTGATGAGCGCGTCCATCGGTTTTTCGCCGCCGTCCTTCACGCGATAGATGAACTCCTCGGAATTGCGGCCGTGCGACCCGGCGACGGCGTCGGTCCCCAGCACGATCTTCACGTGATGCGCGCGGGCGCGGCGGATCACGTCGGCCACCAGCGGCAGTCCCTTTTCCATGGAGGCGAAACCCTCTTCGGTATAGTTGCCGATGCCCAGGAAATGCGGCTTGTTCTCCAGATAATTGTGCAGCACCAGGAAATTGGGATCGAAGTACACGCCGCGCTGGGCCATCAGGTCGAGCGTGGCATCGTCCAGAAACGTGCCGTGCTCGATGCTGGTGCAGCCGGCATTGATGGCCGCCGTGGCGCCGTCGGAAGCATGCGCGTGCACAGCCGCGCGGAGTCCCACGGCTTTGGCTTCGCCGCAGGCCGCGTTGATCTGGTCTACCGTCATGGTCATCTTGCCGCCGTCGCGAATGCTGGCGGTGGCGAACAGCTTCACCACATCCGCGCCATCCTCTTTGGCTTTGCGCACGAAGGCGCGGATCTGCTCCGGCGTGCCGGTCCGCTCATCGATGGTGCGCAGGCTGGTGAGCACACGCGGACCATCCAGAGCGCCGTTCGCGGTCATATACCGGATATCGCCCTCGATCGCCATGCCCAGGCACTGCACCGTAGTGAATCCGCCCATCAAGGTGGCGCGCGCGTTGGCGGCGGCGAATAGGGCGGCCTGTTGCGGCGTGGTCTTGCCGGCGCGTCCGGGTCCCGTTTCCAGCCGGCCTTCCTTGTTGAAATACCAGCCCAGGTGGACGTGCGTATCGATCCACCCCGGGGTCATGGTGAGGCCGCTCAGGTCGATTGTCGGCTTATGCGTGGCGGCTCCCACGCGGGTGATGCGGCCGTTCTCCACCGTGATCTCCTGGTTGCGGAGCACGCGGCCTTTGCCATCGATCAGCGTGCCGGTCTTGATGATCACAGGCTGGGCCAGCGCCACCGCTGCAAGGAAGGAAAGCGCGAACGTTTTGGTTAACACGGATCTAGCTTACAACAGGCGCTAAACATCGCGGGATTACCGCGTCTGCCTTGTGAGGGGGATCGATGCTGCTGGAAACACTCGCGCAGGATGTGCATTATGCCTTACGCACGCTCCGCCGTTCGCCGGCCTTCGCCGCAACGGCGGTCTTGACGTTGGGCGCCGGCCTGGGTTTGAACACCATGCTGTTCACGCTGTTCGATGCCTACGTGCTGCGTCCCGTAGCGGTAAACCAGCCCTACAGCCTCTATCAACTCAGCTTCGCCACGCGGGTAAACGGATCCGCCCGTTTCGATTGGGAACAGTACCAGCAGATCCGCGAGCAAACGCCGGCCTTTTCCGATGCCCTTGCCGCCAGTTCCTTTGGAACGCGCGTGGGCACGCGCAGCCTCGATGGCGTGCTGGTGAGCGGCAACTACTTTTCGATGCTGGGCGTGAAGATGGCGCTGGGCCGTCCGCTTCTGCCGGACGACCGCTCCACCGCCGTGCTGAGCTATCGCTTGTGGCAATCGATGTTCGATAGCAATCCGGCCGCCATCGGCCGCAAACTCCTGGTGAACGGCAATCCGCTCGAAATCGTCGGTGTGTGCGGGAGCGAATTCGACGGCATGCCGCCTGGGGATACGCCGCCGGACTTCTACGTTCCCGTCAGTATCCAGAACGCCGTGGCGCCGGGCGCGGATCGCTACGCCATCGTGGGTCGATTGCGCCCCGGCATCGCAGCCGCGCAGGCCCGCGCGTCGCTCAGCATCCTGGCCCGGAATCTTACCGCGCAACTGCCGGAAGCCGAGCACGCGATCGGAGCGGTCCTGGTCTCACGGGCCACGCCCGTGGTGCTCGATGCCAAGGCCCTGGCGGTATTCTCTCCACTGATGGTGGTGTTCGGACTGGTGCTGGCGATCTGCTGCGCCAACGTCACCAGCATGATGCTGGCCCGCGCCCTGGCGCGACAGCGCGAGATCGGCGTGCGGCTTTCTCTGGGCGCGGCCCGCGGGCGGCTCATCCGCCAGTTGCTCTCGGAGAATCTGCTGCTTGCTTCGCTGGCCGGGCTGACGGGCTTCGCGGTTTCGACCCTGGGACTCGGCGCCGTACAACGGCTACTGGTCTCCACCATGCCCAAGTCTTATGCCGGGCTGGTGGTGCTGGCCCCGCTGACGGCGGACCGGAGAGTGCTGTTCTTCCTGCTGCTCTCGGCGGCCGTGGTGACAGTGGTTTCCGGGCTGGCTCCGGCCATGCAAGCCACCAGCATCAACCTGATGGGCGCCCTGCGCGGAGAATTTAGCGCGCGCTTCCGCTCCACCCGCCTGCGTGGAGCGCTGGTGGCGAGCCAGGTCGCCGTGTGCCTGCTGCTTCTGGTGCTCACCGGTGTCCTATTGCGGAACAGCGCCGCGCTCCGGCGCCTGGAAGTAGGCTACGATACGCGCGGCATGGTTTCTCCCCTGATCTTCAGCAGCACCGCGAATGCCGACGCTGCGAAATTGGCCCGTCACCTGGAGGCGCAGCCATGGGTCGCGAGTGTCGCGGTGGCCCTGCGCGCGCCGCTCAGCGGGCGAGTGCGCTCCGTGCCGCTCGTACCCTCAGGCCGCACTCATGCGGAGGCCTCGGGCTATAACAACGTCTCGTCCGAATATTTCGACGTGCTCCACATTCCCATTCTGCGCGGGCGCAATTTTCTCCCCGGCGAGACCTCCGCCGCGATCGTCAGCCAGGCAACGGCGCGCCGCTTCTGGCCCGGCCAGAACGCGCTCGGCCAGACCCTCGACGCGCCGGAGTTTCACACCCGCTCGGTGGTGATCGGCGTGGCCCAGGACGTGGTCAGCGGCATGTTGTTCGATGGGCTCGACCGCAGCATGGTGTACTTTCCCACCGCGCTCGGCTCGGCGCAGGCGCGCACATTGATCGTCCGCGCGAAAACGGATTCCGCCAGGGCGCGCGAACTGCTGGAACAGTCCCTCACGGACGTACTGCCCGATCGCGGTTCGCTGGCGGTGGCCGCTGAAGATTCGTTCGTTCTCCAGGTCTATCCGTTCCGCGCCGCCATGGTCATCTCGCTGGTGCTGGGCGGTGTGGCGCTGCTGCTCACCATCTCCGGAATGTACGGCGTGATGGCGTACGTAGTGGGCCAGCGCTCGCGCGAGATTGGAATTCGCATGGCACTGGGGGCTTCGCCCGGCAGCGTGATCCGGCTGGTGCTGGCCCAATCGGGACGGCTGGCGGCGATCGGGCTGGTCTGCGGTCTCGCCGGCTCTCTGGCGCTTGCCAGACTGCTCAGCGTCGCCTTCTTCATGTTGCGGACCTTCGATCTGCCGGCTTACACCGCGGGCCTCACCGTGGTGACCCTGGCCGCTCTGGCCGCCGCCTGGATCCCTTCGCGGCGCGCGGCGCACATCAATCCCATGGACACGCTGCGCGCGGAGTGACATTGACAGCCCGCGGGATCTCTGCCATAGTCTAGCTATGGGAGACTTCCTGCGCCGGCTCCGCTTCCTCTTTTTCGCCGGCCGGTTCGATCGCGACCTGGCCGAAGAGATGCGCCTCCACATGGAAATGCGCGCTGCCGATAACCGCGACGCCGGCCAGAGTTCGTCCGAAGCCGCCGCCGCCGCACGCCGCCAATTCGGCAATGCCACGCGGCTCCGGGAGGTGAGCCGCGAAGCCTGGGGCTGGACCATGCTCGACAATCTCGGCAAAGATATCGCCTATGGCGCGCGAGCACTCACCGCCAACCCCGGATTCACGGCCACCGCCGTGCTCTCCCTGGCGCTCGGCATTGGAGCCAACACGGCGATTTTCAGCATCATCAATGCCGTGATGTTGCGCACTCTGCCGGTGGCCGACCCGAAAGCGCTGGTGCAGATCCACATGGGCGATGGCGACGACGATGAAGTGAACACGCTGATCTGGGATCAGATTCGCGATCGTCAACAGTCGTTCTCCGGCACTCTCGCGTTCTCCACGGAGCCATTCGACCTGGCCGATGGCGGCGAGACACACCCGGCGCAAGGCATGTGGGTGAGCGGCGATTTCTTCCGCGTGTTGGGCGTGCCCGCCATGATCGGCCGCGGCTTCACTGCCGCCGATGACAGACGCGGCGGCGGTCCCGACGGTGCGGTGGCCGTAGTCAGCTACGGCTTTTGGCAGCGCAATTTTTCCGGCGACCGCGGCGTCATCGGCAAAACCATCCACCTGAACCGGCAACCATTCGTGATCGTGGGGGTGACGCCGCCGTGGTTCACCGGCCTGGATATCGACCGCAGTTTCGATGTCGCCGTGCCCATCGGCTCGCTGGGTCTGCTTCACCCCAACGCGGCGGCCGACCCCATCCATTACTGGTGGCTGCGCATGATGGGCCGAATTCCAGTAGGTCAAACGCTCCAGCAGGCCGATGATCGTCTGCGCGCCGTCACGCCGGATATTCTGCGCGCCACAATGCCCACGGGACGGAGCGCCCAGGACCAGGCCGACTACCTGAAGACCAGGTATCGCCTCGCCCCTGCCGCGCTCGGTTTTTCGCTGACACGTGCGCGCTACCAGACGGCTCTCCCTGTGCTCATGAGCACCGTGGGGCTGGTGCTGCTGATTGCCTGTGCCAACATTGCGAATCTGCTGCTGGCCCGCGCCGCCGCCCGCCGGCGCGAACTCGCCGTACGCATGGCCATCGGCGCGAGCCGCTTCCGCGTGGTCCGGCAACTGATGACGGAAAGCCTGCTCCTGGCCGCGCTCGGCACGGCGGCGGGATTTCTGTTCGCCATGTGGGGCAGTCGCGTGCTGGTGCGGATGCTTTCCACCGCGGGCAACCCCATCGATATCGACACCTCTCCGGACCTCCGCATGCTGGCGTTCACCGTCGCGGCCGGCATCCTGACGGCACTCCTCTTCGGGCTCGCGCCGGCCATTCGGGCCACGCGCATCGGGCTGAATCACGCGCTGAAGGAAAACGAGCGCGGATCGGTCCAGGGTTTCTCCCGTTTTCACCTCGGCACGGCGCTGGTGGCCGCGCAGGTGGCCCTCTCGCTGGTGCTGCTGGCGGGCGCGGGACTGTTTCTCGGTACGCTGCGCAATCTGCTGACCGTGGATAGCGGCTTCGACCGGCACAATATTCTGATGGTCGGCGCCACACTTCCGCAAGCCACTACTGCGCAGCAGCGCAACCAGATCTATGGCGAGTTGCTGGACCGTTTCCGCGCGCTGCCGGGGGTTGTGTCCGCCGCCACCAATCAACTCGCGCCGATCGGCCGCCAGGGTTGGGCGTCCCCGGTGAAAGTGGAGGGGTACACGCCGCAATCGCGGCGCGATTCGGTCGTCTTTTTCAATCGCGTCTCTTCGCGCTACTTCGCGACCATGCGCACGCCGCTGCTCATGGGGCGCGAATTCAGCGAACACGACGATCTGAACTCCGCGCCGGTGATCGTCATCAACGAAGAGACGGCGCGGAAATTCTTCGGCGCGGCGAACCCGCTGGGCAAGACGATCGGCGTTCCGGATATTTGCCAGGTATGCCAGGTAATCGGCGTAGTGAAAGATACCAAGTACAACCGCCTCGATGAAGCATCGCGCACCATCGCCTACCTGGCGCTCACGCAGGATCCCGATCCCAGTCCCGACGTTCGCTACGCCATCCGTTCCGCTGGGGCGGTGGAATCGCTGATTCCTTCCCTGCGCGCCTCGGTGGCCGGCGTGGATCCCAACATCTCGCTGGAGTTCCGCAACTTCGATACGCAGGTGAAAGAGTCCCTGGTGCAGCCGCGGATGGTGGCGCTGCTGTCGACCATCTTCGGATCCCTGGCGCTGCTGCTGGCCATGGTGGGGCTGTACGGCGCCACCGCGTACAGCGTGGTGCGGCGGCGCGGCGAAATCGGAATTCGCATGGCGCTGGGCGCGCAGCGGCAGTCGGTGGTATGGCTGATGTTGCGCGATGTGGCGATGATTGGCGCGGCGGGGATGGCGGCAGGGTTGGCCGTCTCAATCGTGGCCAGCCGCCTGGTCAAAAGCCTGCTGTACGGCATCCGTCCCAACGATCCGGTCGAACTGGCGGCGGCCGCGATCCTGCTGGCGGCGGCAATCGCGCTGGCCGCGTACATTCCGGCGCGGCGCGCGGCCCGGCTCGATCCCATGTCGGCGTTGCGCGACGCAGGATAGGGATCGCGCGGATCGGTGCCGCCGCATGGGCTGGCCAGAGGTAACGCTTCTCCAAGCGGAGCACAAAAACCGACCGGTGCAGCGCCGATTAGGGTCGGTAAGCCGACTTCTCGGTACTAATCTGAATCGGCGCTTCTCACCATGGGCGACTACTCATCCACGTGGGGAGGATGTGAGGCGGATTCGGTCTCGGCGGTTGCTGGTGCAGGAGGCGAACCGAGCGCACCCAACAGCGTTCCGAGCGGTAGCGCTCGACCCCGCTGTCTAAATCTGTCGAGGTCTAGGATTGCTCTGCGTATCGCTCTGTAATCGTCGGACGGGACGCTGACCGAGGCACCCGGATCCTCCGTGTCCAGCAACTTGTCGGGCGCTTTGGTCGTCGCCAACAGATCCACATAACATCCATAGTCCAATTTGTAGACATCGTATCGGGCACCAGGCTCATCATGACCCGAAATGCTCTTCTTGATTACGTGGAGCAATCTAGCATCGAAGAGCGCGTCGATCAAGGGATGGCGGGTGTTTGATCGAAGAAGAAACGCCCTCGCTCGCCTGTGCGCAATCACTTCGTCAATAATCCAATGCAGGAGTTCTTCAGCCTCCGAATTTGAGCGCACTGCTCCCTCTTTGTCTCGCTGGAACCACGTTCTCGCCGCAACGCGAATGGTAGGGATCGAAATCTTATCATTGAGGCTTCGCTGCGCGGCGATGGACAAGACGTTGAACGCATCGCGGGGCACACCCTCAGCGGCACGAACAAAATCCTCGAACGCGTTTCGCTGCGTAAATGCCGCCTGGATGAGGCCGTTGGAGTTCTGAAACTCCGGCCGTGAGCCCGCTTCAGACGCGTAGTGCTTGAACAAGAGTTCCTGGAAAAACTCAAGCGCCCGGTCCGCATTGTTGTCAAACACCATGTAGTCATCCAAATCTACGTCGGCAGACGCGTCCGCGCCGATTTCGATGCCCGTATAGTCACCGTGTGGCCCAATCTTAAAATTCGATCTCTGCTCGATTGCAGCAATCTTGACCGTGATACCAGCAACAGGAAAGACAGCCCGCCTAATCAGATCCGCCAAATACGGTTGCAATTCCAGAGGGATCGTGCTCCACTCGTCCAGAACGACCAAGATTCGCGCCGGATTTAGGGTTTTCGCGAGTTCTCCCAGGGCCTTGCCGACGCTCCCAAAATGAACGCGATACCTCATCGGCCCAGACTCTTCCAGACTACTCTCCGCTTGAGAAGATGATTTGTCCGTGCTTGTCACTCCGACGTCCACACTTGGCTTGTCACTCAGGACGAGCCTCAGCGCAGAAGACTCCTCTCGGTCCGCTCTGGTTCCGAGTTTGGTTTCGCGATGGACCTCGCCGACAACCTCAAGCTCAGTTATCGATTGGGCGAACGTGTCCAGAACAGGGCCCAATACCGACAGATCCAGATCCATATTTACGGCGTGCTCTATCAGGCCCTCATGTACCGTGCCGAGCACGTCGAGTAACAAGCGGGTCGCCCGCTGAGTGACAGGGATTTGGGTATCGCTGTACATCCCGCCAGATGACCCCATGTTGCGAAGATCAACATAGACCGGAATTGTTCGATCGGTTCTGAGCTGTTCAGTAACATAAAGCAGCGCATGAGTCTTTCCAGTCCCGCGCCGCCCGTAGACAATTTGGTGATCCCGAGACGACAGAACGGGAATTAGTGGTCCCAAGTCAACGAATGTCTGGACCAACGTCTTACGATCCACGGACTCGGCGCGGCGGGAAATTCCGACGAACGCCGTGTTTATCAAATACGTCGTGCTCTTTTCTTCAGCCACGACCAACATTGTAGCCGTCTGCGTGCAGCCGGTGGCATGGGACGGTCGATAGGACGACTGCCAGCGAGGAAAGAACTCGGATCCACTTGGGTGACGCTATACTCGGACGTACGACCATCGGCCTGACGTCCAGCCCAGATTAGTAACGGGAAACGCCCCAGCCTCCTGCGGGCCTCCCTGGTTGCGGCCTCTTGCCTCTCAAGCGCCGGGTCGTCCTGCGTGCTGCTTCTGTGCAGAGCGATGCGTTCTGAGGCATACTGAAGATATATGCCTCAAACCAGAGTGCCGAAGAAGAACTCCCGAGTCCGGCCCAGAAAAACCCGTATCACCGGCCGGCGCCAGCCCGAAAGCCGCTACACGGTCGGCCTCCCATCGCCTGTCGCCAGCCAAGTGCAAAGCTACGCAGAGACAGTTGACGTCAGTATGAGCAAGGCAATCGCTGCGCTCGTACGCCTCGGCCTGCAG
>JARLGM010000220.1 GCA_031292755.1 Candidatus Sulfopaludibacter sp.
CCATTCAATGAAAAATGAGTCTTAACCATTTGTCTCAAAATTGGGGACAAGTCCAAAGCTGGCTCAATCTCTTTATCAGTCGCGCTTGTACGCAAATGATCCGCCGAGTTCACGTGGGAGTGACGCGGGTTTTTCATATAGTCAATTCCTGCGTTCGTACAGTGCAGCCGGTCTCTCCCGGTGGCCTCGCCTTGAAATGATCACGTACGGCGATATGGATAAACATCGCGACTTAATCAAGACCGATCTTCAGGAAGCAGAAGCCGCTAAAGACCTTTTCATACGTTGTGGTTTGCTTCAGAATGTGACTTCAATAAAGCCGGTAAAGGTCGCCTCGAAAAGCAGCCAAGTGCGCGGCGGCGCGAGTATTAGCATTCCTCAAGCCTTGAATGTCGACTACGCGACGAACCTGAGGTTCACTCAACTCGGCCTTGATTTCATCCGAGCCTGCCAGCCGCCACAGAGATGACCAACGAACACAAATAGCCGCGAAAGTGGCCGCGAAGACGGCCGCATGGTCGGCGATCTGAACCAATCCACATAAGCGAGAAGACGCCAGCTCGGACTTTGGCCGCCCTCCACTTCGTAGAAACCTGCGGCAAGCGCTCGACTAGGTGCATCACGGAATCATACTTGGATATCCTGTTTGTGTGCTCGCTGCAATATTAGCCTTTGCCGCCGCCCTGTTCGCGTCCCAGAGTGGCGATCCCAAACTGCTCACTGGAGAGTTGCACGACGGCCGCAGCGCGGCTCTGGTTGGGGCGGTGGTGGAATTTCGTTCCGGCGATACGGTCCTCAAAGCGACCACGGGACCGGAAGGCCGCTTCACAATGCCGGAGCCGCCGGCCGGCGAGTACGCGATTGCAGCCAGCCGCGGTGGGGCAACGGCGAAGAGCGGGCAGGCGATCCATATCCCGCTGGCGGGCGCAACGCTGGCGCTGGAATGGACGGCGGACGGTACTTTATTGGTGCGGACACAGGCTGCCGAGCCGACCGGCACAGGCGGCGAGCACCTTTCGAGCAAGGCGGTTTCCGAACTGCCGCTGAACAAGCGGGACTTCAGCCAGTTGCTGCTGCTGGCGGCCGGCACCATGACGGACACCAATGGAGCGGCCAATTTCACGCTGCAGTTCACCGTGAATGGCCAGCGCGGCACCGCCGCCGTGTTTGCCATGGACGGAGCCGATTCCAGCGACCCCGAAATGGGCGGCGCGACCTTCTCGAATTTCAACGTGGATGCGGTGCAGGAGATCCGCTCCAGCTCCGGATGGATGCCCGCGGAAACCGGGCGTGGCGCCGCGGGCTTTACGGACATCATCACAAGGTCCGGCGCCAATGCAATCCACGGGTCGGTGTTCGAATTCCTACGCAACGCGGCTCTGGATGCGAGAAATTTCTTCGACCGGCGGAGCTTCGCCAATCCGGGACGCATCCCGCCGTTCATCCGCAACGAGTTCGGTTTGACCAGCGGCGGCCCGCTGCGGCGCAATCGCACCTATTATTTCGCCGAGTATCAAGGCTTCCGGCAAGTGCTGGGGACGACTCAGGTGCTCTCCGTTCCCACGTCCGCAGAACGGGCGGGACTGGACACCACCGCGTTTCCGGGCGACACCCTGACGGTGCCGGTGGATCCGCGCATCGCCAAACTGCTGGGCCGCTATCCTCTGCCGAACGATCCGCAGGGGCCCTACGGAGCGCGCACCTACGCCACATCTTCGAAAGTGACCACGGTCGCCGATCAGTTCAGTGTGCGCATCGACCATCGCGTGTCGGAGAAGGCGCAGTTGTTCGGGCGCTTCAGCCTGAATGAGGTTACGGGGCCTACGACCAACCCGAACCAGACGGCGATAGAACGGGATTTCGCGGTGGAGTTCATCGATCATCAGCGCAATGCCGTGGTCACGTACAGGCGCACGGAATCGGCGAAGCTGGCGTGGGATGTATCGGTCAGCTTTACACGCACCACGCCCTCGTTCCCGGCGCTCAATCACAGCGACCCGGCGCTGAAATTCGGCGACAACCTGTACGAGCCGTTCAACAGCGCGGCGGGCTCCGTGATGGGGTCGTACGGCAATCTGTTTCAAGTGCGGCAGAACGTGACCTGGGTACGGGGGCGGCACACCTGGAAGGCCGGCGGCGAAATCCGGGCGAATCGCGATACCACGGTATTCGGCATCAGCCCGAACGGGGAATACCAGTTCGGCGGCGGCGCGGCGTACGCGCCTGTGGCGATCCGTTCGGCGAGTGGGGCGCACGACATCGCTCCCGGGGGCTTATTGCCCGACTCGCTGACCGGGCTGCTGACGGCCAGTGCATTCACCTATTCCCTGGCGGTGGCGCCGGCGATGTTCGCGCAGGGCGACCATATCGGCGATTCGGCCATTCACCGGGACGCGTACAACCTTTACTTGCAGGACAATTGGAAACTCTCGGGACGCGTGCAGATCGATTACGGGTTGCGCTACGAGATCAACTCGCCGATCCGGGAGAGCGCCAAACGGACGTCGGGGCTGGTGCTGGGCGGTGCTCCCGGTGTGATTCCCGGCTCGCGGATTATGGTCAATCCGGAGCCCGGGTATGAGTGGGACACGCACGGTTGGGGGCCGCGCGTGGCGTTGCGGGTGCAGGCCGGTCCGAAGACCAAACTGGTAGCCGGCGCCGGCATCACCACGCTGCTGCCAAATGTGTGGCAGGATAACTCGCTGACCGGCAGCACGCCCTTCGTGTTATATCCACGGCTCACGGCGGCGCCCGGACAGCCCATCCGCTTCGGGATGACGATCACGCCGGAGCAGATTCCACAGGCATACACGCCGTCGGGCGCGCTGGTGTTCGCGTCGGGCAACTCGCGGGACGTACCGGCGAATACCCAGATGGACGTGCTGCGCTACGAGCGGGACCTGGCGGCGCTTTCACCGGACCATCAGGTTACGCCGCTGGCGGTTGCGGGCATCGCGGGCAATTTTCAGAACGGGTACATCGGGACATGGACCGCGGGGCTGGAGCAGGAACTGCGAGGCGTCACCTTCAACGCGAACTATGTGGGGACGGCCGGCGTAAAACTTCCGGTGATGGACTATCCCAACGGATTCACCGGCGCTACCGCGGCATTCGCGCCCTATACACAGTTCGATTCATCCGGCGGTGTGAGCGGCGGCTACGGGCTGGTCAACCTGATTACCAACCGCTCGCACTCGTCGTACCATTCGCTGCAACTGTCGGCGCAGAACAGTCTGGGCCGCTCGGGGCTGGGCTTCCAGGCGAGCTATTCCCTTTCGAAATCGATTGACGATGTGAGCGCCGTGCTGGGGTCGCAGACCGCGCCGCAGAACCCGTTCGATACGCGCGCGGACAAAGGGCCTTCCACGTTCGACATCCGGCAGGCTGCCACCTTCACGATTTTTCAGGATCTTCACGCCGAGCGCGTGCCCGGGCTGCGAGCGCTGGGAAAGACGGCCACCGCCGGATGGCAACTCCTGGGCATTGGCACGGTATTGAGCGGACTTCCCTTCACCGTGAATTCCGGAGTGCAGCAGACCGGCGTGGGGTCGGCGGGCTCGGACCGGCCGGACCAGGTGGGCGTTCCGAATTTCTCCACAAGCCGCACCGTACGCGAAGATTATTTTGGCCGCGGTGCGGAGAACGCCTCCTTCTTTTCTATTCCGACACACGTCGCCGGCGGGACCGGACCTAACCAGGGGCGCTTCGGATGGCTGGGCCGCGATACCTTCCGCGGGCCGGGATTCCACAATCTGGATGTGGCGTTGATTAAGGATACGCCGCTGGTCCGGCGGGACGGGAACGAGCGCGCCAGTCTGCAATTTCGCGCGGAACTTTTCAATGTGTTCAACCTGGTCAACTTCGGGCTGCCGTCGAACGTGGTGCTCGGTCCGGGATTCGGCGAGATCGCCAAGACTGCGGGCAGTTCCCGGCAGGTCCAGTTTTCGCTGAAGGTGATCTACTAAAAGCTGTCATCAATCGCAGCGCCGTGCCGTTATTGATTGTGGATCGAGGAGGGGGTGCGATGCGCACAAGCACGGGTGTTTTGCTGTGGCTGAGTTTCTGTTTCGCGCAATCTTCCTCAACGCCAGCGGCGTTCGAGGTGGTGTCCGTGAAGCCCAGCGCGCCGGAAAGTCGCGGCATGACTGCTTCGACCGATCCCGGCAGGTTTACGGCCCGAAACGCCACGCTGAAATTCCTGATACAGGTGGCATACCGCGTGAGGGAAGATCAGGTTTCTGGCGGGCCCAAGTGGATGGATTCGGAACGGTACGATATTGTCGGCACAACCGTGGGTAGCCCCACGGCGAAAGAATCGCAGCAGATGCTGCAACGGATGCTGGCCGAGCGGTTTCAACTCAAAGTCCATCGCGATTCCCGGGAAGCCAACATTTACCAGCTCACGGTGGCGAAGGGCGGACTGAAAGTCAGTCCGGCGAATGAGGCAGAAGGCAGAAGCCGCGCGAGCGTGGCACGGGGAAAGATCACCGGGCAGAAGATCTCGATGCCGCAACTGGCGGACATGCTTTCGAATGCGCTGGGCCAGACGGTTTTGGACGCTACCGCAGTAAAGGAGACCTTCGACGTGAAACTGGAGTGGGCGCCCGGCGAATCAGAGCCGGTGCTGACGAAGCCCGGAGTCGCGCCGCAGGCACCGGCGCCGGCGGAAACGACAGGACCTTCCATCTTTGGCGCTTTGCAGGAGCAAATGGGATTGAAACTGGAAGCGCGCAAGGCGACGGTCGAGGTGCTGGCGGTAGATGCCGCGGAGCGTCCGAGCGCCAATTGACCGGCGTGCTGGATGGCTGCGCTAACGGCCCATCCAGCCGCCATCGACGGTGAGGACCGTGCCGCTCACGTAGTTGGATGCCGGACAGGCCAGGAAGACGACGGCGCCGGCGAGGTCTTCGGGGTCGCCCCAACGGCCGGCGGGGATGCGGGCCAGAATGGCGGGATTGCGGACCGGGTCCGCGCGCAAGGCCTGGGTGTTATCGGTGGCAATGTAGCCGGGCGCGATGGCGTTGACCTGCACGTTGCGGCCGGCCCACTCATTGGCCAGCGCTTTGGTCAACTGCGCGACTCCGCCTTTGGCCGCGGCGTAGCCCGGCACGGTAATGCCGCCCTGAAAGCTGAGGAGCGATGCCGTGAAGATGATCTTCCCCGCCCCGCGCGCCAGCATGTCGCGGCCGAATTCGCGCGCCAGGACAAACTGCGCGTTGAGGTCGATCTCGATGATCCTGTCCCAATACTCGTCGGGATGCTCGGCAGCGGGCTTGCGCAGAATGCTGCCGCCGTTGTTGACCAGGATGTCGATGGGCGGGCACTCGCGCTTGACCTTTTCAATGAAACCGCGCACGGCCACGCGATCGGCAAGGTCGCAAGCGAATCCCCAATACTTGCGGCCTCGCGCGGCGATTTCGCGCTGGATGGCGCTACCCTCCGGTTCCAGCCCGGCGCTGGTGGCGACGATATCGGCGCCTGCTTCCGCCAGGGCGACAGCCATGGCTTTTCCGATGCCGCGGCGCGCACCCGTCACCAGCGCGGTTTTGCCGGTGAGTTTGAAACTGTCGATTATAGACATGGTGTTCTTACCGCACCATATAAGAGCTGACCATGAGAAAGGCGACGGTCGCGACGGCGATGACCGCGCCGTGCGGCTGGCGCAACGCTTTGGAGCTTTTCACATCCAGCTCTTCGTTTTTCAGATAGGCCGGCCGCATGCTTTTGAATTCGCTGAGGATGAAGCCCACGTTGAACAACGTGGTTTTCAGGCGGCCCCGTACCAGGGAGAGGACAACGGCGGAAACTCCTCCGATGATGGCCGTCAGAAGCAGCACTCCGATCCAATCCTGCCACCCCACCAGGGCGCCGATGGCCGCCATTAACTTTACGTCTCCCGCACCCATGGCGCGGAGGGCATACAGGAGGAAATAGACGCCGAAAGCCAGCCCCATTCCCTTGAGCGAAAAAACAAGTCCGGGCCACGGCCGGCCATCCACAATGAGCCAGGAATTCAGGGCCAGACCGAGCAGCAGTCCGAGCAGATTTAGCCAGTTGGGTATACGGCGATAGCGCATATCGTATACTGCTGCGCCAATCACCAAAGGTAGTAGAATCAATTCTATACCGCGGGGAGGAAGACTAAGCACCATCGACCAGGATTATAGCGCGGTTACTGCGGAAGGCCCGAAGAAGATACCGCGCGGGTAGCCGGGGATTGGATGCCTTCGCCGTACTTAGCCTGGCCTGGAATCGATACCGGCAGGTGGCCGGTGATGGGTTTTTCGCCCCACAGGGCCCTCACTGCGGCGACTTCCGACAGCGGCACCGTACTGTAAGTCGCCAGATACGCCGCTACGCTGGGGAAATTGCGCAGCAGATAGGGATTGCCCAGAGCCACCAGCGCGATGGGTTTGCCGCGGGCCTGCAGCATTTCCATGGCGTGGGGCAGATCGCCGGCCAATCCCACCGAACCGCGACCCGACGTGACGGAAGCAAATGCCGCCACGACGTAATCGTCGCAGCCGTGCAGGTTGTTGATGGCGTCCTCCACATCCTGGCGGCTCATGACGGGGTCGAGCGTCGTCACTGTGATATGCGGCACGCGCTTGCGCACTTCCTGCGCGAACGTCTGGCCGCCGGTGGAGTAGCGGCCCTCGGACATCACCACGAAGCAGGCGCGGTCCGGCGAGGCAAGGGGGATCAGATTGCCCGAGTTGCGCACCAGCGTCACCGCGCGGCCGGCGATCTCCTGCGCCTTGGCATTGGCTTCGGGGTCGTCCACCACCTCGCCCATACCTTCGAGATCGATGAAGCGCTTGCGGTCCAGCCCTACCTTTTCTTTGGCGTTGAGGATGCGGACGACGCTTTCCTGCAAGCGCGCCAGAGAGATGCGCCCGTCTTGCACGGCGGCGACCACGGCGCGAATGGCGGCATCGGGGTCTGTGGGCATCAGGAGCGTATCAGCGCCGGCTTCGAAAGCGCGCACGGCGGCATCGCCGGCGCTGAAACCCTGGGCGATTCCGCCCATATCCAAGGCGTCGGTGATGACGAGCCCTTTGAAGTCGAGTTCCTTGCGCAGCAGGCCGGTGAGGATGGCCGGCGAAAGCGTGGCCGGCAGGTCGGGCGGCGCCAGCGCGGGGACGGCGACGTGGCCTGTCATGATGGAATCCACGCCGGCTGCGATGGCGGCCTTGAAGGGCACCAGTTCCAGGCTTTCCAGCCGCTCGCGTCCGGCGGATACGGTGGCCAGGTTCATGTGGGTATCGGTGGCGGTGTCGCCATGACCCGGGAAATGCTTGGCGGTGGTCAGCACGACGTTCTTCCTGTCGGAATGCGCGCCCTCGATGAACGCACGCACGTGCGCCGCCACGTCCTGGGGATTCTCCCCGAACGACCGGATATTGATAATCGGGTTATCGGGATTATTGTTAACGTCCGCCACCGGATAGTAGACCCACTGCACACCCATGGCGCGAGCTTCGCGCGCGGTGACCTCGCCTTCCAGCTTGGAGTAATTCGGATCGCCCGTGGCGCCGAATGCCATGGCGTGCGGGAAGACGGTGGTTCCCTCCACCCGCATGGAAGCGCCACGCTCGAAGTCTCCACCCACCATCAGTGGAATGGTGGCGAGGCGCTGCATGCGATTGAGAAACGCACCCAGCGCATAAGGCTCGGCCTTTACGATCTGGCGGCCATTGGATGCGTTGAGCAGGATCAGGCCGCCCACCTTAGTCTCACGGATCAGCCGCACAAACTTACGGTACTGAGCGGTACGAACGTTTGGCGCGGTGCCGTAAAACGGAATGAAGACAAGCTGCGCCACCTGGTCTCGCAGCGTCATGGTCCGGATCCAGCGGCGAACCGTGGCAGAGGCTTTCACGGGCGGAGCCGGCGGAAGGCGGAGCGGCTTTTTGGCCACGGGCGCGGCTATGACGCATAGAACCGCCGCTAACAAGAAAATGGCAAGATGGCGTACCAAGATCCCAGTTTCGCAGATTTATCGCAAGGAACTGCGCATCGCCGGGCTAAGTTTTTTTTGGGCGGCTACCGGTTTGCGAGGTGTCGGCCGATTCATCAGGCGCTTCACCCAACGCACCAGATTGGCGGGTTCGTTGGAACTCTTGGAGATCACGGCATCGGCTCCGGTATTCTCCTCAGTGAGGCCCAGAGGCTCCACAAATCCGGAGAGCAGAATGATCCGCGCGTTGGGATTCACTTTGCGAATCTGCTCAATCAATTCCACGCCGTTCATGCGAGGCATGCGGTAATCGGTGACCACCACATGAAAGTTGGAAGTCACAAAGAGTTTCAGGCCTTCTTCACCACTCCTGGCAATCTGAACCTGATACCCGAGTTCTTCCAGCAAAGAGCGGCGCACCAGCAGCCCGTCACGATTGTCATCGACCAGGAGGACAGTTGGGTTGAGATCGGCGGAGATTTTCATTGAGGAACGCCTGCGAGAGTAACAGAGCTGTAATCAGCCTGTCAACGGATTTGCATCGCCTTGTAAGAACGGGAAATCGAGTTCTTGACAAGTGGCTCGCGCGTGCCGACGAATCGAATGTCGAGCTTATTCCACCGTGCGCGGAGCTTTGTAGCCCGACTTGGCAATCACCTGGTACTTGATGGGTTTGCCCTTCTCGTCTTTCACGGGCAGCGGCTTGCCTTCTTTGTCGACGAGTTCGACTTTGAGTTTGCGGAATGAGCCGTCGTGCTTCTTGTTGCTGGGCGAATAGGAAATCACGTACTGGCTGCGCAGCGATTGCTGGATACGTTGAAAGATGCCACCGTATTCGCCCTCGAACACCGGGAAGAAAGCCGCTCCGCCGGTTTCCTTGCCGAACGTTTTCAATTCATTCTCGGCTTGCAGAAATTCAATCGGCACATTGGCCGACATCTCTTTTTGCATTCCCATCAGCGCAATGGAGTAGACGGGAACGCCGGCTTCCTGCAGTTTCTTTCTGGCGGTATCGTAGGTGATTTTGCTGAAGGTATCGATTCCGGTAGTGACCAGCAGAATCGCCTTGCGGCCTTCGATGCCGCTCATGCGGTCGGCGGTATCGGTCACGGCGTCAAACATGTTGGCTTCGCGCCATGCCGGAATGGTGAGGCGGTTCAACGCCTCGTGAGTCTTGGAGCGGTCCGTGGTGAAATCGGAGAGAATTTCCGGTCTGATATCGTACGCGATCACCGCGCAATAGTCCTGGGGTTGCAGGGTGCTGGCGAATCCCCATACCAGTTCCAGCGTCTGGAACCAGGCCCACGAGTACATGGATTGAAATTTCTGGCTGAATTCAATTACCATGGCGATGGTCATGGGCGCCTGACCCATATCGAGCTTGGTAATCTGCTGGGGGACGTTGTCTTCCAGCACGCGGAAGTTTCCGGCAGGAATGCCTGGAATGAAGGTGCCTTTGTTATCGAGCACGGATACGTCGAGCGTCACCACGTCGACGTCGGTTTTGAAAACGGTGGCGTTCGGGTCCTGCTTATCCTTCTTATACTGCGAGGGGATCTTGGGCAGGGTCTCCTCGGCAGGCGCGGTGGGGTCCGCGGCTTTCTTGGGCTTGGCGACGGTCTCGCCGGGATTTTTCAGTGGACCGCTGTCCTGCGCGAAAACCGCAAGACCGGCAACCGCAAGAAGTGCGAATGCGTACAAGGCAGTCATCAAAGGTCGCATAGGCGTGCTTTCTGACGTAACTATAGCAGAAGACGAGAACCGTGAAAGGCGGGTTGCCGGCTAGTTTACCCAAGGCCCGCGGCCGCCATGCTTGCGCATGTAAACCTGGAACTTTTTCTTGGCCCGCTGCAGTTTCCACTGCCGGTACGCGCCGCCGATGTCGGGCATGCGGAACGTGGGCAACTGGTACTTCAGATAGAGATAGCCGAAGGCTGCTCCGCCCAGATGCGCCACCGTGCTCACTCCGGTGTTCGGACCGAAGGTGGCCAGCAGTTCCACCGCAACGTAGATGATTACGGCGTACTTGGCCTTCATGGGGAACAGGAAGAACATCAGAATGATGGTGTCCGGGAAC
>JARLGM010000221.1 GCA_031292755.1 Candidatus Sulfopaludibacter sp.
TCCCGCCACTGGCTGCGCGAGCACGTTCGCGGCCCCGTGGGCGCCTGCGTCAGCGTGGCCGTTTTTCTGGTCCCGTATTTTATTTATAGCGCCGGCACTGGCGATTTTCGCTGGTGGTCCTGCGCCCGCCTGTTGGCTTTGGCGGCTCTTCCCCTGGGACTGTTCGCCGCGGCTCCGGTTCGCCATTCCAGCCGGATGAACTGGCAGGATGCGTTGGTGCTGCTCTCGATCCTGACGCCGGTCGTGCTCGGCTGGATTGGCGGGATCTGGAACGTACCCGTCAATCTGGACTTCATGACCCGGGTTTTCCTGACTGCCGTTGGAGCCTGGTCGTTCCTCATCATTCGGGGCCTGAGCGGCGCGGGATACAGTTTTCGATTCTCGCGGGTTATGCTTTCCGATGCCCTGATTTCCCTGGCCGGCTTCGCCGCCATCGCGATCCCTCTCGGATTCGCGTTCCACTTTATCGCCTGGAACTCCCACTGGCAGGGCGCGCGGGCGTTCGCGTTTGACTATGTGACCATTTTTCTTTTCATCGCCGTAATGGAGGAATTGTTTTTTCGCGGACTGCTGCAGAATCTTCTGGAAGGTTCTCTCAGGTCCCGCGCATGGGCCCAGGCCTGTGCTTCAGTTATATTCGGGCTGACTCACATTCGTCACGCACCCTTCCCCAACTGGCGCTACGTGATGCTGGCGACGGTGGCGGGATGGTTTTATGGCTGGGCCTACCGGAAGCATCGCAGCCTGATGGCTTCGGCTACCACCCACGCCCTGGTCGACACCATGTGGCGAGCGTGGTTCACGCTGCACTGAGCACGTTTCCTTCATCGGGAGGGAGCCCCGAGTTAAAGTGGTCTTGAACCATGACGACTACGGCGGTTCTCCTTATCAATTGTCCGGATCGCAAGGGCCTGGTCGCGGCCGTGGCGAGCCTGCTTTACCGGTACGGAGCCAACATCACGCATGCCGATCAACATCAGGACCACGAAGCCGGCCTCTTTTTTATGCGCGTCGAATGGGCTCTGGAGGGATTCGACCTGAGCGCATTCCGGGTGGAATTCCAGACCACTGCCGCGGAACTGCGGATGAAATGGGATCTCAAAGTGATGTCCGAGGTGCCGCGGGTAGCGGTCTTCGTGTCTCAGCATCTTCACTGCCTGGTGGATATTCTCCACCGGCAGCAGGCCAGAGAGCTGCACTGCTCCATTCCCCTGATCGTCAGCAACCACCCCGATGGAGAGGCGCTCGCCGGATTTTATGGTGTCGCCTTCCGGTACATCCCGGTGCAGCCCGAGAGCAGGAAGGAGGTTGAAGATGAGCAGCGCCGGCTTCTATCGGCCGAAGGGATTGACTTGATCGTGCTGGCCCGGTACATGCAGATTCTGTCGCCCGAGTTTGTCGAGGAGTATCCGGCGCGGATCATTAATGTACACCATTCCTTTTTGCCTGCCTTTATGGGCGCCCGGCCTTATCATGCGGCATTCCGCCGTGGGGTGAAACTGATCGGCGCTACCAGCCACTACGTTACGGCGGCGCTCGACGGCGGCCCGATCATTGAGCAGGACGTGGTGCGGATTTCGCATCGCGACCAGGTGGAAGATCTCGTAAAAAAGGGGCGCGACATAGAGAAGGCTGTGTTGTCCAGAGCGGTCAACTGGCATCTGGAGCACCGGATTCTCTGTTATGGCAACAAGACGGTGGTGTTCGATTAGCCGGCGAGTCAGAACAGCGCAGCCTCCCCGCGCTCGAGACACTCGCAAGCGAACAGGTACATGCCGGCCGACCAGGCTTGATCCCGGGTGCCCATGGGCGCGCCGGTTTCCCCGTGATGCCATTCGTTGAATTGCCCGTTCTGGTTCAATTGGGCGAGTCGCCCGAGAGCTTGCGCGGCCACGCCGGTTTGGCCCGCCTTCACCAGGGCGGCTATATAGAATCCGCCAAGAAAAGGCCACACACCGCCATTGTGGTAGCAATGCGGAGCGTTTAGCTCGCCATAGTAGTCGCGCCAGTCGGGGTCCCCAGGCTGGACCGCCGGCGTCAGGCTGCGAACAGGCCAGACGTCGAGCGACGATCGTGCGATGAAGTCCAGGATGATTTCCGTCTGCTGCCGGTCGGCGACACCCGCCAGGATGGCCAGCAGATTACCGAGCGAATCAAACCACTCGCCCACGTCGCGAAAGCCAAGGTATGGCAAATAATACCGTTCACCCGTCAGATACCGTTTCTCCGGTATCGAGCGCGGGCGGCCCAACGAGTCCTTGAGGGGCGACCCTTCGGTACTGAACGTAAGCGCAATGTGCCGCAGCATGTTCTTATCTCCCGCGTACCAGAAATAGGAATTGATGCAGTCTGCGACCGAGGCGGCGCGGCGGCACAACTCCCCGGCTTCGGCGGCATCGAACAGTTCCGCCGCCGAGCGCAGCGCAAGCACATAAAGGCAATTCAGGTACAAGCCCTTGCCGCGCGTGCAGAAGAGATCCTGCCAGTCCGAGCTTTCCTGCATGCTGAGCAAGCCGCTTTGATCCACGTCCTGGTACGCATACCAGCTAAGAACCTCCCGCACCACGTCCCGGTCGGGAGCCAGCAAGGCACTGCCGATCACCCACCACAGGCCTCCGTCGGCATAAGCGCGGAAATTGGGGCGCAGCGTCACGGAATCGACATTGTTCGGAATGGCTCCGCCGGGTGCGCGGTGGTCCCTGAGTAGGACGAGACTCGCCTGAAGCGCATCCCGAATCTCGTTATCCGCCGCAAAGCGAGCGCCCAGCAAAGCGATCATGCTGTCGCGCGCCCAAATCTGGTGGTGTCCCAATGGCTGTCCGGACGCTTGCAAGCCCCGTGGACAGCAGCACCGGCGGAGCGAGTCGACGCCCGCCCGGTAGATCGCGTCTCTCTGATCCAAGTGCCATTCTACTTCGCCCGCCCGGCGCTTCCAATGGGCACGCTACAAATGACCGACCGGCTCCTGCACGTTCTGACCCGAGGTCTTGCTGACCTCCCGATCGAGTGACCGGCTGACGAGTTCCTTCGATCCCAGACCGACGGCCAGGGCCAGGGCGAGGACGATACCGCCAAACATAATGCCGAACGCCAGGCGAATGATGCCGCCGCCGATGCCCAGATGGTCGATCGCTATGGTCACGGCGAGAACGGTCACCAGCCACTTTACGCCGGCGCTCAAGAGTCGGGCGTACTGCAAATTCATGTTGACAGCGCCGATCAGGACACTGCGCGCGAGGAACCTGGCGATGATGCTGCCGGCGGCCAAAACCACCAGCGCCGCCAGCACATTCGGCAGGTAGGCGAACAGGCGGGCGACCAACTCCGAAGTCAGCGTTCCGTCAAAGCCCGACATGCCGATGAGGAACCCGATGAGCATGACGGTCCAGCCGACTATACGGGCTGCCAGAAGTGTGGGGCTCTTTTCGGGCGACCACTCCGCCAGTCCCGGGTAGCCCCATTGAGCCACCCGCCGATCGAACTCGATACTGGCGAGCGATCGCCGCACAGCGGCCGCGAGAACCCACGCAAACAGTGCCGAAACCAGTAATGCCACAATCAGCGCCACGATGCCAGGCAACAAACTCGCCAGTTGGCTTAGCATTTTGGTCATCGAATGGCTGAGCGCTTGTCTGACTTGATCCCACATATTGTTCCTCCTTGCCCGGGCGGTTACGGGCTAAAGCGGTCCGGCCACCGCCAACGGGAAACCAGGTAAGGCTTGTTAGTCTCATAAGCTCTGGACAGGCGTTCGATCCGCGATTCCACCTCCACCGGACCCGCCGTTTCCATTTCGCGCGCATAGGAGGCGATCCATCCCAGGTAAAGCGGCGTAATCGATCGGAGTAAGTGGTCGCGGCTGATGATCCGAAGGCGATGTCCGAGCGCAAAGTCGTATACAATCCGCGCCCACAAATCGTCGGGCATGCGAAGTTGCTCCGGAGGCAGGCGCGCCAATTTCCTCAGCTCCAATAACGTCGTGGGGGGGAGCAGCAGCCCCCAAACTTCGAGCAGGTTTTGCGTTCCCAGTTGAAAGGATTCCACCATGCGATGCACATCCACCGTGCCGCTGTCTTCAGACAAAGACTCGGTACAGCCGAATCTCGGCAGCGGCTTCGAGCCGCGAATGCGCTGCCACAGGGCCGCTTGCCGCTCCATTTCGACAAAGACGGGTCCGAGGACCTCCGCCAGAAGCGAGCTCAGATTCGTCCAGTCCGTAGGCGGCTGGGTGCGCAGGCCCAAGTGCGATTCGCAAACTTGAAAACCGCCGGAGGCAGCCGTGGATGCCGTGGATGCCAACAGGTTGGTTGCACCCCCGTGCCGCGGTTCGGAACTCTGTCCCAGAATTTGCTGCAATAGCCTTCCCGAAAGTCCGAAGTCGGGACCCACCGGGTTTTGAAGCTGCTCGCCATAGAGGGCCCGGTGCAGCGGAGAGAGGATGCTCCGATTCAGAAGTCCTTCCATCTTCTGGCGGCTATAGCGTGGCGCAACCAGATCGAATCCCAGCTCCAGCACCGGCTGGATCAGGTGGTAAATCCATTGGCGGGTTACCTCCTGGGGCTGGGAGGCAACGACTCCGCACGCGCGAACTCCTAGCTTCCCCGCCACGGCGAAGACGCTTCGGTAGGCTTGCGATATGTTTTGTTGCGGCGTATCCGCCGCGCCAGGAGCGGGCAGGTTACAGGTGAAAACTGCCGGAATCCCGTTCTCTCCAGCGGGTTCAGGAGTTACCGAAGGCTGGCTTTGGGTGCCATTGTTACAGACCACCACCGCCCGCGCAACCTTGGACAAAGGCGCCAGGGTTTCGCGCACCATGGCTGCCGCGGCAACGCCATCCTGCCCGTGCTGGGGGCCGAGAATGCCCACTACGACATCGGCGCCGCCCAGCCGTTCAAGCTGCTCTAGTTCCGGCTGTGAGATGGCATCCAGTTCCACTCACGCCCTCCGGCTTCCATGGGAAGCGATAAGATACCCATCAACGGAATGCGCACCCACGTGGGGCGATTGTTCAGTTCGTACGAGAGTTCGTATAGCGCTTTGTCCAGCAGGTAAATAGCGAGCACTTTCCGAAAAGCATCTTTGCGTGAAGGCAGGAACCGGCCGCTTTGAGCGGTGTTGCGATAAGCGCGCAGGAACGCCGCTCCCATCGACCGCTCCCACAGCCTCGCCCAAAGCTCCAGTTTCTCCCAATCTTCCGGGCGGCGCGCCGTGTAGGCGAGCAGGCCGGAATAGGCGGCATAGCCTAATGACCGAAGCATGCCGGCCACGTCCTTGAGCGGAGACCCCTTGGCGCGGCGTTCCGCGACCGGACGCGCAGGCTCGCCTTCGAAATCGAGAATGACATAGCCTGTTTTGACCTGCAAGACCTGGCCGAGATGATAGTCGCCGTGAATCCGAATGCGCTGTCCGGGCGCGCCGTCTTTTGGCTCCAGGCGAAAGCTGTCGAGAATCTGCCTCCTCCGTCCCAACACAAGACCCGCCAGATCGACAATTTCGTCAGGCAATGTCGCGAAACTGTCTTTTAACAGATCGAGGACACGCGTAGCGTCCTCGCGCAGGTTGGTGAGCAGACTCTGTGCTTCGCCGGCGTCCAGCGCTTCCGGCGTAAAGGCCGGGTCGTCGTCGGCGTGGGCCAAGGCCAGATGCAGCTCGGCCGTGCGCTGGCCCAGTTTGGCGGCCGAATCGAGCGCGATGCCCACGTGGTCTCTCGCTAACTGCGTCGGCTCCTGTTCCGCCAGTTCCAGCAGGTCGCCGTCCGCGGCGGTCCCGCCCTCGGGAAACGTCACGGTAGCGCAGTTTTCATAATAGCGAGCCAGCTCTTCGAGAGTCAGCGTCCAACCGTCTCCCTGGTTCGACACCAGGCCCTGAAGCATCGCCAGCGTCGCTGGAACCCCATCCGCGGGTACGTATTCAATGGCGCCGGCAAACTGCGGCACACCGTCGAAATGCGCCTTCTCGGTGAGGTATTGCCCAATTTCGCAGTCCGGATTGGGGCCGGGCTGTTGGCGGCGAAATAACTTCAGGATGAGCCTGTCCCCATAGAACAGGGAGGTATTGCTCTGTTCCGCCGAAGCACGCCGGGCGGCCAAAGGCGTCTCCGCGGGACCGCGCAGAGCCGCAAACTGCACGCCCGGCGCTCCCCGAATCAATCCATTTCGCGACTTCGCTTGTCCGGCGTGCGCAATAAAAGAGAGGAAGGCGCCGGCCGTGCGATCGTCATAGACAGCGTCATAGAGAACTCCCGGTCCGTCCGGAGAAATGGCGGAGGAGAGGATGGCGGTTGGAGCGGTCTCTCGCACCTGGTCTGCGTCCTTGCCGAAAGCCAGCCCGAGCGGAACAAAGTAAGTATCCGGCGCGCCTTTCTCATACTGTACTTCCACCAGGATCAGCACTGCGTTCGAATCCGCGAGAGCTGCCCAGTCTGCGATTCTCACAGCGCCGATGCGCCGCGCCTTGCCGCCAAACCAGCGCTGCTTCGGCAGGTACTCCGGGAGCAGCGTGGATTCCAGACGATATCGCCCGGCCCCTTCCAGTAAGCTCTCCCAGCTCTCCGCCACCACGGGTAAAGATGCCGCCGGACCGGCTTCGGAATCCACGTATTTTGGTTGATCGTGCATCTCCAGCCACAAAAAGCCGTAGGGCCCAAGCGTGAGACGGTAAGGTTGTTTCCCGATCGGCGGGAAGTCCACGTACCCCAGCATCTCCACGGGTGTAGCCCCTTCCAGTTGCGGTAGTTCCAGATCCACAGGCTGCGCGAACCGCGACAGGTTGGCTACGCACAACACCTGCTGTTCCTCATAGCTCCGCAGATAAGCCAGCACCTTACGGTTGGATGGATTCAAAAACTCCAGCGTGCCCCTGCCGAACACGCGAAATAGTTTGCGCAGGGCGATCATGTTGCGCATCCAACTGAGCAAGGATGCCGGGTCACCCTGTTGCGCCTCCACGTTTACCGCCTCGTAACCCAGGATGGGGTCCATAATAACCGGACTGTAGAGTTTGGCGGGGATAGCCCGCGAAAAGCCGGCATTGCGATCCGCATTCCACTGCATGGGTGTCCGCACGCCGTTTCTGTCGCCCAGATAGATGTTGTCACCCATGCCGATTTCGTCGCCATAGTATACGATCGGCGTTCCCGGAAACGAAAACAAGAGGCTATTCAGGAGCTCGATGCGGCGCCGATTGTTATCCATCAACGTAGCCAGACGGCGACGGATCCCCAGATTGAGCCGCATTCGGGGGTCGCCGCTGTAAGCCAGATACATATAATCGCGCTCGTCATTGGTCACCATCTCGAGCGTTAGTTCGTCGTGGTTCCGCAGGAATAGCGCCCATTGACATGAGTCGGGAATCTGCGGCGTCTGCGCCATGATGTCGGTGATCGGCAGCCGGTCCTCCTGCCGAAGCGCCATGTAGATACGCGGCATCAGCGGAAAGTGAAATGCCATGTGGCATTCGTCGCCGTCTCCGAAGTAGGGGCGAACATCGGTGGGCCACTGGTTCGCTTCCGCCAAAATCATGCGGTTCTCGTAGCCGGCGTCGATTTCCTGGCGGAGATTTTTGACGAGCAGGTGGGTCTCGGGAAGATTTTCGCAACTGGTGCCCTCGCGCTCCAACAGATACGGAATCGCATCGATTCGCAGCGCGTCCACTCCCAGGTCCAGCCAATAGCGCACCACGTTAAGCATTTCCTCGACGACTTTGGGGTTGTCGTAATTCAGGTCGGGCTGATGCGAAAAGAAGCGGTGCCAGAAATACGCCTGCGCCACGGGATCCCACGTCCAGTTCGATTTTTCGGTATCCGTAAAAATGATTCGCGCTTCGCCGTACTTGTGATTGGTATCGCTCCATACGTAATAATCGCGTTCGGGCGATCCACTTGGCGCCTGGCGGGCCCGCTGAAACCACGGATGCTGATCGGAAGTATGATTCATTACTAATTCGATCATTACTTGCAGCCCACGTTCGTGCGCCGCCGCCAGGAAAGTCCGAAAGTCTTCTATGGTCCCGTACATCGGATGCACGTTCACGTAGTCGGAAATGTCATAACCGTCGTCTTTGAGCGGCGAGGGAAAGAAAGGCAGCAGCCACAGGCAGGTAACACCGAGGTCCTGAAGGTAGTCAAGCTTCTGGATCAGCCCTGGAAAGTCGCCGATCCCGTCATTATCGCTGTCGAAGAATGCGCGCAGGTGTAATTCGTAAATCACCGCATCCTTGTACCAGCGCGGATCTGTGGCACTTCCGAATCTCTTCATCGGCTTCCCGGAATATCACGGGCTCCCTGGTCCTCCGGCTGGAAGACCACAACACCCAGGGGAGGAAGGGTCAAATTCAGTGAGTACGGGCGGCCGTGGACCGGCAAGGGCGCCGCCGTCGCGCCACCTATGTTTCCCTGACCGCTGCCCCCGTAGAGCGGCGCATCGCTATTTAGCAACTCCCGCCAATGACAATCCAAGGGAACGCCGACGCGATAGTTGTGCCGGGGAACGGGCGTGAAATTATATACGAACAATGCCGGCTCTCCGTTTCTGGCTTTCCTCAGGAAAGACAGCACACTGCGAGTGGAGTCGCTACCATCCACCCATTCAAATCCGGCGGCGTCGAAATCCGCTTCGTATAACGAAGAACAGCCTCGATACAACGTATTCAAATCGCGGACCCAGCGCAGCAGCCCGGAGTGAAACGGTTCCTGCAACAGGTGCCAGTCGAGACTGGCATCGTGGTTCCACTCCGACCACTGGCCGAACTCTCCGCCCATGAAGAGCAACTTCTTGCCGGGATGGCCGAACATAAAACCGTAGAGGAGCCGCAGGTTGGCGAACTTCTGCCATTCATCGCCCGGCATTTTGCCGATCATCGAACCTTTGCCATACACCACTTCATCATGGGAATAAGGAAGGACGAAGTTTTCCGTAAAGGCATACTGCAGGCTGAATGTGATCTTGTTGTGATCGTAGCTACGGAAAACAGGATCCTTCGACATGTACTCCAGCGTGTCGTGCATCCAGCCCATATTCCACTTCAATCCGAAACCGAGGCCGCCCAGGTAGATGGGGCGCGAGACCATGGGCCACGCCGTCGATTCCTCGGCGATCATGATCGCATCCGGGTAAGCGCCGTATACGTGCTCATTGACTCGCCGCAGGAAGTCCAGCGCATCGAGGTTTTCCCGCCCACCATACCGGTTCGGAATCCAGTTGCCCTCCCGCCTGGCGTAATCCAGATACAGCATGGAAGCCACGGCATCGACGCGCAGACCGTCCACATGGTATTTATCCAACCAGAAGAGGGCGTTCCCGGTCAAGAAACTTCGCACTTCGCGGCGGCCGTAATTGAAAACGAAGGTGTTCCAGTCAGGCTGCTCGCCCTGCCGCGGGTCGGCATGCTCGTAAAGGTGAGTCCCGTCGAAATACCCCAGCCCGGCCTCGTCCTTCGGAAAGTGCGCCGGGACCCAGTCCAGGATGACTCCGATACCGTGTTGATGGAGGTAGTCTACCAGGAACATAAAGTCCGCGGGTGTGCCAAAACGGCTGGTCGGCGCGAAGTAGCCAATTGTTTCGTAACCCCAGGATCCGTCGAACGGGTGTTCGGTCAGCGGGAGGAACTCGACATGCGTGAAGCCCGCATCGTGCACATAGGCGGCAAGTTGAACCGCCATCTCCCGATATGTGAGCGAGCGGTTCCCCGCCTCGGGCACACGCCTCCAGGAGCCGAGGTGTACTTCATATATGGAAATGG
>JARLGM010000222.1 GCA_031292755.1 Candidatus Sulfopaludibacter sp.
GACGCTCCCAACGACCTAAGTAGGCTCTCTAACCGCTTCATAGCTATAGATGAAACAAACTGAGGCGAAGGTGTGCCTGCCAGCTTCTAGATAACCGTATTATTATCAATAGTTTCGCGACAGAAACTAGCTAAGCTAGGCCGGCCGGGCGTTAATCGGACGCCCGTTCAATATTCAGGGCAAAAGCCAACGCGTCCTTCAGATGTTCCATCACCTCTGCGGAAAGCCTGCCGATCCTGCGTTCAAGACGCACGGTTGGCAGAGATCCTAATCCTTGAACATTGGCTACTGATTCACGGTCAAGGAACGGAAGCCGAGGCAGAGGTACTTCGTATGGGCTGTCCCTCCGCTGGGTGGTGAGAGGCACATACAAGACGAGAGACCGCGGCGGGTCGAGGTCTTGGCGCGAGACGATTACGACGGGACGCGTCTTGGCGGCGAGTCCCAAGTCCGCCAGCCAGATTTCACCGGGTTGGGGGCTCATCGAGCAGGTCGAGGACCTCCTGTTCGGCGGCGCGCGAGCGCGCGATGTCAAGGACGTCGTGATCGGCGAGTTCTATCACTTCAGTGATGCGCTCCCTGGCCTCTGCCGCCGTTTCCGGTTTCCACTCGCGCAGTCGAGCATCCAGTTTCTCCGCCAATGCATCCATGATGACCTGCCCTCGTTCCTAGTTTAGCGCCTCCACGATATCGCCAAGTACTCCACAGCGGGGGCATGGAGGCCCCAGTGCATGAGACCTGGCAAACGCGGCCGCGGCCGTAAGTCTTCTCCCAAGCAGAGCTTGAATCTACCAGACCTCGATCAGGCAAGATCGGAGGTTCTCAACAGCCTGCCGTCGAAGGAATCCCAGCGAGGATACATGCGATTGACGAGTTCATTGGCTGGTATTGCTCCGAACCCAGACTTTCCTTCAACAAAGCTGTCGTCACCCGCTATCGGATTCACTTGGAGTCACGGCAGTTGGCGCCGGGCACGATTAAACGGCAGGCTTGCGCCGTCCGTCGCCTGGCATACGAAGCGGCTGATTCCGGTCTGCTCAGCCCGGATCTTGCTGCTGGCATCCGGCGCGTCAAAGGGCCGAAGAACCTCGGCGTTCGCCTTGGTTTTTGCCGCCCGGGCAGACCAGGCCGCCAGCAACTTGCTGTTTCTGGTCGTGCCCGGCTTCAAGTCTTTTGCATTCCAAACCAGCCGATGGTGCTTATGATTCTCCGCTATGACAAAGACGTTTCCGACTTCTCCTTTCTGGATTGCGACGCCATACAAACTTTGAGCCAGCAGAGTCGCGTTACATTGCAGATTCACCCCGAGGTCGGACACAGATCGCTCGATCTGTTTCGCGGTCGCAGAGGGATGATCCTCAAGGTAAGCCGTTACCCAGACCGCTTGCAGAGACCATTCGCGATCCAGCAAGATGGAGGCTTCAGGGCTCTCGTCTATAGAGAAGCCGTCCGAATGCCTTTCCATGGCTGCCGCAACCGAAGCATATTCTTTTCGAATCTTGATTGAGCTCACCCGGTTTCAGCAGGCTGCTCCAAAAACCAGCGAGGCCGATACCGCAGTCAGCAGTAGTAACGAATTCCTACTCATTGGCGAAAACCAACGATAGCGCATGATCACCAAAGTCCGCATTTCCGATTCCAGTAGGCGGCGACCTGCGTTGTCGGAGACCGACTCCTGCGCCACTTGACGAAAAACGCCCGTTGGTGGGAAATGCCGGTCCGATTAGGCACGGGTCTGACCTGAGGGTGAAGGTGGGTTCATGGAATCAGCCGCATCTTTTTCCCGTGTGCCAGACGGAGCACGCCAAAATCTCGCCGGTCCAGCGTGAAGATCGACTCGACCTGTTCGCGGTTTGCCAGGTGCACCAGCGATGCATCGGCTAACTGTATTCCCAGCCTGGCGTACTTGGCCAGAATCGCAGCAATGGCCGGAAGATCCGTCTCGTCCAGAGGCAGAACGTCAAAGGGGCGGCCACGGAAAGATGCCAAGAGTCTCCGGATGGCCTCGGGATATGCACGCAAGAGCCATGCCGCCTCGGTAATCACGGGCCAGCACGTCAGTAGCGGACCTCTGATGCTCCGAAGTTGCTCGACGCATGCATCGTGGTGTTCATCGGAGTCCAGCAGGATTGCTACGATCGGGCCGGTATCGATGAGCAACTTGGCGATCAAGAGCCACCGAATCCATCAAAATGCTTCGGGTTCGTGCTGAGGTCACGGACTTTCCCCTTCGCCGCCCCGATCAATCCGGCCCTCTTCGCGTGTTCGTAGGCCGTGAGTGCGCACTCCTCGCTAACAAGTTGCGCTTCCACGGCGTCGCGAACCAGATCGGACTCGCGCCTTCCGCCACGGCGGGCCGCGGCCCGAAGCCGCCGGCGCGTCTCAAGGGAAAAACGAACAGTGATGCGATCGTCTTTCATATATTCTCGTCTGCCATTTTATCAAATCTGTCCGACATCGCGCCGGTCGTCCATTTGATGCAAAACGCGCTTCCGGAGGCGCTTGGATCGGCAAAGTGTAAAGCACTTACACTCCGCTCGCGGCCAAACGATGGCTCGAATCTCACGCCGCGGGCGCGGATAACTACAGCTCCACTTTCACCACCTTTTGGCTGGGCGCCGGTGCGACTTTGGTCGGCGCGGGTTGGTCGGGCTTGGTGACGATTCCGGGCGCCGGTTGCGCGGGGCTGTCCGGTTGGCCGTGTTCCCACCACACCACGCTCTCCACGCAATAAACGCTCAACACGTTTAGCAATTGATGCAGGCTTGCGGCTTCATCTTCTCCGAGCGCGCGCTTTTCACCGGCGAATGCCATGAAGGACTCGTCGGGCGATACTTCGTATTTCACCTTGTCGTCCGGAACGAACTCCCCATCCACGACAGTGCCTTTCTCCACGGTCCATTCGAGCTTGTGTGTCTCCAGATTCCAGGTAACGGCTGAGAGGCGCTTCACCACTTGCGGCTTTTCGTCCTGGGCGCAGCCCAGAGCGGCGAATAACACGAATAATGCGACGGCAGACTTCATAGCGATTCTCCATCCCCGCCGCGAATACAGCACGTGGTCCTCCGCACCGGCAGCCCGGAAGCGCCGTTCCATAATGAAGCGTGACGGATAACCCTTACGATTCCGTGCCGTACCCCACGCGGCCACGGAATGAGACTCATCCGGACCGCCTGGCAGCCGTGGGGACGCTCTTCGGCATGCGTCCCGCGCCGGTGGCGGCTTGCCGCGTGCTGGAGATCGGGTGTGGCGACGGCGGCAACGTAGTGCCGGTGGCGTATGGGCTGCCGGAAAGCCAGGTTACCGGAGTCGATCTGGCGACAGATGCCATCGCTTCGGCAAGGCGGATGGCCGCGGAGCTGAACCTGGAGAACATTCGCCTGGTGGCGGGCGACCTGCGCGATGTCGGACCGGAGTATGGTGAGTTCGATTACATCATCGCGCACGGCGTCTACTCCTGGGTGCCCGCGGACGCACGCGACGCACTGCTGCGCATCTGTGCGGCTCGCCTGCCGGCACAGGGGATCGCGTTCATCAGCTATAACACGTACCCCGGGCGTCACCTCCGGCAGATGCTGCGCGAAATGATGCGATACCACACCCGGAGCACGGCGGATGCGGCGCGGCGCATGGAGCGGGCGCGCAGCTTTCTGCACACGCTGGCGGAGGGCCGGCTGGCGCCGCCGGCGTGGCGCGGATTGCTGGAGGAAGAGACGCGGCTGCTGCTCGAAAAGGACGCCGGCTCCTTCTGGCATGATGACCTGGCTCCGGTGAACGACCCGGTTTACTTCCACGAGTTCACCGCCCATGCTGCCGCGCATGGCCTGCAATATCTGGGCGAAGCGGACGCGCACTTGATGTTCGATCCTCGCCGCGCGGCAGGCGTCGAAGCGGACGACCCGATCGAGCGCGAACAGGAGCTGGATTTTCTGCGTTGCCGGCGATTCCGCCAGACGCTGTTGTGCCGGTCCGGCATTGTGCTGGACCGCGACCCCGACTCCGCGCGCATGTCCCGGTTTCTGTTCGCCGCTCCGGCGCGCCGGCTGGCAGGCGGCGAAATCGAGGGACTGAACGGCATCCGCATCGCTCCCGGACACGCGGAACTGGAAGGGATTGTAGGCGCGCTGGGCGACAGCTATCCGTTGCCGCTGCCGTTCGACGACCTGCTGCCCTACGCAAGCGGCCCGGAGGCGTTGGCGGAAATTCTGTTCGCGCTGGCGCGCAGCGGATTCGCCACCTTCCACATCCACGATTTTCCGTGCGAGGAAACCGTCACGGCACGTCCGCGCGCCAGTGCCCTGGCGCGGTGGCAGGCGGCGCGATCCTCGCTGGTTTCGAGCGCCTGCCACACTCCCGTCGAATTGGAGGAAGCGGACCTGCGCCTGCTGCGGCTGCTGGATGGCTCGCGCGACCAGGAAGGACTGGCGTGCGCATGCGGCTTCGACCCGCGGGAAGCGCTTACCTGGTTCGCCCGCATGGGGCTGCTGGAAGGGTAGGGCACGCTAAAATAGTCCTGAGGTTTGGGATCTTGTCAAGCTCCTGGAAAGACTGGGAAGGCCGGGTTATCAACGAACAGTACCCCTTGCAGCAATTGCTGGGGAGTGGGGAGCAGTCCGCGGCATTCCTCACGGAGGACGCCACCCTCAAACTGGTTGCCGCGGATCCGGAGAACGTCGAACGCCAGCTCTCGCGGTGGGAGCGGGCCGCGCGGTTGTCGCATCCGCATCTGATCCGGCTGTTCGACGGAGGAGTCTGCCAGCCGGAAAGCGGCGGACTGCTCTACGTAGCGATGGAGTATGGCGAGGAGAGCCTGGCCGGCGTGCTGCGAGACCGTCCGCTGAGTGCGGCGGAGGCACGCGAGATGTTGGGCCCGGTTCTGGAGGCACTGGCATATCTTCATGGCGAAGGCCTGGTGCACGGTCATATCAAGGCCGCCAACATCCTCGCCGTGGGGGAACAGGTGAAGCTGGCGAGCGATGGCGCCAGCGAGCCGGGCGAAGGACGCTCGCAAGCCGACGACGTGCGAGCGCTGGGGAACACGCTGGTAGAGGCTCTGACGCAACAGCAGCCTCGCTATGCGGGAACGGAATTGGTGTTGCCGGAAACACTGCCGGCCGAATTTGCCGATCTGGTTCGCGGTTGTCTGGATCCCGAGCCCGCGCGCCGGCCGGCAGTCGCAGAGGTTGCCGCCCGGCTCCTTGGGGCGCCACCGGTGCCGCGGCAACAGGCGCCTCCCGAACCTGAACCACGCCGGCGGCGGAGTGTGCCGGTTACCGCGGCTGCGGTGGTTCTGGGTCTGGGCGTCGTCGTAATCGGGGCGGGGATTCTGCGCCGGCCGGCTACTCCCGCGGCGAAGGAGCCGCCGAAGGTTGTGACGGAGGCTCCCCCGGCGAAACTGCCGGCGCCCAAGGCGGTCGAAAGTCCCACGCCCGGCCAGGTAGTTCATGAGGTGCTGCCCGACGTGCCACGGCAGGCGCGAAACACGATCCGTGGCACGGTGAAGGTCAGCGTGCGCGCGTCGGTGGATGCAGCGGGGCACGTGGTGAGCGCCAGGCTGGATGTTGCGGGTCCAAGCAAGTACCTGGCGAAGCTGACGCTGGAGGCGGCGCGCCGTTGGGAATTCCGGCCGCCGGCATCGCAAGGCAACAACCTTCCCAGCGAGTGGATGCTGCATTTCGACATCACGCGCGACGGCACCAGGGTTCGTCCGGCGGAAGTCTCACGGTAATACGCGAATCACCCCGTAGACGGCGAATGCGGCCAGGCCGCAGTTCCACAAGCGCGGCCGCCATGGCGTTTTCCAAATCAGAGAGAACAGAAGGAGCAATGCCAGCGGGGTCAGCGCATTGAAATGCAGGGCCTGGGTCCACTGACCTTTGGCCAGGGCACAGAGCCCGCGCGTGAGTCCGCACAGCGGGCAGGCTTTGCCGGTGAGCCAGTAGAAAGGGCAAGCGCGGAAGGCGGGCTCCGCCGGCGGCGAAGCCCACCACAAAAGGCTGAACAGAAGGGCCGCGCCCGCCAGCCGGATGACAGACGCACGCGACATACTAAAGGGCGCTGGTCTGCGGTTCGAAGCCGACAAGCTCTTTGTAGGCCACGGTTATCGCCGCAATAGTCATGGGCACAGTCACGAGCAGACCGACCACCAGGCACAACAGGCCGAGCACATTCACCAGGAACGCCAGCAGCAGGAACAAGGTGAAGCCAAAATAGTCCTGCTTCACGATGGCGTGACTGGCCTGCATGGCCGGCCAGAAGTCCATCCGCTTATCCACAATGAACAGGTAAGTAAATTTCAACGCGGCGGCCACCACCAGTCCGGGAATGATGCACAACAGGGTACCGGCGAAGGTGAATACGCCGATGAGCAGAGACGCCACCAGCGTGGGAATGAAGAAATTGAAGCCCTTAAAGAGGTCGGCGAAGTCGGCTCGCTGGCCGGTCATTTTCTTGATCGTGAAGATGTGGAATCCGGCGATCAGCGCGCCTTGAATGAGGGGCACCCCGCTGAGCACGAAGAAGATCAGAGTGGCCAGGGCGTAGGCGCCCAGGTCCGCCTTTACCAGGTCCCAGCCGGCTCCCAACCAGTGGCCGGCCGCCACCTGCACGTTGACGGGCGGCACCCACACGGGAATCGGCGCGCCGCCGGCGGCCATCGGAGACCCGACGTTCGATTGCCCGCAATTGGAACAGAATTGCTGGCCTTCGGCTATTTGCGTTCCACAGCGATCGCAATACATGAATTTGCTCCGTACTAGCATACGTCAAAGCGAATGCCGCCGTTCAATCCATTCGGCAGCACCAGCCTGATGGCAACCGCGGCAAGCCTGCAGCGTGGCAACGCCCACCAGGCCGAAAAATGCCGGATTCCTCTCACCCCTTTCCGGCATGTTACGCCGGAAGGGCGCATCGTGATACAACTTGAATCAGAAAGGAGGCAGTATGAAATACTTCTCCACAACTCTACGGATGGTTGGTTTGGGTGTGTTGACCCTGGCTGCGATGCCCGTATTCGCCGACACGGCGGCGGGGTTGGCGGCATTCAAGAGCAAGGATTACCAGAGGGCGTTTAAGGAATGGAAAGAGGCGGCCGACGCCGGACAAGCCGAAGCGCAATTCGATTTAGGCATTCTGTATGCCCAGGGGTTGGGCGTGCGGCGCGACCTCACCGAGGCGGCATTCTGGTACCGGAAAGCCGCTCAGCAGGGGAATGCGGAAGCGGAGTATGCACTGGGACAGATGTACTCGCGCGGCTGGGGCGTGCCGAGGGATCAGGCCGACGCAATCCGCTGGCTGCAGATGGCCAACTCGGTGGAATCCGACGGTCCTCCCACGGATTGGGCGAACGTGGAAGGATACGGTATGCCGCAGGACAACCAACTGGCTGCGTATTGGTATCAACTAGCCGCCCAGAAGGGACATCCGGAAGCGGAATACAACCTGGCCCGTTTGTACGCCGGCGGCCACGGCGTGAAGAAGGACGAAGAGCAGGCGGCCCGCTGGGTGAGCGCCTCCGCCACGCAGGGTTACGCACCCGCGATGGCCAATTTGGGAATGCGCTTCGCCACCGGCAACGGGGTGGCCCAAAACGAACAACGCGCGTATTTCTGGCTGACCCTGGCCTTCCTGCACGGAGACAAGAGCGCCGAAAAGACACGCACTGCGGCCGCGGCCAAGCTGCAAGCCACGGAGGTAGCCAGCGAAGACCACGCCGCACAGAACTGGAAACCGAGGATGGCTCCAGCGAGCCTGAAATAGGAGGCTCGACAGCCCATGCTTCAGCGCCAGACATGAGATTCGCCATTTTACTTGTCGCTTCCGCCGCGGTGTTCGGCCAAACCCCGGGCGATCCCACGGCGGTGCTCGAGCGGGCACGCGCCCGTCTGCAGGCGATGGCTCACGATCTGGAGAAGTATGTGTGCGTGGAGACCGTCAACCGCAGTTCCTACCGGCTGGTGGAATCGCGGGAAACGGCGTCTTGCGGCCCGGCCGGTGACAACGCCGGCATTAGCGATCCGAACGAACTGGAATACACCGACCGCGTCCGCCTGGAGGTGACGCTGTCGGACGGGCGGGAGCTGCACTCCTGGCCGGGCGCCACGCGGTTCGACACGCGCAACATCGACGAAATCATCCGCGACGGCCCGGTATCGACGGGCTCCTTCGGCGGCTACCTGACCGGCATCTTCGCGTCGTCCGGCGTGGCTTTTCAGTACAACAGCACACTACAGCGGAACGGGAAGACGGTGTTCGAATACCGGTACCGGGTACCGCTAGAGGCGAGCCACTTCCAGATCAAAGTAGGTTCGAACTGGCTCCCGGCGGCCTATGAGGGCGAAATCCAGATCAATCCCGAGTCCCTGGAACTGGAACGTCTCACCGTTCGCACCAACGAATTGCCGGCCGGCGCCCCTTTTTGCTCCGCCGCCACTACGTTGGAATACGAACTGGCTCACGTGGGTGACAGCGATATTCTGCTGCCGCGCCAGAGCCAGCTCGACATCCTGATCAAGAGCGGGCGGCAAACGCGAAACACGATCACGTTTTCGAACTGCCGGGAGTACCAGGCGGAATCGGAAATCGTTTTTGGCGCTCCCGAACCGGCGAGCACGGCAGCGCCGGCCACGGGCCGGGGACGGGTCGCGCTACCCATCGGTTTGCCGGTGACGCTGTCGCTGGTGGACCCCATCGATAGCGCCACTGCCGCGGCAGGCGACCCGGTGACCGCGACGGTGGTCAAGCCGGTACTCCGCGCCGGTTCGCGCGAGGTGCTGATTCCCGCCGGTGCGCAGGTTCGCGGACGCATCCGCCGCGTGGAGCACTACCTCTGGCCGGAGCCGTATTTCCGGATCGCCGCGTCATTCAATCGCGTGGAGACGGGGGGAATCGTTTCGCCCTTCTTCGCCCGGCACGAAGCCGACCCGCAACTGGCCAAAGAACTGGACGCGAATGTAGCGCCGCGCGATACGGGGATCTGGTTCTGGGGTGTCGGCACCTTCCTGTTCCCGAGTAAGAAGGACCACATGACCGTGCCCGCCGGGTTCGAATCGAAGTGGTTCACGCTGGACGCCGGGCTGCGCTGACAACCAATGCCAGGTTTATGGCGCGGCGTTCCGGGGTTTAAGCTCAATCCATGTTCTGGCATCTTGCCACCGCGGCTTTGAGACTGCTATGGCTGCCCCTGGTGCTGTTCCTGGCCTTTAGAATCAAGCTGCTCCCGAAGGGATCGACAGCGCTGTGAGCGAAGCGTTCGCGCTTTGCGGCGACAGCGTCAAGCCCATTCTCGCGGAACTCCACTACTGCGCCGGACACACCCGGGCTGCCCTCGGAGACACCGCCGGGAGCGGACGCCATTTCCAATCCGCCGCCGAAATCGACGCCGCGGGTAGGCCGCAAATCAGTTTGGTGTGGGATGTTTTTCGGCGTGGTCCACAATCAGGATATCGATAGGTCCTTTTTTGTGCTCCAACTTGAGCCCGAGCTGGGTTTTGAGGGCGGCGGCGAGAGTGCTTTCCGCGTCGGCCTGGGACCACTCCAAGCGGAACGCGTACCTGCCAGGCAGGCCGGTGGCATCGATTACGGGCTCGCCCAGCGGCGCTTCCAGTTGTTGGGCCAGTTGTCCCACGGTT
>JARLGM010000223.1 GCA_031292755.1 Candidatus Sulfopaludibacter sp.
CCACGTTGCCCTCGCCGAGCACCACCCATTGAGCGGCGGCGCCGCGCGGATGTTCGAACACCGCCGAATCGCGCACGTGCGTCGTCACCACGTAGGGCGCCAGCACTTCCAGACTGACCATGGGATCTTCCACCACCCACATGGGGTTTCCGGTATCCAGGCAGGAGCCGACGAAGTCCGGCCCGGATTCTTCGATGATGGTCTTCACTTCGCGCGCCTGCATGTCGCCGTCATGATTCTCGATAGCGATTTTCACGCCCAGATCGAGGGCCTGAGAGCGTACGCTTTGGAACACCTTGACGGTGTTCTCCATGTGGGCTTCGATGGGCAGAGGGCCGAGGCGGTCGGGACTACCGCCCAGGTAGCAGCGCATGCTGCGGGCGCCCACGGCTTTGGCGACGCGCAGTCCTTCGAGCACGCGCTCGGACGCCGGGGGACCGTTCTTGTTGAACGCCTTACTGGAAGGGCAGATGCAGCCGGTGCCGCCATCGATGACGATCTTGGCGCGGGCGGCCTGGTCTTTGATCTTCTGAAGGTAGGCGGGCTCACGGCTTTCGTAATCGTTGAGGCTCGAAATCTGGACGGTATCGAGTTTCTGTTGGGCGGCAAAATCGAGCAGTTGTCCGGCCTTCCATCCGAAGGCGCGCAGCGAATAGGTATCGAAGCCCAGCTTGATAGGGACATCCTGAGGAGCGGGCGCGGCGAGGGCCGCGGCGGCCGCGGGGAGGGTGCCAAGGAAGGTACGGCGTTTCATGCTGCTACTGTAACGCAATTGGGTAGCTGGCAACGGGCGTGCAACCGATTCCGCCGTGTTCCTACCCGTTCTCGTGTTTGCTTGGGCTTCCGGCGATTTTTCCGTGCCATTTCCTCACACCAGTGTGGTCATCGGGCGTCACCGGCGGGACAGGAACCGCGGTGTATCTGTTGCTATAATCGAGACTTAATAGAATCATTGAAAAACGACATTTGATGCCAAGCATGAAGTGTATTCCGGTACTCCTACTAGGGGCGGCGGCCGTGTTCGCTGCCGATTTTGTGACAGGACAAGCTGCCAGGGCGGTGATCGGCCAGCAGTCGTTCGATGCGGCCGATCCGAATTCGAGCAATTCCGTAATTGGCGGCGCGAGCGGCATTGCTTATGCCGCCGATACGCTGTTCATCGCCGACGCCAACCGCATTGGAGCGGCGCCGAATAACAGCCGGGTCCTCATTCTCCCGAACATTTCCAGCCAGGTGCCGCAGCCTGCCGACCAGGTGCCAACCAATAGCATCTGTCCGGTTTGCGTGGGAACCGCCAGTGTGGTTTTGGGTCAGAACGACTTCACGACAACGGCCGAGCCGCTCATCGCCAGCCAAAGCAACCTGCGTCTGCCCACAGCGGTGGCTTCCGATGGTGTCCACCTTGTGGTTGCCGATACCAACCACAACCGCGTGCTGATCTGGAACCGGATTCCCAAGGCGAACAACACTCCCGCCGATGTGGTGGTGGGGCAGCCGGATTTTACGTCGAGCAGCGTTTCCACCAGCTACGTGCCAAGTGCCAAAACCGTCAACGGACCGCAGGGCGTCTGGATTCAGGATGGGAAGCTGTATATTGCCGATACCGGGTATAACCGGGTGCTGATCTACAACCACATCCCCACAACCAACGGCGTAGCGGCGGACGTGGTGGTGGGGCAACCGAATTTCGATACCTTTGTGCAGGTGGACATCACCCAGCAGGTGAACCAGGGCGCCACCGCAACCAACATGCTCAACCCGACCTCGGTGACCACCGACGGAACGCGCATGTACGTGTCGGACCTGGGCTTCAACCGGGTCCTGATCTGGAATACCATTCCGACCAATAACGGGCAAGCGGCCGACGTGGTAGTGGGCCAGCCCGACATGATCAGTTCGATCCCCAACAACGCCTTCAGCACGGATACCACAACCGGCATCGAGACTCCTTTGCTCTGCACCGTCTCTAATGGCGAGGACGCCAACACCAATCCCACGTATCCCACGTACTGCAATTCCACGGTGCAGTTCCCGCGCTTTGCGCTTTCCGATGGCACGCGGCTTTTCATCGCGGATGGCGGTAACGATCGGGTGCTGGAATTCGCGCACATTCCCACGCAGAATGGAGCTTCGGCGGATACTATTCTGGGCCAGATCGGCGGAGCGGTGGACCAAACCAACAGCGCGGCGGATTCGCTCGATACGCCCGTCTCCATGGCATTTGACGGCACCAACCTGTATGTAAGCGATCCGTACAATCTCCGCATTATGGTGTTCACGCCGCAGCCGGTGAATCTGCCCTATCAGGCAGTTGTGAATTCGGCAAATCCGAATGTCTACGCCAGGGCAACGGTGAACATCGGGGGCAATATCGCCTATCAGGACACAGTTACAGTCACCATCGGAAATGCTTTGGGTAAGAGCACGGAGTATACCTATACCGTGCAGACGGCGGACACGTTGCAGACCGTGGTGACCGGCGTGGTGAACGTGATCAATGCGGGCGTGGGCATCGACACGGTGAGCAGTGTGAGCGTGACCTACCCGGGCGGCGATCCGAACGTGATTGCCATCGCCGATACCAGCGACGACCAGGTAATCCTGCAGGCACGCGTGGCCGGTTTCCAGGGCAACCAGGTCACGGATTCGGCTACGACTTCCGCCGGCGCCCAGATTACGGCGACGGCTACCAGCAGTTTCCTCAGTGGCGGCGGCAATGCGGCCAGCGTAGCGCCCGGAACGATTGTATCGATCATTGGATCCAACCTGGCGGCGACAACCGCCTCGGCCGACCTGACCCAGCCCAGTTTACCGACCGACTTGGGCGGCGTAGAGGTCTACTTCAACGGAATCCGCTCGCCCCTGGTTATGGTTTCTCCCACCCAGATCAACGCGCAGATTCCCTGGGAATTCACCGATACGACGAGTATCAACGCTTATGTCCGGGCGGTGATGAGCGACGGCAGCATTTCCGTGACTACGCCGGTGGCGGTCTCCATCGTGGGCGCGAATCCGGCGATTTTCCAGCAGCCGGGCACCGCCAATCCGGTCATCGGCCTGGTGTATCACGGAAACAGCCATGCGGTAGGCGTGGTCTCGGTGGACGGCAGCATTGTGGCCAATGACGTGGCGACGATCACGATTCTGGACAATACCTACTCCTATACCGTGCAGGCCACGGACACGCTGGATACGGTACGCGAGGCGTTGATCGCGCTGATTAACCAGGATCCGCTGGTGACGGCGACTCCCGCGGGCGTGTTCGACCGCATCATCCTGCAGGCGCGCCAGGCCGGTCCCGACGGCAACAGCATTACATACGGGGGGACCTCGACCAACGGCAGCACGGGCACGGGATCGGTGATCGTTACCGCATTCGGCAATAATCTTTGCTGTGCGAACATCCAGGGGGCGCCGGTGACGCAGGACAATCCGGCGATTCCCGGCGAAACCATCATCGTCTATGCGACCGGTGCGGGCCTGCCCGTGATCACTGGCGGCAACCAGAGCCTGGTGGCGACCGGCCAGGCGTATCCGGTGGGCGGTCCCATTACGGCTCCCGCCAACGCCATGAACTCCATTGCCGGCGGCAGTACGGCGGACGTGCTGCAGTGCACCTTGAAGCCGGGATCGGTGGGGCTGTTCGAAGTGCTGCTGCACCTGAACTCCGGCCTGGCTACCAATCTGTACGCCTCCCTGACCATCGCCCAGGGCTTTTTTGTCAGTAACGAGGTGACATTCCCGGTGTTCAATCCCGCGGCCGGCCAGTAGCGGCCGGGGACTTGGCGGGCATCCGGGGAGTGTGGTAGATTCGCGCAATATGAAATGCGTCATCCTCGGGCTGCTGATTGGGCTGAGCGCCTTCGCCCAGAAGATCCAGATCGAATCCGATCCGGCTGTAGATTTTTCCAAGTTCAAGACTTTCACGATTAAGCCAGGCCGGCTTCAAAGTAAGAATGCGGCGCTGAACGGCGAATTGATTCGCAAGCGAATCGATTTCGACATCCAGAAGTATCTGAGTGCCAAAGGACTGGCTTTCGTGCCGTCGGGGCCCGCCGATCTGAACGTGCTGTACACTCTGGGCGCCGTCCGGGGCGCGCAGTTGGAAGCCTATCCCGCCGGATGGCGCGGATGGGGCACGCGGGTGGTGCGCGTACCGTTCACCGAAGGCACCCTGGTGATCGACCTGCGCGACCCCGGCACCCGCTCGCTGGTGTTCCGATCCATCGCCAGGGAGGACAAAAGCGATGCCGCCCACGTGGAAGCCAAGCTGGACAGCATGGTGAAGAAGTCTTTCGAAAAGTACCCGCCGAAGGCGCCGAAATAGCGGCTACCGGTACTTCTCCGCGAGCCTCGCCACCGTGGTCAGGTTGCGGAACGTGAGGGAGGTTTTCAGCTTCCGCTCCAGCAGGGCGCCAGAGATGGTGGACTCGCTTTGCTTCTTGCGGCAGAGCCAATAGAGTTCGCGGCCATGCAGATGGAAGGTATCGATATCCGTCTGCAAGCCCAGGAGCACTTCCTGCTGGGGAGCTTCCAGGGGCCGGGCCAGAAATCCGGCGCAGCAGGCGCCGGCGGTGCGGATGGCCTCCTCGGGAAAGGGCCGGTAAGCGTTCACCGCGGCCAATTCCGCGGCGGAGCGGAGGAAGGTCGCCACCGGGTATCCCAGGCTGGACTCCAGGTGGCCGGCGATGCGCGTCTCCAGCGCGGCTGCCCGGGCGTCTTTGCATTGAAAGATAACGTTGCCGCTGTTGATAAAGGTCTCGGCGTCCGCAAAGCCGAGGTCCTCGAAAAGGCCGCGCAGCGTTTCCATGCGCACCACGCGCTTGCCCACATTGATGGCACGGAGGAAGGCGAAGTAGGGGGGCATTTCGCCATTCTACCGGTAAATCCCGCGCACCTGCTCCCGCACCTCCGCGGGCACCAGATGCTCCCAGGGCTCGCCAAGGGCGATGCGCTCGCGGACTTCAGTGGACGAAACATGGTCGAAAAGGCCCGGAAGCTCCAGTCGTTCGATGGCGCCGCTCCATTTGGCGGGGACTTCATAATCGCCTGCCCGGGCGGCTACCAGCAGATCGAACTGGCGCAGCATGGCGTCGAACGCTTCCGGCTCCCCGTAGTCCCAGTGTGCAATTCGTTCCGCCGCATCCCGTCCGCACAGGAAGGTAAAGCGGGTAGTGCGAAGGTATGCCGCGCGACATTCGGCGGCGATCTCGACAAACAGACCGCTGTCCGAGGCGGCTATGGAAAGACTGGCATTGGAGCGGAGGGCGTCCTGCAACATTTGTACCCTTTGGGGCAAGGTTGCGCCCGTGTACGGTTTGTGGGGAAAGGCGCGCGGAAGCACGAACACCACTTCATCGACAATGGCAAGCGCAGCCTGCGCCAACGCCAGATGGGCAATGGTTACCGGGTTGAATGTGCCAGGTAGAATGCCGAGGCGGAACGGAATGCCTTCTGCCGTCTGAAAGAACTCCATAAGCTCATCTTAGATCGAAAGGGACTAAGCGGTCCGATTGCGTAAAACCACGCACTCATCCCCCCAGACGAGGGACCGGAAGTGTGAAGTTTGACGCACCGTGTGTTGCCCGGGAGACCGCGGGCGAACAGAAACACAAAGGGCGCGAGATCCGTCTCGCGCCCTGAAAGTGTCGATTCGAAGAACTTCGCCTACGCGGCGTTGGCAAGCATCTCGTCCAGCGTGTCGCTGCCCTCGGCTTCGAATTCGTGGCGATCGGCGGCTTCCTGGCAGCGAATGCAGTACTTGGTCCACGGCACCGCGTCCAACCGTTTCGGCTTGATCTCTTCTTCGCAGTGCATGCAGATTCCGTAGCTACCATCGGCTACGCGGATCAGCGCGCCTTTCACATTGCGCAGCAGGTTCGACTCGCGGTCCAGGTTACGGATCGCAAGTTCACGTTCTCCAGCAAGTTGCACTTCATCCAGGGCGTCCGGAGTCTTTTCGATAGCGATGTCTTCCCGGTTTCGGAGACCAGCAGACAATTCATCCCGCTTGGCCTCCAGCACCGCTTTGTATTTTTCGAGTTCGGTCTTGTTCATGGTCGTTCTCCTTCGTAAGCGGGTTTTTCTATCTTTTTTTTCTGTTCTTTAGCGTCCATCTTTCCGCTACAGTATAGACGGAAAAATCAGCTAAAGGTTTCACGTCTCACTCACCCTCAAAAGGGCTATCGTCTCGCCGATTTCTTGCAGCGACGCTTTCACGACTCTAAACCTTAGCAATCTTGCTGCCAAAGCGCTGCGTGTGGTTTTTAGGCCGTTTTCCATGCACTTTCGCCTGAACACTTATCGGCAGAAACATCGCTCTTCCCTTATTGATTCTGCGCCAATTCCCGCGGCAAAAGCACAGGGTCATCCGCAAAAGATGAATAACTCCCTTATTTGCAGTATGCGGGCCGGGCTTACATTTCACCCAATTTGAGCTGCTGTAAGCTTTTGTAAATTGCCGAAATGATGGCAGATGTCAGTAGCAGCCGTCGGGCACTCGTCACCAGAGCTTCATTTGGCTTCCAGGGAAACCGAATTGACGACTACCCCGAGTTCGCGCCGGTCCTGGCCCGCCGGCGGCATGGCCTTATCCAGTTGGAAATCCACTTTGACCGAATCAGCCGTGAGCAGATTTGGCGGCAGGTCGCGCTTGTAGGTGTACGGCCCGGGCTGCGTGTACGTCTCCGGCGGCAGGGGGCTGCCGTCAACCGATGCCGCGAGCGAAACAGTCTTCAATTTCTCGATGATCACCGGCGGCACAGTGAGGCTCAATTGCAGCGTGCCGCCGCGTTGCGAGGCTCCAAAGGGAGGCCGCAGCACCACAGTGAACTGCCGCGCGGCCCATCGCCAGGAATTGCCCTCAATGCCGTAAAAGCCGCTGACGAGCTGGGTTTCCAGTTTGGCGTCTCCCATGCGGATCACCGAGGCCAGGCGCGGCGATTCCTCCACGGTCTGTTGCACCTGCACCTTCTTGGCCTGTTTGCAGCCCACCGGCACGAGCGCCAGGGCCGCCAGCACTGCGCAGCCGAACAGTTTCATGTTTGTTTTCAATCTCCGATTCTCTCTACTTGCACCAGGCAACTGTAAAATGTGGGACCACCGCCGAAATCGGTGAGCCGTTCGCTGGTCAGGGCGTTGACGCTGCGCTTGCCCGGCGCGCGCTTGCCCCATCGGACCGAAGGCGCCGAAACCACGCCCGGAAGCACGGTGCCATCCACCACCGCGGACAGCACGCAGGATCCGCGCGCGTTGTAGATCCGCACCGGGTCTCCGGGCTGGACACCGCGGCTGGCGGCGTCAGCCGAATTCAGGTGCAGTTCGGCGGTCGAGCGGTCCACGGCATCGCGGTGGCCGAAGGTGGAGTTCATGCTGTCGTCGTTCTTGGCCGAGATCAGTTCCAGGGGATATTTCCGGCGCAGCTCCGCGTCGCCATGACGCGATTCCACCGGCGGGGTGTAGTCCAGCTCTTCGGCGTGGAAATGGCATTTGCCATCGGGTGTGCCGAAGCCGCCTGAGGCGAACGGCAGGAAGGGCTCGCCCGCTTCGGATATCTTGAGGCGCACGAAGCGATCGCGGTCGAGTTGTTCGAGCGTGATGCCGCGTAGAAAGGGATGCGGCGAATCGAGCAGGGTGCGGATCATGTCGTCTTCCGAATCGGCGAAGCATGGGTCGTCGAAGCCCATGCGTTGGGCCAGCAGGCGGAAGACTTCCACGTTCGATTTGGCTTCCCCTGGCGCGGGCAGCGCCGGCCGGGCCATCTGGAGATAGTAGTGTCCGTAGGCGAAATAGAGGTCGGTGTGCTCCAGGAATGTGGTGGCGGGCAGGAGGATATCGGCGTGGTCCGCGGTGTCGGTCTGGAACTGCTCCAGGACGGCGGTGAAGAGGTCATCGCGCTGGAGCCCGCGCAACACCGCGTTCTGGTTGGGCGCAATGGCGGCGGGGTTGGAATTGTAAACCACCAGCGCTTTCACCGGCGGATGGTCGAGCGCGTTGAGGGCTGCCCCGAGTTCGGTCATATTGACGATGCGCGCTTCGCGGCCGAGGGATTTCCGCTGCAGATCGGCACGCTCCAGGCCGGGGCGATTCAGGTGAAACGCCTGCGAGGTGGAAAGCTGTAGACCGCCGCCGGTGTCTTTCCACGACCCGGTGAGTGCCGGCAGCAGGGCGATGGTGCGGACCGCCATGGCGCCGCGCTCGCTGCGCTGCACACCGTAATTCAGACGGATGACGGCGGGCCGGGTCGAGGCATATTCCCGGGCCAGGGCGGCGATCTCGTCCGCGGCGATGCCGGTGAGTTCGGCGGCGCGCCGCGGGGTCCACGGCTGCACGCGGGCGCGGAGGCCGTCGAAGCCCTCGGTATAGCTCGCGACGTAACCGGCATCGTACAGGTTCTCGCCGATGATGACGTGCATCAGGGCGAGGGCCAGGGCCGTATCGCTGCCGGGATTGATGAAGAAATGCTTATCGGCGGCGGCTCCGGTGCGATTGCGGCGGGGGTCGATGGTGTAGAAGCGCGCTCCCTGGCGGCGGGCCTCCATGATGAACGGCCAGAGATGCACGTTGGTGCCAAGGATATTGGCGCCCCAGGCGAGGATCAGGCGGGAGTGGCGGAACTGCTCGGGCTCGGTGCTGTAGCGGACGCCGAGCGCCTGGGTCATGCCGGTCATGCCGGCGGCGGAACAGATGGTGCGGTCCAGGCGGGAGGCGCCCAGGCGATGGAAGAAGCGGCGGTCCATGCCTTCGCCGTTGAGCAGGCCCATGGTTCCGGCGTAGCTGTAGGGGAGGATGGCCTCCGGTCCAAACTCCGCGGCGACGGCACCGAGGTGGCCGGCGATGGTGTCCAGAGCTTCGTCCCAGGAGATGCGGTGGAAGCGGCCTTCGCCTTTGGCGCCTACGCGGCGTTGGGGATAGAGGAGACGGCCGGGCGAGTATTCGCGCTCCAGGTATTGCGCCACTTTGCCGCAGAGGAAGCCGCGGGTGATCGGATGGGTGGCATCGCCGCGGAGTCTGGTGGCGCGCTCGTTTTCGACGGTGAGGGTGAGGGCGCAGCAGTCGGGGCAATCCAGGGCGCAAACCGAATGGCGAATCTCAGGCATTCCAGACGATTATAACGGGAAAAATCCGTCAGCCTGCTCCTGACATGCCTTATGGGGTTGCATGCCGACCGGAGACAATTCCGAGTGCTTCGCGGTATCGTGCTTGCCGCACGTTTTGTAAGAGCCGTTCCCAATGAACCCTGCCGTAGACGATCCTCACGGCTTTGTCCGCCAGGTCGACTTCCCCCGCCCACATGCGCCGGTGATAGTCCCTGAATTCGGGCACGGTTCCACTCCAATCGACCGGCTTGCCCGGCGAACCCAGGAGCAGGAAAGCCATCGTGTAGAACAAGTGGGCGATCTGCTGCATGAGATGGAATCGGGCTCGCTGGTATTCATCCGGCGCTGCTCCAAAATATTCCCGAAGATACGCCACTTCCTCTTCGTCATTGGTGACTACCTGATTCGCAACCGCCGCCAGGTCGGCATACCGGTCGTTCAGGAATGCAGCTTCCCAGTCCACCAGCCATACGCGTTGTCCGTCGAA
>JARLGM010000224.1 GCA_031292755.1 Candidatus Sulfopaludibacter sp.
GTGTTGTCCACGCCCGATTTCATCCGCTCCATGCCCATAAAGAAGGTGATGCATCCGGGCACGCTGCTGGCGCTCAGCATGAATGGCGAATCGCCGCAGATTCACGGCTTCCCGGCGCGGCTGGTGGTTCCCGGTTGGGACGGCACGAGCTGGGTCAAGTGGGTGACGCGCATTTCGGTGACGGCCGAAGAGAGCAAGGGCTTCTTCATGAATCCGGGCTACCGGTATCCCAAGTACGCCTTGCCGCCGGGCACGCCGGCGCGCCCCGCGGAACTGGAAGTGATCGAGGGCATGCCGGTGAAATCCACGATCACGGCGCCGGAAGATCAGAGCAAGGCGGGCATGGGAACGGTGGCCATTCGCGGCTTCGCCTGGGCAGGAGAAGAGGCCATCGAGCGGGTGGAGATCTCTACCGACGGCGGCAGCAAATGGCGGGACGCCGAACTCGCTTCGCCCAAGCTGCATTTCGCGTGGCGCCTGTTTCATCTGGATTGGCGGCCCGCCCAGCCGGGTTATTACACCATACTTTCGCGCGCCACGGATTCGGCCGGGCGCGTGCAGCCGTTTGTGCCGGCGTGGAACCCCTCCGGGTATCTGTGGAACGGCATCGACCGCGTGGGGGTAACGATCGCATGATTGCGAAACTGTTGTGCGCGGCGTGGGTAGCGGCAGTGCTGGGACTGGCGGCGGACCAGGCCACGCTCGATCGCGGACAGAAGGAAGAGCGAACCGTTTGCCTGCCCTGCCATAGCCTGCGGCTGATTCACTCACAGCGCCTCTCGCGCGCCACCTGGAGCAAGGAACTCGACAAGATGGGCGGCTGGGGCATTAAGTATACGGATCGCGAGGCGCTGCTGGAATTCCTGGTGGCGAATTACGGCGACGACAAGCCCGCAGTTCCGGACGGCATGTCTCTGGACGGCACGAAGAAGAAATAGGCAGCGCATGTGGCGCGCAGTCATGGCCGCGTGGAGTTTCGCAAGCGCCGTGCTCGCCGCGCAGAGCGTCGAGGGGCGCGTAGTCATCGCCACGACCGGCGCCGCGATTCCCGCCGCGTCCGTCATCATCCGGCCTGTTGCGGAGCATCCGGAGGGCCTGCACAGAGCCACCAGCGATGCGGAGGGGCGATTCCGGATCGACGGTCTGGAACCCGGCACTTACGGTATTTTCTACCAGGCTGAGGGTTACTGGACGGACCCCGCGCAGCAGGACCGCAAGTTTCAGGTGGCCGCGGGGGGCGATGCAGTCCGCCTGGATCTGAAACTGCTGCCGCTTCCGAAGATCGCCGGAAGCGTGACCGATGCGCTCGGCAACCCTGTTCCCAACGCCACTGTGTGGGTCCTCGGGGACAAGTCGAGGTGTAACGGGCTGCCGTGCTATCCCATTCTGAAAGAGGTGAAGGCGAGCGAGAAGGGAGAGTACGAGATCAGCGATGTAGATGCGCCGCTCCCGGCGTGGCTGGTGTCCGCCGCCGCGCCCGCGTCGTTCGATCCGCCGAAATCCTCCGCGGGACAACCGCTCGGCTGGGTTCAGACGTTTTATCCCGACGCCACCGACCCGCAACTGGCCGCGAGAATTCCGGCGGACCCCGGCAGCCAGCACTGGAACCTGGATATCCGGCTGGCGACGGCTCCGGTGCATCGGATTCGCGGCAAGTTGGTGGATCCGGGAGGCCGTCCCGTGCCCAACGCGCAGGTCGCTATCTACAACGCACTGGGTCCCGACCTGCAACGGACCAGCGGGAGCGACGGAACATTCGAATTTGGACCGGTCGCCGATGGCGAGTGGCGACTGTGGGCGAAACTGGATCGTGGCGGGGTCAAGCTATGGACCGGCCAATCGGTGGAGCTCAAGGATCGTGACCTGGAAGGAGTGGAAGTGCGGCTCACGGAGCCGCTGGCGCTCCAGGGAAGAATCGTTTTTGAGCGGCCCGAAGGGGCGCCGCTTCCCGACGATCTGCCGAACGTGTTCTTCACCTACAATGCGGGGAGGTTCGGCGGAGAAACGAGCATTCCCCAGCGGCCGATAGGCCACCCGGAAGAGAACGGCGCATTCACGATTCAGCTTTACGCGGGGCCCTACCGGGTGGACATTCTGGATTCGCCCGCGGGGCCTTATTATCTCGACTCGGCCCGGCTCGGCGAGGTGGACGTGCTCCGCAACGATTCCGTTCCCATTCTCCCGGGCGCGCCAACATTGACCGTGAACTACCGGTATGGCGGCGGGTCGGTACAAGGAACCGTCGAAGGCTGCGCGGGGGGCGGCATTGCGCTGATTCCGGTGGACCGCGCGCTACGCGGACCGGCGCTGGTGCGGACCACGCAGTGCGGCCCGAACGGGCAATTCACGTTTGCGAGCGTTCGCCCGGGAGAATACTACGGGATCGTGATCACCGGCCAGGGCCCGTTGGACGACAGCGCGCTAAGGCGGGCCTCCAGGGTCACCGTGCGCAATAACGAACACACCACCGCCGAGATTTCGCCGATGCACTGATCTTCACCGTTTCCAGGCGGCCAGGTGAATGCCGGCTGGCCGCCGTACCAGGGGTCGCGGCGGCGGCGGTCACCAGCACGCTGCCCCTGGTAGCGGGTTTGCCGATGCCGTTCACCATTTTGAAGAACGATCATTTCCTGCTGGGCCACTACGACGGTACGGCCCACGTGGCGGAGCGTCTTGCCGCAATACTTCCAGACGTTTCAAATCCGCCGTTTACCGGCGATGACGACGAAAATGCCGCCGGCGTGGTGCTGCTCAATCGCGCCATGGTGAAGCAATACGGGCAGGAGGTGGACGCAAATCCCATCGGCGAGTTCATCACCATCGGCAAGGGGCTGGACCCGGAATCGGGCGATAGGCCGCGCCAGGTGATCGGGGTGGTGGCCGATGTCCGCGACGCCGGCGTGGACCGGGAACCCTCGCTTTACATTCCCGTAGCGCAAGTCAGCCTGCGGCCCTCGCCCGGATTCCGCGCGAACTCTCCGGATTGAGCTTCGGCCAACCGCTCGGGCGCGCACGCACCATGCACGAAGCCATTGCCGCTTTGTCGGCGCGAACGCAGTTCTATATGACGCTGCTGAGTGTCTTCGCCGTCATCGCCGTGCTGTTGACCGCGGCGGGTCTCTACGGCCTGATGGCCTTTTTGGTGCAGCAGCGCCGCCGGGAATTGGCCATTCGCGCCGCCCTGGGAGCCACGCCGCTGGACGTGCAGGGGATGGTGGTGATGCAGGCGGGAACGCTCTGCGGAGTCCCCCTGGCAGTGGCGCTGAATCGCGTCACCATCAGCCTGATCTTCGGTATCCGCTCCTGGGATCCGCTGGTATTCGCGCTGGTGCCCGTGGTGCTCGGCGCGGTTTCTCTGCTGGCGGCGTACGCGCCCTCGGTGAGCGCCAGCCGCGTGAATCCGGCCGGCGCTCTGCGCGCCGAGGGCTGATCGCCGGTCATTCCTCCACTGCCGGAACCGCGGGCAGGATACCCAATTCCTGGTAGATGGGCCGAATCGCGCGGCGGATGGCCGGCAATTGCGCGGCGAACCAGGCGGCGCCCGCCAGGCACAGAGCGCCGCCTCCGATGATGGTCCACGGCGCCCCCACCTTGGCTGCGATGGCGCCGGCGGCCAGGCTGCCGAAGGGCGCCAGTCCCTGAAATGACATGGAATAATACGCCATCACCCGGCCGCGCTTATCCTCTTCCACGATGGTTTGCAGAATGGTGTTGCTGGATGCCATGTGGCGCATCATGCCGAACCCCGCCACCGCTACTGCCAGCAGGGACAGCGGCAGGACGTGCGAGAGTCCGAAGCCGATCAGCCCCAAGCCGAACAGGCTGGAGGACCACACGATCACTCTGCCCAGCCCCAGTACGCTGCGCCGCATGGCCAGCGAGACGGCGCCCGCGAGTGCGCCCAAGCCCGCGGCCGCCATCAGAAATCCCAGGGTGTGGGCGCCGCCGCCCAGAATCACGCGCGCAAAGATGGGCATCAACACCGTATACGGCATGCCGACCAGGCTCACCAGCGTGAGAAACAGCAGCACCGAGCGGATGGGCGCCGATTCGCGTACGTAGTGCCAGCCCTCTTTGAGGTCCATGCCGACGCTCCGGTGTGCTGCGCGCGCGGCGGCGGGCGCCACCCGCATAGCCAGCAGCGACGCGATCACGGCCATGTAGCTGACGCCGTCAATCAGGAAGCAGTACCCTTCGCCCACCGCGGCGATCAGTACGCCGGCGACGGCCGGTCCGATCAGCCGCGCGCCGTTGACCATCGAGGAGTTGAGGGCAATGGCGTTGCCGAGATCCTCGCGCCGTTCGATCATCTGCACCACGAAGGATTGGCGCGCCGGCATGTCGAAGGAATTGATCACGCCCTGCATCAGCACCAGCGCCAGAATCTCCCAGACGGTAATCACGCGCGTGAGCGCCAGGGCGGCCAGGGCGAACGATTGCAGCATGGAAAGGATCTGCGTGACCACCAGGGTGCGATGACGGTTCCACCGGTCCACCCACACGCCCGCGAACGGCGCCAGAAAGAGGATCGGGATCTGGCTCGCGAAGCTGGTCAATCCCAGGAGAAAGGCGGAATCGGTCAGCCGGTAGACCAGCCAGCTTGTGGCCACGCGAGTCATCCAGGTGCCGATCAGGGAAACGGTCTGGCCCTCGAAAAACAGCCGGTAATTGCGCGCGTGCAGGGCCCGAAGCAGCAGGCGCCACCGCGCGGGAGAGTTGGTCACCATGCAGTATCCCGCTGTGCATGAGCGTAGCATGATCGCCGGAAAGAGCAGCTTCGCGCCGGCCCGGAACAACATACACTCCTGAAAAAGGTGTATACTGCCCGGAAAGTCAGGACGCTATGAACAGGTCCACGAGCCTCATCACCCGGTCCGCCATCGTCAGCGGGCTCTTCTACGCCGGCATGATCCTGCTGGCTGCCGTCATGTGGAGATACACAGGCTACATCAATTCCAAACCATATGCCATCTCTCCCCCCAGCGATCCCGTGGCGCTCAGCAAGGCGCAGGATGCCTATGCGTCCGTGAATAACCTGCTCACTACGCTCGGTACCGGTCTGCTGGCGGCGTTGGGGCTGTTCCTGACCAGAGGGGATAACCGGCAGTATACCCGCCCGCGAATCTGGCTCGCCGTCATCAGCGCCATCTGTGTTTGCGTCTCGCTGTATTGGGGCTACATATCGTCGCAGAACGTGGAGTGGGCCATTGAAGCCTCCGTCGGATCGCTGGAATTCGACATGTTCCAGGTGCCCAGGCAATTGCAGTTTCACACTATGTTACTGGGTGTATTCTTCTTCGCGGACTTTGTGCGGCGGGATCTGACGCAGGCGGAGTGATCTGTATGAAGGTGCTATGCGGTATCCTCGTGTTCGCGGCTCTGTCTGTATCGCAGCGGCCTCAAATGCCCGGCAGATTGTCGGTCACGTCCGATCCGCCGGGCGCGGCCATTACGATCGATAAGCAGCGCGTGAGCCAGTCCACCAATTTCACGTTCATGGTATCGCCCGGCAGCCATGCGGTAACGGTAATCGCCGCTGCGTTACCGAAATGTGCCACGCCGGTGATCGTGGCGGTCCGTTCCAACTCCGTGACGCTGGTTCATTGCGCCGCGGCCGGATGGAGCGGGCCCACTTACAACGACAAATGATAGTCGAAGCCGAGTCGATTGCCGTAACTGCTTCAATTGATGCGTACTTGGACGTCGTTATAATGTAGCCGCACCCATAAGAAAAGCCGCGGACAGGACTTGCGTCCCAGCCGCGGCTCAAGGAGAAAGGAAATCCTGTCCTATTCTTCGGCTGCTCCGCCTTCTTGGCGGCCTTCGCGCTGCGCCTTCAGGCGCTCTTCCTTGCGCTTGGCGCGGTCGGCGGCGCGCTTTACCAGTTCGGAACCGACTAGCTCCAACATGCACTGCTCGGCGCCATCGCCCTTGCGGGGACCAAGACGGGTAATCCGGGTGTATCCGCCGTTGCGCTGCCCAAAGCGGGTACCCAGACTATCGAACAGCTTCTTGACGGAAGCGGGAGTAAAGAGCACCATGGCGGCCTGACGGCGGGCATGGAGGGTATCCTCCTTCGCCAGTGTGATCATTTTCTCCACCAGCGGCTTGACAGCCTTCGCCTTCGGAACCGTGGTGACGATTCGCTCCTCCAGAATCACGCTGGTGGCCAGGTTGCGCAAGAGCGCATTGCGGCTATCGACGGGCCGCTTCAGTTTGAATCCTGCGTACTTATGTCTCATGCGCGGTTACTCCCCGATCTGATCCTGTGAACCCTCATCGTCCGGGCCGTAATCCGGAATACTGCCGGCGGGTTGTTGCGGCGGGGCCACCAGGCGGCCATGCGCGTCGATGCGCATACCGAGTGCCAGCCCCATGTTGGCCAGAATTTCCTTGATTTCGTTGAGCGACTTGCGGCCGAAATTCTTGGTGCGCAGCATTTCGGCTTCGGTCTTCTGCACCAACTCCCCGATGGTCTGGATGTTGGCGTTCTTGAGGCAATTGTAAGACCGGACGCTGAGTTCGAGTTCTTCCACCGAGCGATTCAGGACTTCGTTCATCTTGTCCATACCGCGCTCGCTGATCTCTTCGGTCTGCTCCGGCACTTCCTCGAAGTTGATGAAGATGGACATGTGGTCTTTGAGCAGCTTCGCGGCGTACCCGATGGCATCCTGCGGAGAGACTGCGCCGTTGGTCCACACTTCCAGGGTAAGCTTGTCGTAGTCGGTCATCTGGCCCAGGCGCGCCGCTTCCACGGCGAAGTTGACCTTGCGGACGGGCGAATGAACCGAGTCGATGGGAATGTATCCCAGGGCCAGGTCTTCGTCGAAGTTCTTGTCGGCGCTCACGTACCCTCGGCCGCTTTTGAGGCGCATCTCGATGGAGAGTTTGCCGCCTTCACTCACCGTGGCTACGTGCACGTCGCGGTCAAGCACTTCGACGTCGGGACCGGTTTCGATCTGCGCGCTGCGCACGTCGCCGGGCGCCTCGACAGTCAGGTGAACGGTTTTTACGCCTTCACCCATAATCTTGAAGGGAATCTGCTTCAGGTTGAGGATGATATCGGTAGCGTCTTCGACCACGCCCGGGATTGGGCTGAATTCGTGTTCGACGCCTTCGATGCGAACGGCGGTGATCGCCGCGCCTTCAATAGAGCTCAACAACACGCGGCGCAGACTGTTGCCGATGGTGGTGCCGAAGCCGCGTTGAAAAGGCTGAGCCGTAAACATGCCATACCGTTCCGTAAGGGTTTCGGTATTAGCAACCAGACGTTTTGGTTTTTGGAAGCCTTTAAACATAGTAACCTCTCCGGGGCCCGGAGACCGGGGGCCCGGGGGCCGGGGAAAAGCGGCTCTCACCGAAGGTAACAACCTTTCCCTGACCCCTGGCCCCCGACCCTGGCCAATCTTTACTTGGAGTACAACTCCACAATGAGCTGCTCGTTCAGTTGAATCTGCACCAGTTCGCTGCGTTGCGGCAAGCTCTGGACGCGACCCTTCAAACCTTCCCGGTCCACATCGATCCAGTTCGGCGCGGGCGCGTGCGCCGTGGCGTCGCGGGCAGCCAGAATGGTGGGGTTGTTCTTGCTGCTTTCACGAACGCCGATCAGGTCGCCGACCTTGACGGTAGCTGAGGGAATATTGCACTTGCGGCCGTTGACTTCGATGTGGCCGTGGCGGACAATCTGGCGGGCCTGGGCGCGGCTGGTGCCGAAACCCATGCGGTAGATGACGCTGTCGAGGCGGCGCTCCAGGGCGGACATGAGGTTCTCGCCGGTGATGCCCTTCTCGTGAGCGGCCTTTTCGAAAGTGCTGCGGAATTGACGTTCCAGCACGCCGTATACGCGGCGTACCTTTTGCTTCTCGCGAAGCTGCAAGCCGTAGCCTACGATCTTCGCTTTACGATCCTTGCCGTGCTGCCCGGGAACGAAATTGCGTTTTTCGATGGCGCACTTTTCGCTATGGCAGCGTTCGCCTTTGAGGTAAAGCTTCATGCCCTCGCGCCGGCACTGCCGGCAAACCGGGCCGATATATCTTGCCAAGTTACGTTCTCCTTATACCTTGTTACCAGGTGCGGTTTACGGCCATGGCAGGCCTTCGTCCCGCTTGCTACCGCTCCCTCACGGTCGCGGTTCTGTAACTAGACTCTCCGCTTTTTGGGCGGACGGCAGCCGTTGTGAGGAATCGGGGTGACATCCTTGATGGCACGCACTTCGATGCCCGCGGTGGACAACGCGCGTACCGCCGATTCGCGGCCCGAACCGGGCCCGGCCACCCGCACTTCCACCGTTCTCAACCCGCTTTCCGTGGCCTTGTTAGCCGCCGTCATGGCCGCCTGCTGCGCGGCGAACGGCGTACCCTTGCGGGATCCCCGGAAACCCAGCGAACCGGCGCTCGACCAGGAAATGGTATTGCCTTCCTGATCGGCGATGGTCACGATGGTGTTGTTGAAGGTGGCCTGGATATGCACGATGCCCACGTGGACAACGCGCTTCTCCTTTTTCTTGAAACTCTTCTTCTTGCCTGCTTTAACTGGTGCTTTCGCCATGCCCCACCTTTATGTCTTACCCGTGGCCTTCTTCTTATTGGCCACCGTTCCGCGGCGCGGACCTTTGCGCGTGCGGGCGTTGGTATGTGTACGCTGGCCCCGCACCGGCAGGCTGCGGCGATGCCGCAATCCACGGTAAGAGCCCATCTCGATGTGACGCTTGATGTTCATCGAGATCTCTTTGCGCAGGTCGCCTTCCACGGCGCCTTCTTCTTCCAGAATCTGGCGGACCTTGTTGACTTCGTCTTCGGTCAGGTCGCGGATCTTCTTGTCGAATTCAATGCCTGCCCGGTAGAGGAGCGAACGCGACCGGGTACGGCCCACGCCGTAAATGTACGTGAGACCGATCTCGGCTCTCTTCGCAGGCGGCAGATCTACACCGGCAATACGTGCCATATTTCTCTGGTTACCCCTGTCTCTGTTTGTGTTTCGGGTTGACGCAGATGACCCGCACCACGCCTTCGCGATGGATCACCTTGCACTTGTCGCAAATCTTCTTTACCGACGCTCGCACTTTCATATGCAACCTTTCGGGGCCGGGGGCCGGGGGCCGGGGGCCGGGGAAAACCGTCCCGCGCGTCCCTTCCCTTACAGCTTCCGAATAATTCTGCCGCGCGTCAGATCGTGAGGACTCAATTCCACCTCTACCCGATCGCCCGGCACCAGCCTCACAAAATTTCGTTGTACCGCACCCACTAAGTGGGCTAGAACCTTACTCTGATTCTCCAACTTCAATAACCAAATGGCGGAAGGCCGCTCTTCCACAACTACGGCCTCAACTACCCTGGCCCCCGGCCCCTGGCCCCTGGCCCCGGTTTCCTGCCCCCCGGCCCCCGTCACGGCCTGGTCAGCACCCACGGCCCGTTTTCGGTAACCGCGATGCAATGCTCGAAATGAGCCGAATACGACCCATCCTTGGTGACCGCCGTCCACTTATCCTTCAGCACCACCGCTTCCGGCCGCCCGGCATTGACCATCGGCTCGACCGCCAGCACCATACCCGGCTTCAACCG
>JARLGM010000225.1 GCA_031292755.1 Candidatus Sulfopaludibacter sp.
GGTCCGCAAGGTCCTAGCGGTGCAACTGGTGCAACTGGCGCAACCGGTGGTAGCGGTCCGCAAGGCCCGAGCGGCGCGGCAGGCGCTGCCGGCGCAAGCGGCCCGAGCGGCCGTAGCGGCCCGAGCGGTCCGAGCGGTCCGAACGGCGCGACTGGCTCAACTGGCTCAACTGGCCCCAGCGGCCCGACTGGGCTAACTGGTTCAACCGGCGCGACCGGCGCTAGCGGCCCCAGCGGCCCCAGCGGCACGGCCGGTACCGGTGAGACGGTGTACTTCGGCACGACTACCACGGTTAGCGGTACGGCGATCACGACCCCGCACACTGTGGCCGGCATCGTCACTACGGCTAACGGCACCGTGACGGTTACGTTCAGTGGTAGCGCAGCCTTTACCAGCGCAACCAGCTATGCCTGCACAATTACGGATGCCGCGCAGACAACTGGCAGCAGCCAATCTGCTATCACGACCCAAAATGCTGGCAGCATCGTCATTACCAGCAGTCAGGCTGCAACGGCCCGCTATATTTGCATAGGCCGCTAGGAGCGGCGTTCCGATAGCGGCGGGTCGTAAGATCCGCCGCTTCGGAACTTGACATTAACGGATTCCAGCAGAGGCAAGCGGTTTTTGAACGCCGCTTGCCTCTTTTTTTTTCGACGGCCAGACTCCTCTATACAAGCCCCGGCCGCGGCGATGTTCATCCCAACTTCTCCAAGCCACAGTTCGAGCCCTTTTGGCCTCGACCCGAATCCAGGCGGCCTCGGCTACGGCTTAGACGGCCGCGCGTGGGAATTGGAGAATCACCGGGCTGCGCCTGCGGTTCGAGTGGCAGCCGACGTCTCGAGTGGGGCAACACGCGGACGTCCCAGGAAATACCACGTCAGAATGAAAGCGCCAATCCCAAAGACGAAGAGGAATGGCTTGAGCAAGCCTGGGCGGTACTCCACCGAGACGTCATGCCGGCCGGCGGGAACGGGCACGGCGCCGAAGCCGGGCGTGACCTGAATTACCGGGGCGGGTTGTCCGTCCACGGTGGCCGCCAGGTCCGGATTCCAGGTAATCTTGAGGAACGCATAGGCGGGACGGTCGAGCTCGATCCGAGCCTGGTAACGCTCCCCCGCCTTGGTTTCGGCGAGTACGCGCCCAGGCGAAGTCATCTGCGCGGGCGAAGCGGCAGGCAATGCTTCCCCCTGCCCGATCGCCGGCCCCTCGGCGGCGCGCGGGTCGAGCGAGATCGTCAACCCCCCCGACTGCAGTGCGCTCTTCATCCAGGCCGAGTTGAGTTCGTAGTCGCCGGCAGGCGGCCCAACGTAGTGGCCGGCAATGTTCACGATGCCGAAGTAGCCTTCGGGGGAGGATTCGTAAACCGCGAAGCGGCCGTGCACGGACCGGCGCCGCAGCCAGGGCTGCACGGAGCGGTCCGCCGGCGCGACCACGGCGCGAATGCCGAAAGCTACGTCGCCAGCCACGTCGTTCTCGTCGCGCAGATACATGATGTCGGAAGTCTTCGACATGGCATGGTAGAGCATGTCGGGCTGATCCAGATGGTGGCGGCTGAGGAAGGCGGAAACCGGGACGGAACCGATCAGGAACTTGCCGCCCCATGTACCGGACGGACCGGCGGAGACTCGGCCGGGCCGCTCGGCCAGGATGGCGTCCACGTCCGCCAGCGCTGCCTCCAGGTTGGGTCCGTCCTGCTCCCACGCCGCCAGGTTCTCTTCGCCCATGGTTCCGTTCTGCTCCAGGTAAGTGGCGCGTTCGGCTCCCATCGCCAGGGCGGCAATGGCGATACCCGCGCCGGCCAAAAAGGCGAGCTCCCGGCGGTATTGGGCAACACGCCGGATGAGGCTGTCCACTCCATAGGCGGCCAACAGAATGGCGCTCAGCTCGAAGACGCCCTGAAAACGATGCATGGGCAGGTCCGCCGGAACGCCAGCGAGGATGACCAGGCGTCCCCAGGTGGCGCGGCCGAAGAACAGCGCCAGCCACAGGCCGCTGAGGGCCAGCAATCGGCGCGCCAGCGGGTCCCGGCGGCGGAGAACCGCTCCGGCGGCTCCGGCGGCTATCAGAATACTCAACATCGGCAGGCGGCCAAAATCGAGCAAGCGCCCCGTGAAGAACTCTCGCAGGATAATCCGGGCGCCGTAGGAATCCCACTTCTCGGGGGGTTCCCAGCGGCTGTGGTTTACGATTCCGCTCGCCAGCAGGAACGGCACCGCGAACCAGGCCATCAGCAGCAGCGCCGGCGCCGCGATGGTCGCCAGCCGCACCAGGCGCTGGGATCGCCGGCTGCGTGGGCCGATCACGGCCACCAGCGCCGCGGAGACAAACGCCGCATAACCGAAAATAAGGTGGGAAAGGGCCGTCAGCGCCAGCAGTACGCTGGCCAGCACGGTTTTGGATCGCGCGCCGGTATCGAGCGCCTGCCTGCTGACGCCTATGGAGATGGCCATCAGGGGCAGCGCAAACAACTGGCTGTAGAGGCCGGTGCCACGCCAAACCTGAGCGCCGTAGCCTAGCCCGTAACGGCTCAGATCGCCGGCGGCGCTCGGGGCGAAGGCCAACAGGGCGGCCAGTCCAGCAGCCGGCGGCGGCAAACCCAAAAGCCGTGCGCCCACATACACGCTAATCGGAAACGTCACCAGTAGCAGGTAGAAAAACACCGAGAATATGGCAGCGGGGTCGCCGAACCCGCGAAGCACCCACAGCACGAGCGCCGCCGCCGCATGCGGCAGGGGTTGGTAGGTACGCCATACGGGATAGCCCAGAGCCCATTCCGAGACCCACGGGTCCATAAAGGGTTCGCCTCTCCCGAAGGAGGTTTCCATCCGCTCCGACGCCGCGATGTGGAAGACCAGGTCGTTCAGCGGAACGCGATTGATGCGCAACTCAGGCGCCAGGTACCAGGCATTGAAAATGACGGCACAGGCCAGCAGGGCCAGGCCGGGCTGTTCGCTATCTGCTTTGTGGCGTTGAAGCGGGGAAGGCGGCATGGATGTCCAATGTGTCCAAACAAAACAAAACCGCGCGAGAGAAGCTGTCCAGGAAACGCTGATCGTAGCACTCGCTTTCCGGCGGCCGCAACCGGCAATCGTCTCCCGGTCGTGGCCCCGGGGCGAAAGGTCGCGCAAGGAATCGTCCGGAGCCGCCGCCGCTCGGCGCGGCGTGGACGACATGGTCGCGATTGTCGCGCCGTTAGAGGCGATCCACGATGAGCCATGCCAGGGTCATCAGCCAGACCACGCCCATGGCCATCGCTCCGCCCCGGGCGACTGAGGCGAAAGCCGGAGCGGCGCCCGCGGCCCAGGCGGCTTCGGACCGTCGGAGATGGTAGACAAGCTGGCGCACGCACCACGACAAGAGTCCCAGAAGCAGAGCGCCGACGGCTACAACGCGGCCTGGGCCGAACTGGCGCGCTACGTTGACCAGCCACATATCCACGCGGTAATCCCATGCCCACAGGGCACGCCAGTGGGCCGCAAGCTGGGAAGACTCCGGAAGGAACAGGTAGCCGTATGGCGGCGTGAAGCCGAGGTACCCTTCGTGATAATAAACGTACGAGACATTGACGGCTACGTGCAATACCTCCACCAGCAGCCCCGCCAACACGAAGGGAACCACCGCCACGCGGGCCGGGAACGAAATTTCCTGAAGCCAGGCCGCCAGTGGAAGCAGCAACAGCGGCACAATATGCACCAGGTAGCGCGGGCCGAAACACCATTGACCGTGCCACAGGTATATTTTCGAATCGAGCAGCAGGGAAGAGACCGCCATGGCAAGAATGACGGCCGCCTCGGCCCGGTAGCGGCGTGCGAACGGTTGGAAATAGAAGGGCGCCAGCGCCAGGATCGGGGAGAAAAGAAGGATGCTCTGCCCGACGCTGAAGAGGTTGCCATACAGCCCGACCAGCAGCGGAGTATTGAAGGGAATGGTCCGTGCATAGGCGCCCCTGATGCTGAATTCTCCGAACTTCCAGTCGTTGATGGCCGCCACCAGCAGGATTCCCGCCGCGACCGAAATCAGAAATGGAAGGCACTGCTTCAGGGCCGCGGCCAAGCGGCGTGGCCGGCGGGCGCCGGGGAACCGTTTCCACGAATTCCAGAACAAGTAGATAGTCAAGGCGGGCAGAAGCACGCCCGTGTTGATCCGGACCAGCAGCATCACTCCGGCGGCGATTCCGCCCAGGAGCCGGTCTCTCCGATTTGGACTCCTCGAATCGCAGAACAGGAAATAGAGAGAGCACAGGACAAACAAGGATTCCGCCCCGTGCTGAAAGAAGCCCGCGCCAAAACCCGCGAGGTGCGAGGTCAGGGCCAGGATGAGAGTGGCCGCCAGTGCCCACTTTGGTGTGGCGCCCAGGCGGAGGCTGAACGCGAAGAAAACACTCGCTAGGGCGGCCACGGTGATGGCATTGAACAGGTTGACGAAGAATATCTCCACGTCACCCCCCCAGCGGCGGTCCGGCGAGTCCTCGATCACCCGCCCCGCGATGGTTTCAATCCAGCTCTGTGCTCCCATACCCTCCAGACAGAGCCGCGTGGCCTTCCCCAAACCATAAAGGGGCAGAGCCAGAAGGGATTGCCCCGCGCCGTACACCGCATAGTATCGCCCTCCGCGGCCGGGCAGCGTATTTGGCAAGGGCGGCGTGAAGAGATCGCCGTGTTCCCAGAGCGAGCGTGTCTGCTGATATACGGCTACTTCGTCCGTAGACCAGAAATGACCCCGCGTGACGATGACATAAAACACCAGCAAGGAAAGAAATAGCCAGAGCGTCAGCCGCGCGAACGGCGGTACAGGAAAATTCTTCTTGCTTTCGGCTTGCATTGGTCCAGTCGCGGCGCTTTCAATCAGGCGCGGCAATTTCCGCGGGAACTGGGGCCGCGTTTCATTTCGAGCCGGAATGCCCTCCGGCGGCCTTGGCCTTTTCCGACAGCATCCAAGCCAGGTTGTTGGTGGCCAACTGATAGCCGGGTTGCAAGCGGAGTGCCTCATGGATGTTCCGGATGCCCTCGTCCCACTGCCCCATGCTGGCGGAACACCAACCGATGTTGTTATACGCCTCCGGCATGTCGGGATGTAACTGAAGCGCCTGCCGGGCAGCATCGATGCACTCCTGATATCGATGCGTCTGGGCGAACTCGAGAGAGTGGTTCATGGCGGCATCGGCCGGCGAAGCGGCGGCCCGCGGATGGCTGCTGGCCTTGTCCTTTTCGCCGAGCATCCAGGCCAGATTGTTCTTCGCCAACGAGTAGTCCGGACTGATTTTTAGTGCCGCATTGATGTCCCGAATGCCCTCGTCCCACTGCCCCATGCTGGCGGAACACCAGCCGATATTGTTGTACGCTTCCGCCATGCCGGGCTGCTGGTCGAGCGCGCGCCGGGCGGCGTCAATGCATTTTTGGTATTGGCGCGTCTGGGCGTACTGAAGCGACTGAGTCATGAGCACGGTCGGATTGTTGCTCGTGATTTCGTCGTGCCGCAGCATCTTCCAGGCGATGGGAATCAACAGGACCAGCAGCAACAACCACCACCACGACACTCTCGTCCTGCCCGTGCCGTCTGTATGGAGCGCGTCTGTTGCGGCGGACTCCCCCGGTGTCACGCCGGCCGGTTCTGGCGCCTCGGCATTTGTGGAGGCCTGCTCCGGGTCTTCGGACGTCGGCATCATGATTTGGTTACACCTCGTAAGGGGACGGCCGGTCTCTGGGGAAAACGAACACGCAAATCTGCGGTGAACCTTCTTCCGGTCTGCCGGCCGGCTTCCTGCACGCTCAGAACGAGAATCGTAACACCAACTCAGTCTCGGGAACAAGGGCACCCTGTTGTCGTTGTGGGGCTGTGTTGGGGAGTTTATAATCTTCTTTTACGATAATGCGAAGGCGCTGGAAAGAATTGCGTGACCGCACGCGGTCGTACATGGTTCGGTCCGGCGTCGGATTGCTGCTGGTTGTAGCGGCGAGCGCCTCGTGGGTCCAGGTCGAGAAGCCGGCGCCGTGGGCCGTGGGAGGGAACGAGCCGGACTGGGTCACATCCAACGAGCACCGGTTCGACGAATTGAAGAAGAGCCTGCCGCCCAGTGGAGTTGTCGGTTACCTCAGCGACCTGGATTTAGGGGGGAATGATGGCAGCGCCGCCTGGTACACGGCCGAATATAGCCTGGTGCCGCTGCGACTGTCGCCGGAGTGCGATTGCGAATCGGTGATCGGTAATTTCACAGATTCTTCCGTGGCGCCGGCTCTCGCGAAAAGCCGCGGGCTCGGTATCGTGCGCGATTTTGGACGGGGCGTGGTCCTGTTGCGGCGGAGCGGGAAGTGATTCTGCTCCTGGTGACGGTCGTCCTACCCCTGCTGATCGGGTTCCTGTTGGTTCGGGCGGTAGTGCCGGGGCTCCGAACCGACGTCCAAGTGTGCCTCGGGGCGGGAATGGGAATCGGTTTGGTCTCCTGCTGCCTATTCCTGTCGCTGCTGACGGACACACCTTCGCTTTTTTTCGAGTCGGTACTGCTGATCGCGTTTGCGCTGGCCGGACGAGGAGCCGTGGCACGAACATCTGTTGTGAAACGCCAGCAGACGGCGGTGACACAGCCTGAACTTGCGCTGGGTATGGCGTTCGCGATCGTGGTCGCGTACAGCATTTACGGTTTTGTTTCCAATGTCCGCATCGATCCGCACGGGTATTGGGATGCCTGGGCGATCTTCAATCTTCGGGCCCGCTTTCTGGCGACTGCCTACTGGCGAGACACCTTTTCCCCAGTGTTCATCTGGTCGCACCCCGATTACCCGCTCCTCCTTTCCGCATTTATTGCCCGGGTGTGGCGAGCCACGGGCAGCCGCGAACTGAGTGTGCCTGCCGTGACCGCATTCCTGTTCACTTTCGCGACCATCGGCGTTTTGGCTGGTTCTCTGACGGTGCTGAAGGGCCGCACCCAGGGGTTTCTGGCTGGAATGCTTCTGGCGGGCACCCCCCTCTTCATCGACCAGGGCACGGCCCAGTTGGCCGATGTGCCCCTGTCGTTTTTCATCCTTTCGACGCTCGCCTTATTGGCGCTCCAGGACCGCTTCTGGCCGAATGCGCCAGGTCTGGCGTTGCTGGCCGGCCTGTCTGCCGGCATGGGGGCGTGGACCAAGAACGAAGGTCTCTTGCTGGTTGCCGTGATCCTGCCTGTCCGGACGCTCGCCGTAATGCGCTCGCTGGGCCGCCGCCCCGCTCTGGCTCAAGCGGGATGGTTCGCCGCCGGACTCGCGCCCATTCTGGCGGTCGTCCTGTTTTTCCGCCACAGCTTCGCTACTCCAAACGCACACATCGGCGGTCGCGGCGTCCTGGCTCTCATGGCCCCGCTCTCCGATCTCAATCGCTGGCGCATCTTCACCGGCGAGTTGCTCAAGCACGGTTGGAGCTTTGGCGATCTTTTTGTGAGCTCTTTTGTGGTGCTCGCCATCTATCTTGCCTGTGTGGGATTCCATTGGGAAAGGGATCGAGCCGCCGTGCATACGGCGGTTGGAACGCTTTCCCTTGTGCTCGCGGGATACTGCGTGGTTTGCGTAATATCGCCCTTCGATGTTGTCTGGCAGAGTGCCACGGCGCTCGACCGTCTTCTCGTCCAGCTCTGGCCCGGCACGTTATTCCTCGGATTTCTGGCAGCGCGGACACCCGATGCGTACTGGGGCGAACGCCTCCGCCGACGCTAGCTCCCTCGCGTCTTCCCCTGCGTAAAAATGATCTCTCTTTGAGCTACAAAGCTTAGCCCGAAGAGCAGGGTTTCGGCGGAGAGCTTAGCGGCCAGCACGGAAAATCCTACAGACGTCAGAAGCCGGATCAGCCCGTAGCCGGCGGCTCCGAACGCCACCACGAAACCCCAGTACTTGGGCATGGCGCGTGTGTCCCGCACCCGGGCGTGGAACACGTTCGTCTTGTTCATGTAGTAATTGAACGAACCGGAAATCGCGCGTCCCACGGCCTGACTCGGCAAAATGCTCCCAAAAACATGAAACGCCAGCAGGAATACCAGATTGTCCAAAAGGGCCGAGCTAAGCGAAACGGCGCCGAACCGGAGAAAAAGGAAGTAGATCCGCATCGAATCGAGCAGCGGATTGAAATGCGACGAGCGGTTCCCATCGAGGTAAATGGTCTCGATCGGAATCTCCCGAATGTCGCGCATGGTGCGACGGCAGGCGAGCAGCACTTCCAATTCGAAGTCGTAACCGTTAGGCCGCAACCGAAGCAGCGTGGGTATCAGATCCATGGGGACGCCGCGCAGCCCGGTCTGGGTGTCGGAAACCGCCTGTCCGACTACCGCACGGAGGACATAGCGCGTGAGGATATTTCCCAACCTGCTGCGAAAGGGAACCTGCGGCGGAAAGCTCCGCGCTCCCAGAATCAGGTCTTGCGGCGACTCCACCAGGGCGCCGGCGGTGCGCACAATATCCTTCGCCGTGTGCTGGCCGTCGGCATCCGCGGTGACCACCCCGGTGCACTCCGGGAAACTCAATGCCGCATAGTTCAGCCCGGTTTTCAGGGCCGCCCCTTTTCCCAGATTCACCAGGTGAGTGAGGACGTGGACGCCTTCGATCTTCGCCGCGGCCGCAAATATCCCGGCAAAGCCGGACCCGCTGCCGTCGTCGACCACCACGACTGCGCGGACACGCGCTGAAGCGACGAGCTCGGCTGCCAGCCGGGGTAACGCCTCAGTGGGCCTATAAGCCGGAATCAAAACGACCGGAAGAGCGGCGGCCGCCTGGCCCGCGCCCTCCGCAGTCCCGCCGCCTGGTGACAGGGATCGAGAGGGGGCGGACGACATATAGCCGCTTAGGGTACCACAAAGATTCAGACTTCAAACGCTGCTGTGACCCGCCGGTGCTGCCGTCCGCCGGTTTCGCGGAAACCTGTCCGACAGGAAACGGATGGCCTGCCGGGCGGCCGCGAGCGGATCCGGAAGAGGCAGAATCTCGGCCGTGAGATAGCCGTTGTAGCCGATGTCCGAAAGGACGGCGAAGATTTCGTCGAAGGGCATATGACCCCAACCGGGCGCCAGGCGGTTGCTGTCGGCCACGTGAATGTAGGTGACGAATTCGCGGGCCGCTTCGAAAGACTGGCGGAAGGAAGCGTCCTCGATGTTCATGTGGAACACGTCGGGCATGAGCTTCACCGACGGCCGCCCGCAGCGGCGCACAATCTCCAGACCCTCGGTGCAGTTGTTGATGAAATTCACTTCGTAGCGATTGACCGGTTCGACGATCAGCTCCACGCCCAGCGGCTCGGCCACGTCCGCGCAACGCTCGATGCAGGCGATGTAACGGCCGGCAGCCGTTTCCGCCGTTTCGCCTTCGTGGATAATGCCGCGCGCGCGTCCGGTGTTGACTTTGGCGCCCAACTCGGCG
>JARLGM010000226.1 GCA_031292755.1 Candidatus Sulfopaludibacter sp.
TTTCTTCATCCACGAAACCGGGCCCGCCCGGTTCAATGCTCCGTGGTGAGTCCGCCTCACTTCCAGAACAGCGCGCAATCTTCGATCTCCTCCTTGTGCGGGTACAGCTTGGGGAGCCCCAGCTTGGCATAAGTCTCGTCGTCCTCGCACACGTATACGGTGCTGTACATTCCGCTGGAAAGTTGCCGGTCCACTTCGGCTTGCGGCAGTATGTGCAGCGCCGCCTCTTGCGCCGGCGGAAGTTTGAGTTTGTGGGAGTAAGCGAATTCGAAGCCCGGCGGCGGTTTGCGGTGCAGCACGAAGTAAACGTGATCGTCGGCATAGATCCGGCCGCCGGGCGGTGTAAGCCTGGCAATCTTCGCCGCCAGTTTTTGGTAATCGGACCAGATGTACATGTCGCGGCGGTCAAACAGGGTCTTCGCGCATCCCAGCACCGCAATCAGAATGGCGATCGCCACCGGCCACCACGGCCGCGAGGGTTCGAAAACGCGCGACCCGATCGCGTACAGGCCGGCCACCGCCAGGATCGCCGTGAACGGCACAGTCAGCAGGTAGTAGCGTGTAAAGGTCGGGTGCGCCGTGGAGATTTCGGCGCCTAGCGCCAGTGCCAGGCAGCCGCACAGGTAAAACTCCCGCCGGAGCGGTTCGTCCCAGCCGCTGCGAAACTTCAGAAACAGCAACCCGGAAACCGCCAGCACCAGCAGCGTCAGGGCTTGGCCGGAATCGATCCACGAGCTCAGAATCTCCACATCGTGCTCGGTAGTATCGGGCCAATACAAGGCGCGGAACTGTGTGTGATACTGCACCAGGTTGAACCACACCACGCGCGGCGCAAGTTCAGCCAGGCGCAGCACCGGCGCCCAGGGTACGGAAGCCGCCGCGGCGAAAGCCAAACCTTTCTTCCAGCGGCTGCCCTGGCGGTTCGCGAACACCGTCCACGCAAAGAGCACTGGCGCTACCGGCGCGGTCAGTAGCGAACAGGCGGCGCTGGTGCTGGCCAGAAATCCGGTGGCCGCGGCGAGTAGCGCGCCCCGCCGTTCCACCGCCGCCACTCCGGTGCGGAATGCCGCCACGCTGAGAAACAGGCAGATCCCATACGCCTGCGCCACAGGGCCGTACGCGATGACGGCGCCGTTCAAACCCGTCGACAGGCCCGCGGCCAGAGCGCCCGGAAACCGCCACTCCGGCACGGGAAAGCGCCGGAAGCAGTAGTCGGCCGTGAGAAATACGGAGCCGGCCGTGGCTAGCGCCGCAACCGCATGAGCCACCCGCCAGTTTTGGCCGAAAACGGCCATCCAACCCGCATTCCAGTACGCGTTTAAGGGAGTCTGTGGAAAGAAAAAATCCACATACGGCCGCATCCCGGAGGCGATCAGTTGCGCCGCCAGCAGATGGAAGCCTTCGTCGCTGGTAAATGCCCGGGTCACGGAATAGACCAGCAGCGCGGCGGTAAACAGAGCGGTTACCCCGCAAAGAATGGCGTAGCGTCGGCCCATGTTCGCCCTACCGCTGTTTTTCGAATTTCGCGTCCATCAGGATCCACACGTTCGGATCCAGCGTCAGCGATCCCGGTTCCTTGGCGGCCGGAATTTCGAAGCTCTGCTGTTTTTGCGTCATCTCTACTTTCGTTGTGCTGTCGCCCACGGCGATTTCTAAAGGCAGGCGATACGCCTCCCCGCTTTGCGTCTGCATCAAATCGATTGCCACTGTCGCCGAGGCCCCATTGTAGTGCCACGTGCCCTGCACCGTGGGCGACCCCGGCCGGTAGAGCCACTGCTTAAAAAACCAGCCCAAATCAGCGCCCGAAACTTCTTCCATCACCTTCTCGAAATCGGCGGTGGAGGCGTTGCCGTCGCGAAAGCGCCGGTAATATTCCCGTATCCCCGCCCAGAACTTCCCGGCGCCGATTTGCCCCCGCAGCATGTGCAGGCTCCATCCGCCTTTTTGATAAACGATCCCGTTCGGAATCCCTTTCCACGGCTGGTTCTGCACCACCGCCACGCCAGGTATGCGTTTCTCGGTATTGAAAATGGCCGCGCGGCTGCGCTTCATCTGGGTGAGAAAAGCGTCGCGCCCTTCGTAATGCTCGGTCGCCAGCGCCGCGAAGTAGGTGGCGAATCCCTCGCTCAGCCACACGTCGTCCCAGTCCTTCTCCGTCACCGAATCGCCGAACCACTGGTGCGCCGTCTCATGAGCTACCAGTCCAAGGGCCGGCCGCCCGTTCACCGAGTTCTGTCCGAAGAAAATCTCGCTGGCGTGTTCCATGCCGCCGCCCCCCGCCGCGCCGTTCTGCACGCTGGCCAGCTTTTCATAAGGGTACGGCCCCACGCGCTCGCTGTAGAATTCAATCGACTGGCGCATCGGTTCGTCGAATGTAACCATGCCGGCCTCCCGATCGCGTGGAAACACCCAGGTCTCCAGCGGCACGCCCGCGGCATTCCCCACGTGCAGCGAGGCGAACTGCGCCACCCCAATATTGTTCAGCCACGACGCAATCGGCACGGATTGTCTCCAGTGCGTCATGCGCCGCCCATCGCCCAGATCGATCTCCTCCTGGAGAAGACCGTTCGCCACCACCTGGTACTTGGCCGGCGCCGTGACCAGAAATTCACTGGTGGCTTTATCGTAGGGATGGTCGATCATTGGCAGCCACTGGCGCGCCAGGTCGGGCCAGTTCTGGCTGAAGAAACAGCGCTCGCCATATTTGTTTTTCACCGCGCGCAGTCCGTCCGCGGGCGTGCCGTGATACCGGATCGTGAAGTCACGCAAATCGCCTGCGTTGGGCGCCGACGGGAGTGAGATCGTGAGCCGGTCGTTCTGATGCGTGTAGGTCACCCTGCCGCCGCCCGAAGAGACACCGTCCACCGTCATCCGATTCGCCAGGTCCAGGGCGACTTCCCGCACGCCGTCGCTCACGAAGCGCATCGTCACGGTGGTCTCGCCCGCGATGGCATCGTTCTCGTCGCTGAGCGAAACGCGCAAAACATAGTGCTGCGCGTCGATGCCGTTCTGGCGCGGATAATTGTCCGCGAACGCCGCCCAAGCCGCCAAAATCGCCAGAACGCCCGCCTTGCCGTGAATTTGCATTACACCGATTATCGCGCGCGAAGCTCGCTGTAAGCTGGAAAGCGAGTGCCGCTCGTCTCCTATATGCTCTGGAAACTCAACTCGCCGCAGGTGCTGGGGTTGGCCTGCCTGGGGATCTGGCTCGGCGGCCGCCTCAAGCGCGCGCTGCCCTTGCTGGACCGCCTCAACGTTCCGGTGCCAATCGCCGGTGGCATGGTTTTTGCGCTCGCGGCTCTCGCCTTGCGCGACCGCGTCCTGAATGTCGAGGCCGATACCACGCTGCGCGACCTGCTGATGGTGGCCTTCATGACTACCATCGGGCTGAGCGCGCGGCTCCAGTTGCTGCGCCGCGGCGGCGGTGCCGTCATCAAGTTGCTCGCCATCTCTACATTCGCAGCAGTGCTCCAGAACGTGCTCGGCATGGGCATGGCGGCGGCGATGGGGTTGGACGCCCGCCTCGGAATTCTGGCCGGGTCCGTGGCGCTCGCCGGCGGTCCCGCGACCGCCGTAGCATTCGGCGGCACTTTCGAAAAGCTCGGAGTGCGTGGCGCCACCGCCGTCGCCATGGCGTCAGCCACCTTCGGAATCGCCATCGCCGGGTTGATCGGCGGGTACATCGGGGGCCGCCTGATCGTAGGCCGTAAATTGAAAGGCGAGTCGCACAGCGCCCGGCAGGCGGAGCAATCCACCACCGCCGCGAACCTTCCGGGTATCGTCGTGATCGTCGGCATCGCCGTAGGGCTCGGCAATCTGCTCAGCCTCGCCATGGAGCGCATCGGTCTGATTCTCCCGGCATACATCGGCGCCATGATTGTGGCAGCTGTCATTCGCAACCTGGGCGATCGCTTCGGATGGTTCGACCTTGCCCAGAGCGAGATCGACCTGGTGGGACGCGTGGCCCTGTACCTGTTCATCGTGATGGCGCTGATCACCCTGCGGCTCTGGGAACTGGCGCACCTGGCCCTGCCGCTCGTGGCCATTCTTTCGGCCCAGGTGGCCATGTGCTGGGCCATGTGCCTGACCATCGTGTATTGGGGCATGGGGCGCAATTACGAATCGGCCGTGACCTCGGCGGGCTTTTGCGGTTACATGCTCGGCATCACGGCCAATGCCGTGGCATGCATGGAGGAGTTGGTGGAGAAGTTCGGCCCGGCGCCGCAATCGTTCCTGGTGGTGCCGGTGGTGGGCGCATTCCTGATCGACTTCACCAATTCGATGATCATTACGGCGCTCGCGAATCTCACTCGATGATATTCATTTTCCTCAGATATTGGTCAATTTCGGGCCGCACCAGCACTCCCCGTTCGATTTCCGCCAGTCGCTGGTGTTCCCGTTCCACCTGCGCCCCGGCCAGCGCGGCCACTTCCGCCGCATCGTCCAGAGGCACCACTGTCACGCCGTCGCGATCGGCCACGATGATATCGCCCGGCCGTACCGCGACTCCGCCGCAGGCAATGATCGCGCCCACTTCGCCGGCGCCATCCTTATTACATCCGTTCGGGCAGAGGCCCCGCGCATACACCGGCAGTCGCAGCGCCTCCAGCGCATCGGCGTCGCGCACCGTGCCATCCAGAATCACTCCTCGCACGCCCAACTTCACCGCGCTCGTCGCCAGCAGTTCTCCGAAACCGGAGTTGCCTGTGTTTCCCTGCGTGTTCATCACCACGATATCGCCGGGTCGCGCCAGCGAGAGGGCCTTGTGCAGCATCAGGTTGTCGCCCGAATGGCACCACACCGTCACTGCCGGTCCGATGATGCGCGGCGAAGGCCACACCGGACGGATGCCGCCATCCATGGCTCCGAGCCGCGACATGCAGTCGGCAATCTGTGCCGGAGATGCCTCGCCGAACGCCGCCAGAAGCGCGTCGCCGGGGCGCGGCCAGTGCTCTCTCACGCGAAATCCGGGCTTACCGTTCATCACGGGTCTCCTGGAGCCATTGCAAGGTCTGTTTCAGGTAGTGCAGGTCGGTGACGATATCGCCCTCCGTGATGGCTCCCATCGTGCCGATGCGAATGACCTTGCCTGCCAGCTTGTTGCGCGAGCCGGCGATCACCGTGCCGTGCCGCTGGTACATCCCGCGCACGATGTCTTTGCCGTCCATCCCTTCCGGTACGCACAGGCACACCACGGTGGCGGAAAGCCCGGCGATCCGCGCGAAAGGCGCCAGGCCCAGTTCCGCGCATCCGTCTTGCAGCAAGGCGGAAAGCCGGCGGTGGCGTGCAAGCACCCGCGGGAGCCCCTCTTCGTGAATCATCCCCAGCGCTTCGTGCAGGGCGGCGACCAGCGCCACCGGCGTAGTGAAGGGCGTCTCCATCTTTCCGGCGGAGGTCCGGGCCTTGCGAAAATCCCAGTAATACCGGGGCAAACCGCCGGTCCGCTGCACCACGCTCCACGCCTTTTCGCTCATCGATACCACTCCCAGCCCCGGTGGGCACATCAGGCACTTTTGCGAAGCCGAGACCAGAATGTCGATGCCCCACTCATCCTGGCGCATCTCCATGCCCCCGAGTCCGCTCACCGAATCCACCACCAGAAGCGCCGGCGTCTCGCGCACCGCCGCGCCGATCCCCGCTAAGTCGGCAGCCACTCCGGTGGAACTCTCGTTGTGGACCACGACTACGGCTCGATACTCCGCGGCCGAGAGACGCCGGCGCACCTCGCCGGGATCCACACCGCAGCCCCAGGGAATATCCAGCGGATCGACCGTCGCGCCCAAAGCACGCGCGATCTCGGCGAAGCGTTCGCCGAACGCGCCGTGCGTCGCCACCAGGACGCGCTCGCCCGGTGCCAGGATGTTGACCAGGCTTGCCTCCATCATCCCCGTGCCGGAGCTGGCGAAGAAGAAGATGCGATTGCGCGTGCCCATCACCGGCTGCAGCAGTTCTTCGGTGCGGCGCAGAATCGCCGTGAATTCAGGGCCCCGGTGACTCAGGATCGGGCGCGCCATGGCCTCGCGCACGCGCTCGGGCACACTGGTCGGGCCGGGTAGGCGGAGCCGGTAATCGGTCACATCGATCACCTTAACATAGCGAAGAGAACAGTCCGTAAACGTACACACTCTACAAGGGCCCGCCGCGACTTGAAGTGATAGGCATAGGCGCCGATGACATGGAGGGCCTGCTTGAAGGACACTTCGATCTTGAACCTGAGGCCATAGATGCGGAGATCTCGTATGAGACGTTTTCCCGATTCCTGCGCAACGAACTGGTTTCCAACAATCTGGCGGCACCACCGTCGGCGGCTGGACGGCCAAACAGATTCACCAAGCCGTGCTCACCACCTTCGAACTTTCCGCCAAAACCTACGGTCTCAATCAACTCCGCTACGACCTGCGGAAGTTGAAAGGTCACAGCCTGCTTGAGCGCGACGGTCGCCGATATGCCTACCGACTCAGCACCAAAGGCCTGCCGGTAGCGCTGCTGTTTCTGTTCTTTCACAAGCGGCTCCGCGGCCCCCTCGCCAACAGCCGCTTCCACCACAAGCCGGATCCCACACATTGCCCAAAATCCAAACTGGAAGCCGCCTGCTACAAGGCCGACAAGGCGATTCAGGACATCGTCGACCTGCTGGCAGCCGCTTGAGTTACCGCTTCAAATGTTGAAGTATTCTTGTTTACGATCTTCGATCCAAGTATCTATATACCTTCAGTCATAATCGGAAGGTAGGGCTCGCCTCGACGTCCTCCCTTTACGTATACGTCTTGTCTCCACCGATCTGCGAATCCCAATACGTCGTAGGATCGGTGAAGAACTCACCCTGCCTGCAGAGGGGGCGCATCGCTTCTTCATTGACTTTGATGCCCATGCCTGGCCCCGTCGGAACGGGGATGTAACCCTTGACCACGAGGCCCCCTGCGTCGGTTATGTCTTTGTGCCAGGCTGGCTGCGGCTGGTGCCATTCCATGGCGAGGAAGTTTTGGCAGGCGGCAATCGCGTGCACGCCGGCAGCGTAGCCGATCGGGGTAGCGTTGCTATGGACCATCATCCCCACCGAATATTTGGCCGCCATGTCGGCGGTCTTCTTCAATTCGAGACAGCCGCCGATAACAAGGTGATCCGGGTGGATATAATCGACTGCGCGCGCCTGGCAAAGCGCCTCGAGCGATTCCACCAGGTAGGCGTCTTCGCCGGTCAAGGTGGGCACCCTGATCGAATTGGTGATGAGCTTCCACTCCTCTACCCGGAACCACGGGACCATGTCTTCCAAAGTCGAGGGAGTGACCCTCTCCAGCGCGTTAGCCAGCTTGATGCAACTTTTCGCGGTGAGGTGCCCGAAATGGTCGTGACCCATGGGAACGTCGGCGGCGTCGCCCATGGCCTCCTTAATGGCAGCGACATGGTCGGCTACGAGTTCACATCCCTTGTCGCTGAGTTCCAATCCCTGATAGTAGTTCTCGGGGCCTTCCCCCGGTTCCCCGTTATAGCCTGCCGGCGCAAACATCGTACCCCGCTTGCCTCGGAGGATAGGAGCTACGCCCAGATCATACTTGAGCATCGTAAACCCCGCGGCGACTCTCTCCTTATAATCGTCGGCGATGTCTTTGATGTCGTTCGAGCGCGGGTCACCCTCGGAGTACATGCGGACCCTGTCGCGAAATTTCCCGCCAAGCATTTGATAGATCGGCGCGCCATAAGCTTTGCCGGCCAGATCCCACAACGCGTTCTCAATCGCGTTGACGCCGCTCCCCTGACGGTTGTACGCGCCATGGATCTTGATCTTGCGGAAGATCTTGTCAACGTTGCAGGGATTCTCGCCGACCACTCGGGTCTTATGCATCAGCACGTAGTTCGGCTGGGGGCCGTCCCCAATCGTCTGGCCGTAACCCGAAATTCCCTGATTGGTATCGATTCGGACGACGATCGTGCCGCCCGATGCCCCTCCCGTACCGGGAGTCGCAGGAGGCAGCGGTCCCCTGCCGCCGCCGCGTCCGCCCGCCTGGCCGCCGGGCCCTCTCAGAACGGCGATGCGCATGTCAGTAACTTTCAAGTCCGACGGAATTGAATTCCGGTTGACATTCTGGGGATACGCTTCGAGGTCAGCCAAGAGGCCAAGCCCCGCGGCTGCCGCGCCCGTGCTCAGAAGCGAACGTCGCCCAATTGCGTTTTCTTTTGTAGACATTTACTCTCCTTTTCGCCACCAAAACCTACTCGCGTGTGGAAGCGGTCCATTCTCTCATCACATAAGGTATCCGAAATTGAGTCTCGAAGCAGATGCTCGCCCGCCCCGAGGTTTAATCCTACCAGTACAGCTTCGCCGGCTCGATTACGCTGATGTTCGCAAGTGGCGTCGGCCCCTGCCTTGGACAGCCTCAATTGCGCGGTGAGGGGCGCTTCGAGCGGCCGCGGAGAGGGACGGAAGATCAAGGACGTGCTGCTCGCCCGTTAACGGCGGCGAGCGAGGGCCCGTTTTCGCGGAGCCAGTGGGAGCCACACCGCCAGCGTTCAGTGGCGGCGAGTGGCGGCGTAAGGGGGGCATGCGAGCGATCAGTCGATGTCGGTGAATGGGCCGAGAGATCAGATGGATATTGGGCGCTCAGGATTGGAGTCCCGACGGCTTAGCGGATCCGTCTTGTCGCTGTCGCCACCGACGCTTCAATTCCGATATTTGTCCTTAGGCAACGTAAATAAATAAGCTTTACAACTAGTGTTATTTGTTCGGAAGTATCGTGTAGTTCCATTCACCATGGAATTCGTCGGGCCTCAGATTGAAATGGGCAAATTCTTGAACCGTGATTTTGCGGCCAACCGGGTACTTGCGATGATCCAGGCGGCAAGTCACTTTTAGGCCTTTGGCAGTCGTCGTCCCGGCAATCAGTCGCACCACCGTCTCGAAATCGCGCAGCGGCTCGCCGCGCCAGTTGGACGAGATAAAGGAAAAATCGCCTTGGAGTTTCCCATCTATGGGCGGCCGCGCGTCACCGCCGAACTGCACCGCCGGGGTTGGCAAGTAGGACACAACCGGGTGCATCGGATTATGCGGAAAGACAACTTACTGTGCCTCCGCCGGCGGAAGTTCGTGATCACCACCACGAATTCCAATCACGGCCGGCCGGTTTACCCGAAGGGTGCAGCTCTTTTTGATTTTGGGATTTTCTGGGTTTGAGGGGGAGCTTGGCGG
>JARLGM010000227.1 GCA_031292755.1 Candidatus Sulfopaludibacter sp.
CCTCGCTTGCCAGAGCAGTCCTTCACTTCAGCCAAGCAATTTAGAAACTCATGTAGAGTGCGTACCGCGTCCCCGCCACTGGGGCCGTCTCTTTGAACTACAAAACCGGCCGAAATGCTGCTGTTTTATTCCGGCGCTGACACACTGCCGGACCTCGCGGGCGAAGAAGGCCCTGGCAACGACGAGGCCAGCCGCGAATTGTTCGAAGAAGTGGAGCGCTCCTTCCACGTCTTCCGGGAGACCGCGCGCACGCACGCTTGGCTGGGCGAAGCCGGACTGAATGCCGACCGGCGGCAGATGGAGGAGGCGGACCGCGCGCGCGCCGGCGGGGCTCACACCGAAGCCGTGGATATCACCAACTTCGTGGCGGATGCCATTCAATTCGATGGCGGGCAGGTACACGGCTCGCCGGCCGATTCGGTCTTCTCTGTCACACTGCCGCCGGCCTGGCGCTACGGCCTCGACGACATGCCCGGCCACGACCCCGAAACCAACTCGGTCCTGCTCACGACCGACATCAACGTGACCCATCAGGGAGACCGGAGCGTCGGGTTTCTGGGCCGCGCCCATCCGCTGGTGAGGCGCGCCTTGGAGCGGGTGCGCAGCCTGACCTACGGCAGCGCCGCCGAATCCTATCAGGATCACCGCGTCAGCGCCGTGCGCGCTCCGGTTGCCACGCCCGAGTTACTCTTCACCTTCCTGGGCCGCGTCGAAAGCCGCTCCGGCCCCGAACTGGAGCGCGTCATGGCCGTCCAGGTTTCGGAAAATGGGAGCCCGCGGATCGTCGAACCCGAGGAATGGACCGTCCTGGCGTCGCCGGAACATGGCATCCAGCCCGCCGAAGTGTGGAAGACGCGCTTCGCTGCGTGGGGCGATGCCGCGCGCGATCGCGCCCGAACCGCGGTTACCGCACATTTCGAGACTGCATCCGTGGAGTTCACCACCCGCCGCCGGGAATTGCTCGAATCGGAGCAGCAGGAACTCACCGCATGGCTACGGCAGCGCGCCATCGAGATCACCAGCCAAGGCGAGCAGCGCTCCAGCCAGGTGGAACTCTTTCACGAGGGCGCTGCCCCCCCGCAGCCTCCGCCGGTGTGGCGCACGCTCGTGGATCCGGGTGAGCGCCTGGCGGGCTTTGAAACGGACCGCACTCAGTCCACGAAGCTGAGAAACGAGGCGCGGGTCGTGCTGGAACTGTACGAACACCGGCGGAAAGAACTCGCCGCGCATCTGGCCCTGGTTCTGCCGGTGGTGCTGCCGCTCGGCATCCTCATGCTCATTCCCGAGGGCGCGGATGCCGCTTAGATTCCTGGCCGAGTGTTACTTCCACGGTCCCGCCCTTCCGGAACCTTTCGTCGAATTTGAACTCGAGCGGGAATTGAACCGGCTCGACCTTCTGCCCAAGACCACGGGCGAGGAAGGCCGTGCACTGGCCGAGTTCTGGACCGTGTACCGCCGCCGGCTGCGGGAATTGGGCGGCAGCGACGGCGCGCTTCGCATCCGCCGCCAGGTGATCGAGCCGCTCATGGAACGCCTGGGCTACGCGCGGATTGAGGATGCCGGCAAGGTGCGCACCCGCGAAGGCGACGAGGACGGCGGCTGGCTTCTGACGAGCGATGCCGGCGCGCGCCTGCGCGTCTGGACCACCAATTTCGACGAAGACCTCGACGCCCCCGCGAAGCGCGGCGCCGCCTACCGCTTCAGCCGAGTGCAGATCGCCAACCGCGTGATCTTTGCTTCCGGCGAGCGCATGGGCCTCATCGCAAACGGCGCCGAGATTCGCATGGTGATCGGCGACCCCGCCCGGCCACCTTCCGAAATCGTCATTCCCATCGACCCGGAATGGAGGCGCAGCCGGGACGTTCCGGATGCGTTCCGGCTCCTCCACGCGCTGGCACAACCCGCCGGTCTGGCCGCGCTGCAGGAGATTCTGGATAAGGCGCGCGTGCAGCAGGCGCGGGTCACGAGCGACCTCCGCAAGCAGGCGCGCGAGGCGGTTGAGCGGTTTGCGCAGGAGGTGCTGGACCACCCCGAGAATCTGGAACGGCTCGCCGCATTTCCCGACCGTGCCCAGCTTGCCCGCGACCTCTGGCACGAAGGCCTGATCCTGGTTTATCGCCTGCTGTTCCTGCTCAAGATGGAATCCACCGACGACCCGGCGCGCAGCTTCCGCTTCGCCTCGTCCACGCTGTGGCGCAAAACCTTCTCCCCCGGCCAGGCGCTGCATCCGTGCGCTCGCCGCGTGCTGGAATCCGGCGAAGACACGGGCACGTTCCTGGAGGACGGACTGCGGCAACTCTTCCGCATGTTCGCCGAAGGCCTGGAGGCCAGCGAGCTACACGTGGCGCCGCTGGGCGGCATGCTCTTCGGCGAAGAGGCGACACCAGTGCTATCGCAGTTGGCGTGGGGCGAACGCGCGGTGGCCATCCTGCTCGACCGGCTGCTGCTGACCGAACCGGGGCGCGGCGACCGGCGCTACGTGCATTACGGCTCACTGGAACTGGAAGACCTGGGGCGCGTCTATGAAAACCTGCTGGAACTCGAGCCGGGAATCGCTGTCGAGCCGCTTTGCCGGTTGAAGCGCCAGAAGCTGGAAGTGGTCGTTCCAGCCGATCAGGGCGAGCGCTATCGCGACAGCACGCCTTCCGGCCCGGAGGAAGACGGCGAAGAAGACGAGGAGGCCGAGGAGGAATCCGCCCCCGCGCGCGGGCGCACCCTCATCCAATGGATGGGAGCCATTGCGCCTGGCCGCTTCTACCTGCGCGTGGGCCTGGGGCGAAAGGCAAGCGGGTCCTATTACACCCCGAACCGTTTTGTCCGCTTCCTGGTGGAGCAGACGCTGGGGCCGCTGGTGGACAAGGTCAGCCCGGCGAAGGATCCGAACCCGGCTGCCATTCTGAAGCTGAAGGTGCTCGATCCCGCCATGGGGAGCGGCCACTTCCTGGTGGATGCCTGCCGCTTCCTGGGCGCCCGCCTGTACGAAGCCTGCCGCGCGTGCGATCTTCGCGCCGCTCCCGCCGAGCGCCGGGCCGAGGCCGCGATCGATGAAGATGTGCGCGCGGCCGCGATCGCCGAAGCCGAAACGTATCGCGGGCGCGTGATCGCCGTCGCCGGGCCGGATGGTGAGTTACTGAGCTACCTGCCCAGCCGCGCCGTGGAGGGCGGCGAATCCGGCGTCTCGCAGCGGCGCGCGGAAGCTCTTTGCCGCCGCCTGGTGGCTGTCCATTGCCTCTATGGTGTGGACAAGAACCTGCTTGCCGTGGAGTTGGCGAAGCTGTGCGTTTGGATCGAAGCCCACGCGGAGGGCCTGCCGCTCACGTTTCTGAATCACCGGTTGGTGCTCGGCGATTCGCTCACCGGGCCGTTCTTCGAGCACCTGCTCACGTTCCCGCGCGACCGCTCTCCGCTGGAAGGCCTTTTCGCCGACGGCCTGCGCCAGCGGTTCCGGGGCGCGTTGACCGAAGCGCTCTTGCTGGTGAAAGATCTGGAGGCGGACATTGGGGCGTCGCTACCGGAGTTGAAGAAGAAGGAGGCGTTGAAGCGGAAACTGGATGATGCGCTGGCGCCGTTCCGCGCGGTGGCGGCCTCCTGGGCGGGCCGGCTCATGTCCAATCAAGGCACGGGCGGCGATTATGTGGATATCGTGCGTCAAGCCGTTGCGGGCGCTGCGCCCGAGGACGAACTCGCCGATGCCACGGCGTTGCCATTCGATTTGGCCTTTCCGGAAGTTTTCTTCCCCTACGGCAACGTGGAGAACCGGCGCGGCTTCGATGCGGTGCTGGGGAATCCGCCGTGGGACCGGATGCTTCCCGCGGATAAAGAGTTTTTCGCCACCTATAACTTCGAGATTTTGAACACGCCGACGGTTCGGGAACGCGCGCGCATACAGCGGGAATTGGAAGCGGTGCCGGTCATCGCCGACCGCTATGGCCACTACATCGCCGGTTTCCGCGGCATGGAGCGGGTGGTCGACGCGTTCTACCCGTTCCAGGTGGCGGAGATCGACGGCGAACGGACTATCGGGAAGCAGGATGCCTTCCGCGCGTTCATGGAGCGGGACACGCAGTTGCTCGCGCCCGGTGGATCGACCGGTGTCGTTGTACCCTCCGCGTTTCATGCCAACGAAGGGGCAACCGGCGTCCGGCGCCTATATTTCGAGCGCATGGCCATGCGTTGCTGCTACTCGTTTGAGAACCGGCGCAAGCTGTTCGAGATCGACTCGCGCTTCAAGTTCGCAACGGTTGTGGCAGCGCGCCCCGGTCCGACGAAGGAGTTCTCCTGCGCCTTCTACCTGCACGATGACGAATTCCTGTTCCGCGACGAGCGGCCGGAGGAACGCCGGTACTCGCTGGATTTCGTCCGGCGCACGGGTGGAGCGTATCTGAATCTGGTGGAGCTTCGATCAGCCGAGGACCTTGCGGTAGCCGAGACTTGCTTTGGCAACGGCGAGGCATTTGGTGCCGTCTGCGAGCGCTTGGGCATACGGCTCGGTCGCGAGCTGAACATGACAGACGACGCACGGCGGTTCACGCCCGTCGAGGACTTGCTGCCGGCAGGCGTCGATTCGCGAGACCCAGAGGTTGCTGCGGAACTGCTTGATCGCGGGTATCTCGTGCTGCACGAGGGGAAGACGTTTCATCAATACACGGACAGGTGGGATGACCGGCCGAGGTACGCGGTCGCGCTTGAAAAGATCGCGGACAAGCCGGAGGTGCTCAAAGGGCTCCCGTATTTCAGGCTCGCATTCCGCGATGTGGCCGGTTCAACGAACGAGCGCTGTCTGATCTTCGCATTCATCCGGTGCGCTTTGTTCGGCCACACGGCGCTGCGCGAACGAACGCCGGACAAGCGACCGAACTGCGAGGCCCTTGCGGTTGAAGCGATCCTAAACGCTTTCCCAACCGACTGGTGTCTGCGCTTGAAAGTGGCAACCCATGCGAGCTTGTTCATGTTGCTGAGCATTCCGCTCCCACGGATTAACGAGAGGCGCCGATTTCTTTCCCACGCCGCCCTCCGCCTCACCTGCAACCATGCCGGGTATGCCGCCCTGTGGAAGGAACAACTGGGCTGCGAGTGGCGCGAAGCCCAGCCGTTGCATCGCTGGCCTGTCCTCCCAGACGACCAATCGCGCCAAGACGTGCGTTCCGCCATCGACGCTGCCGTCGCCCACGCATACGGACTCACACGCGCACAGTACGAGCACGTCCTGTCCACCTTCAGCCACCGCTCCCACCCGGGCGCGCCCGCTCTCTGCCTCGGCAAGTTCGACGAGTATGCTGCTATCGGCGCGGCGGCATTCACGCGCAAGTACGACCCCTACTGGGATATCCCGCTTGTCGAAACCCTGCCCCAGCCCGTCATCGAGCTTCCCGGCGTCGAGGCGCACGCGGAAGAATTCGCGCTGAACCCGCCGCCGGCTGCATCAGAAAACCGGCGCGGGAGAAGACGGCGGTAGTAGAGGCCCATGTTACTCGATCAGCTACTCTCGATGATTCCGTCGGACACCGAGGAACTGGTCCGCCGGACGCGCGACCGGTTCAACCCGAACATCCGCGAGGCTGTCCGGCAAGAGACGGGGCTGCGATTCCGGCCGCGGAGCCGCGCCGGCGACCTCGCCCCCGCTGAGGCCATTAACGTTCCCGTTCGCCTCGTGGCCGGCCTACCGGTGTCGCTCAAAAAACGTGACATCGAAGAGAAGTGGCGTACCGCCGCATTGCTCGCACCGTGGCGGCGCACTCTGGAGCAACTCCGCGATTCGAGTACGACCACAGCGGACCGCGTATTGGTGCTCATGCGTGATATGGAATCGGCCGAGGCGCAAAAGCGGTTGAAAGGTTGCGCGGATCTCGCGGAATGGCTCCTCCAGAAAGTGCAGGGGTTTGATCTCGCAAAGTGGATTCTTGAGATCAAGGAAGATGTGCTGGGCGTATATCGCTGCGACCTAAGTGGCAAGAGCCCGGAAGACAAATTGGAATGCCACATCGAGTTGTACTGGGGTGTGATCGGGCTTGTCGCACAGATTCTCGGGGTCAGTCCCGAAGCGCTCACAATCGTTGTGCTTGCGCACGAGTTAGGACACGCTTACACCCATCGAGCATCAGATCACGATGGTAGGACGTGGGAGAGCGTCGCGTTCGGGAAAAGTGAACTTGCGCTGATTGAGGGTCTCGCTCAGTATTATGCCGCCCGCACTTGCGAGCGACTGATCGTATCGGCTCCAGCAGCCAAGGGAGCTTATGAGGAACTGTTGAAGCATCAGCCGGAAGCCTATACGAAACACATTCCTTGGCTGAAAAGGCACAGGCCGGAAGAGGTGCGGTTTGCGCTGTTAGTCGCACGCCGGGAGGGCGAGACGAAACTGGATAGGTTCGAAACCGTGCTGAAAGACGCGCGCTGGCAATTGCGAGGGACGGAGGCCGCGGCAGCAGAGAAGGCGGAAGCGGAGGGGTCTGAGGAGTGAGGGATCGAGCGCTCGAACTTCTGCGCCAGGCCGTCGGGGACCCACGCGCGCAGTTCCGTCCCGGTCAATGGGAGGCTATTCAGTCATTGGTCGAAGACCGGGAGCGGCTTCTGGTGGTCGAGCGCACCGGCTGGGGCAAGAGCCTCGTGTACTTCATCGCAACCCGGCTCCTGCGGGACAGGGGCGCCGGTTGCTCGCTTTTGATCTCTCCCTTGCTGGCCCTCATGCGCAACCAGATCGCCGCCGCCGAGCGCATCGGGGTTCGCGCGGAAACCGTCAACTCCACGAACCCGAAAGACTGGCCGGCAGTAAGAACCAGGCTCAGAGACGGAAGCATCGATATTCTCCTGGTGTCGCCGGAGCGGCTTGCGAACGTGGAGTTCATGGACGGGTTTCTACTCCCCGTGGCGGAGCGGATCGGGTTGTTCGTGGTCGATGAGGCCCACTGTATCTCGGACTGGGGGCACGACTTTCGGCCGGACTATCGGCGCATTGTGCGTATCCTGCGATTGCTGCCCCGGAACTTGCCGGTGCTGGCGACCACCGCCACGGCGAATAACCGCGTGGTGGACGACGTTTCGACGCAGTTAGGTCCGCGGCTCAAGATTGTGCGTGGCCCGCTGATTCGTGAGAGCTTACGGCTGGAGAATTTGCGGTTTCCTTCGCAAGCGGCCCGTTTGGCATGGCTGGCGGATCGCATCCCGAAGTTCGAGGGCAGTGGGATTGTCTACACGCTCACCAAACGCGACTCTGAGAACGTCGCGGCCTGGCTCCAGCAACGCGGAATCGACGCCCGCGCCTATCACAGCGACGTCGAGGATCGCCCTGCGCTGGAAGACATGCTGCTGCACAACGAGGTGAAGGCGCTCGTCGCCACCGTCGCGCTGGGCATGGGTTTCGACAAACCCGACCTGGGTTTCGTGGTTCACTTCCAGCGCCCCGGTTCGGTGGTCCATTATTATCAGCAAGTGGGCCGGGCGGGCAGAGCGATTGACTGCGCCTACGGGGTCCTGTTGGGCGGCGCCGAGGACGACGACATTGCGGATTACTTCATCCGGACGGCCTTTCCTTCCGCGCAGGAGGTTGGCGAGGTGCTGGGCGCGCTGGAGGCTGCCCGCGCGCCGCTCAAGATGAACGAATTGCAGCGGCTGGTCAACATCCGGGCCGGCAAGCTGAAGGCGGTATTGAAGTTTTTGGAGGTGGAATCGCCGGTAGCGCATGAAGACTCGGCCTATGTCAGAACGCCGGTGCGTTGGACGATGCCGGTGGAACGGATCGAACGGATTACCAACCTGCGCCGGCAGGAGCAGGAGCGAATGAAGGCCTACATGGCCACCCGGTCATGCCTGATGCAGTTCCTGGCAGAGGAACTGAGCGACCCGCAGGCGGCGCCGTGCGGTAAATGCGCCAATTGCGCCGGCGAGGGACTTGGGGCCGGATTCCCCCAGCAACTTGCCGAGGAGGCGGCGCTGTTTCTGGAGCGCCTCTCGCTACCGATTGAGCTCAAGAAGCAATGGCCGCAGGGCTCCACCTTTGAGGGGGAGCACGGCCGTATCCCGCTTGAGTTCCGGGCGGAGGAGGGGCGCGCTCTTTGTAAATGGGGCGATGCCGGTTTCGGCGACCTGGTGCGTGCCGGCAAGCGTGAGGGGCGTTTCAACGACCGCCTGGTGAACGCGTCGGCGGAACTGATCCAGCGGCGCTGGAAACCGCGACCCATGCCGGAGTGGGTGACGTGCGTCCCGTCGCACCGGCACGCGAACCTGGTTCCAGAGTTCGCCAGGCGCCTGGCGGCCCGCCTGGGACTGCCATTCGTGAGTTGCATCCGTAAGGCCCGCGACACGGACCTCCAGAAGACCCGCCAGAACAGTTTTCAGCAGGCCGCCAATCTGGAGAATGCGTTCGCGGTCGAGGAGGGAGCCGTGCAGCCCAAACCCGTACTGCTGGTGGACGATATGGTGGATTCCTGCTGGACGCTCACCATTCTGGCATGGAAACTCCGAAAGGCCGGTGCGGGTCCGGTCTTTCCATTTGCCTTGGCCGACTCTTCGGCTGATGATGGAAGTAGCGAATGACTATGACCGAGGGATTGAGCGCCGATACGCAAGTGGTACTCCTGCTGTGCAGTCGACTGGGGCAGAGGGACGAGAACGGCGCCAAGCCTCTGACGGCGAGGCAGTACGGCGTTTTGACGCGCTGGCTGCGCGAGCGATCCATGCGTCCGGGCGATTTACTGGACCACGGTGGCCGCGCACGGCTCGCGGAACTCCAGTCCTCGGACCTTGCGCCTGAGACCTTGGAGAAGTTGCTCGACCGCGGCGCCGCACTGGGGATCATGGCCGAACGGTGGACCAGCCGCGGCCTGTGGGTCCTCAGCCGCAGCGACGACGCCTATCCAGGCCG
>JARLGM010000022.1 GCA_031292755.1 Candidatus Sulfopaludibacter sp.
CGCCCTGGAACCCTCGGACGGATCAGCCCACCTGGCTGTATCGGGCGTGCCGCGCGTGCGGCCTGCGGTATCATGCCGATTCCCCGAGGTGCCCGCGCTGCAATGATTCATCGCCTGGCCGCGGACTCCCGGCGGCCGGTTTTGCCGGCTTCCTCGCGCGGCGCGATGAGAATCCAGTGTTGGATGAAGAAGAGCGGTACGCGGCCAAGAACCTGCTGCGCCTGTATCCCCAGTGGAACGGCCAGATCATCGGCAGGTGGGCAACAGCGACCGGTTGGGCTATGCGGCTAAACCAGAATGAGCAGGTTTACTGGTTGAACGAGGGCTACCCGCCGAAGCCGGCGGATCTCCAGTCCGGCGCGCCGAAGTTGCACGACGACGCCAAGGGATTTCTGCTCTGCCCTGCGTGCGGAGCAATTCTGACTGCCCCTGAGCCGGTGGAGAATGCGCGCGGCGGCCGGCGAAACGTGAGGGCGGGATCGGGGCCGGACCAGTATGGTCATCGCGAGGGATGCGTGCGCTCGGGCAATCCGCCAACACCACAAGCGCTTGTCACAGAGGCAAGCGCGGAGGTTCTGCGAGTTTTGGTGCCGATCCCGGAAGGTATGCAAGACGCCGCAGTCAAGACGTGGGGTTATTCCATGGGCTACGCGCTCCTGATTGGGATGGAGCGACTCTATGTCTTGGCAGGCGGCGAAATCGATTTCGAGTTGGAAGGCCCGTGGAAGTCCGGAGAGCACCAGTCCCTTTCGCTTACGTTCGTGGACCCAAGCCTCGGGGGTACGGGTTACCTCAGGCGGATCGCGGACGAGTTCCATCTCGTTGCGCGGACTGCCCTCGAACATCTCGACCATCCAAACTGCCAGACGGCCTGCTACCGCTGCCTGAAGTCGTACTCGAACCAGCGCCACCACGAGTTCCTTCAGTGGCCAGTCACGATCCCGCACCTCCGCACCCTCGCGGATGAGCAGCCCGTGCAGAAACCGCTGGAGCGCGGGGATGATGACAGCCCAAAGCCATGGCTCGAGGCCTACGCTGCGGGTGTTGGCTCACCGCTGGAATTGAAGTTTCTGCGCCTCTTTGAGAAGTACGGATTCACCCCCGAGAAGCAAGTCCCGGTCGCTCCTGCGGAGGGTACTCCGCCGATTTCCATCGCCGACTTCGCCGTTCCCGAACAGCGGCTCGCAATCTACATCGACGGTGCCGCATTCCATGTTGGTGCAAACCTCCGCCGGGATCGTTACATCCGCGACCGGCTGCGAACCGGGACCCCGCCATGGCGAGTCGAGGAATTGAGCGCTCTGGATCTCGCACTTGGGGAGAGCCTCGTCCGCCGGCTTAAGGGCAATTAGCAATCGGCAGCCGGTGCGCGGGGTCGCGAATCAGACGCGACTCCCCTGGATCGGTGCCTCCTTTCTCCGGCACCCGGTTGCCGTCCCACGATGGCTACCTGATACCGCTGCTGACACCGATCCAAGCCAACACGCCAGTCGTCGGGATCCGGCGGCGCTGGCGGCGACTGGTGCTCATTGACCAATCGCCGTCGTGCCGCCAGCCGCCACCGCGTTTACGCCCTCCCCGCCGCCCGTGCGCGGAAGGTGCCACTCGCTATGTCGATGCCAGTCGGACGATTGGTATAAATGCCGATCGGCCCGGGCGAGCACAATCCTTCGACAAAGACACTACTCTGGTGGCAGTCAATCTCGCCATTCGCCCAGACCAGGTGAAACGAGCGCGGTATCGCGCCGAAGGTTTCACCCGGCACCGGTTCGCAGGATTTCGCCCAATCCAAAACGCGCTGCATCGGCGGGATGGCTCCTTCGAACATCGCCAGTTCATCGATGAGCGGATCGACGCTGGTCACCTTCTGCACATCGACGGTTCCAGAGGAGGGAATGGCAGAATCGTGGAGCCAGGCGACCTTACTCCTCAAGTTGCCGATCTGAACCTGCAGCGCCTGTTGCCGGGAAACCGTGCCAGGCACCGCGGGCATGATTGCGACCTCGACGCCCAGCAAGTCGGTGAGCGCCTTCTTGTGCTTCTCCACTTTCGCAGAGACGGCGGCGTGTTCCTTTTCGAGATCCGCACGGCGCTCTTCGAACCCCTGGACTTCCGCCGCCTGCTTGGCCCGGATCGCCTCCATGCGCCTTCGCTGTGCCTCCCGAACCGCTGCCGCAATCGCGCGGAGTTCGGCCAGCCCGCTATCCCGACCATCGGGTGCATCGCTGCCGGAATCGGGTTCCGCATCCAGAATGGCGGCGCCAGCCTGGGCTTCGACCGCCTGCTCTCGGAGGGCCAGTTCGACCTCCCGCTTGGCCCACCTCACGATCTCCTGCTTCATTTCTTCCGTATTCATGTGCGTCCTTCCTTTCTTGTAATCATCCACTTCGAAGTTACAAACTCTGCAGTTACCGGCCTCGCCTTCCAATCCAGTTCTTGAGCCGTGGCACCCAGCGTAGTTGCTGGCGGCGCTCATCCCGATACCACGGATCACCTCGATTCGGACCCCAACCCTGGTCTTCCCATTGCGTGGCGGAGCGCGCCGCCGTCCCCACCTGCGCTCGCGTGGGCGCGACCTTCCTGGGCGTGCATGCCGGACAGCACGAGGAGCAGTACAAACGCCGGCGGAACAGAGGCCCCGCTTTATGCAACTCCGGCTTAACAGCACCGCACTTGGAGCACTTGTCCTGGCCGCTGCTGCCTGACCTAACGCAGTTCTCTACCATCGCTACCTCCCCTTTAGTAATCCGATCGTCGGCTGAACCAATCCTGTTTTTCGATCCACGGCTCCCCCTCGCGGCGAACGGGTTCCGGGCTCGACCGCGGCGTCTCCTGCTGTGGCCCGGAGGTAAGTTCCTCCAGGCGGCACCAGTCGGCGTTGCTACATCGGTCAAGCCTGGTGCGGCACAGGATGTACATCGCCAGATTCCCCACCGCCAAGTCCAGCGGCTCATTGCGCACGCTCTTGTCATGCACCCATTCCGGTCTTCCGTTTTCCCGTACGATCCGCGACTCGGATGTGAGCCCTTGGAACCACGAGTATTCGTAATTCGGAAAATGCCAGTAGCCAGCGGGATACTCGCCGCCCGGAGGCGGCACTGGCTGGCGCAGGGCGTCATAAACCGCCTGTTTGAGATAGGAGGCGCCCAGCGTCAGGATGCGCACCCCTCCGCGCTTCCTTGCCGCATCCACCGGTGAAAAGCCTTCGATGGCCCTGTCCCATGCGTGGCCGCCTTTGGTGGGCACCACCGTCCTGACGGCGCAGAGTTTCATACCCGCAGGGCCATAGGCCGGCTGCGCATATTTGGAGCAGAACTGGTAAACCATCTGCGGGCGGTATCCGGAATCGATGCCCACGGCCCACAGCGGCAGAGTCCCTCCATTCGCGTGGGCATAGTCTTGCTGGATCACCGCGTGCAAGACGTCCCATACGGCCTGCTGCGAGGTGTCGCCAGGAATCACATCAGCGCCGATGGACCAGCTTTGGCGGTCGCGGCCCCAACCTTTGATCTCCACTTCCAGTCGGTCCGCTTGAACATCGACAAACCCGGTCAAGATCCGGCATCCAGCGGGAGCTACGCCCTGCTCATAGAACTCGCGCTTGCCGTAGATCGCGTCGGCCGCCGGAGCCTCGCCACGGAGAACATATGTTTCGGCCAGCGACGTATTGACGAACGTCTTCAACTGCTCGGGATCGTCCTTCTTCGTCAGGAAATCCAGAACGATTTCCGGAAGCTTCTTCCAAGGCGAATAGATCTCGCTGATGTGGAAGCCGGCCACGCCGTTGAACGGCGCGCCCGCTACCCAGCAACCGTTCTCCAGGGCGCGCCAGCGCTGCACGTCGTTCCAGGCGGCATGGCAGTGCTCGCACTCGTAATGGGCAGTCTTTGCGCGTTCATCTTTTGTGGACAGAGCGTTGTTCCACTTCACCTGCTGCCAACGGAGGACCTGAAATTCGCCGCAGGCAGGGCAACCCACGTGATACTCCCGCCGGTCGGAGCCTTCGTAGGCTTTCTGGATACGGGACTCGCCATCTATCGTCGGCGAGCAACACAAGATCGTTTTGCGATTCCAAAATGTGGCTTGCCGCTTCAGCGCCAGGCTGATCGGGTCACCTTCCGATCCGCTGGACGCCGGGTACTTGTCGATTTCGTCGCACAGCAAGAATCGGATCGGCAACGCTGCCAAGTTGCCCGGCGATCCTGCCGCGGCGATGGTCAGATGGCCGCCCGAGAAGGATTTGTAGTTCAGCGTGTTCGCGATCCTGGCGGCCTTCACGTCCGAGACCTTCTCCCGAAGGCATGAGGTATCCCGAACCATCGGAGCCAACCTGATCTTGCTGAACCGGTCTGCGTCGGAATCTCGCGGTACAATCAGCAGCGTCGGGCCGGGGTCGCGGTCAATGATGTAGCCGAGAGCGTTCTCGATGAGAACGGTTTTCACCATCTGGGTCGCGCTCATCACCACCACGGTGTGCACGCCGGGATCGCAAAACGCGTCAAAGATATCCCGTTGGAACGGCAGGGTGCGCCATTTGCCGGCGGCAGCACCTGACTCGGACGATAGAAAACGGAAATCATCTGCCCACTCCGACACCGTCATCTTCGGCGGGGGCGCCCAGTTCCGCATCTTACTTTTCACCAGATCTTCCGCTGTCATTGGATGGAGCCTCCGGCGGCGGCAAGGTCCGTCAGGATCTCGCGGACCACCTCGTCAACAATCTCCTGGCACTTGGCGGCCTCCGTTTCGACGGCGAGCCGCGGCGCTAGCCTGTGGCCGAGGGCCAGAAACTTCGACTTGGTGATATTGATCATGGCGTCGATCTTCTGGCCCACATCCGCGACGGGTACCAGATCGCCCATCAGGCGCTTCAACTCGAACTGATCCCGAGCCAGGTGGACCTGTTCACGCCGGGTTTTGACTTCGGTATAAGAATGGCCGCCGAACCTGGAAGGGAATGGCGCTGGCGCAGGCTGCTCGGGCTTTGACTGCGGAACTTCCGCAGTGGAGCGAGGTAACTTCCGGCCGGCGCGGGCGGGATCTTTGCTCCGATCCCACGCTGCCTGGGCCTCTGCGGGATCTAGTTTCCCATCGTGGGCAGGAAGCCTGCCGGTCTTCACCGCCTTCGATACAGCTTCGGCGCTTACGCCGTTCCGCCGCGCGAATTCTCGGAGAGAAATCATGGCCATGGTGTCAACCGTCAACCCCTGTCAACTTGGAAATAATTCCAAACGGAGGCTTTCTCCGCCATCCGTTAACCCGCGGCGCGGCCGGCCCAAGACCAGGTCCCAAAAAACGGCCGGGCATCCCTTTTGGACATCAATCACGCCGCTGGCACCTTGCCCGCGTTTCCCGCCAGCGCAGTTCGCTTGGCGCGGCGCGCTTCCGCCGCTTTCCGATCTCGGTAATAGCTTTCCCGGACGTGATCGCGGAAGAGACCGCGGTCGGCATCGAACAGCCATTTCATGGCATCGTCAATGCGATCCGCGATCCCCGCCAGCACCGTGAGTTGGAGCAGTTGGGCGTGCTCCCGCGCGTAAGCGATCACATCACGAAGTTCCGGGAAATGAATCTCGTCGGGACCCTCGTCGCTGAGATCGACGAATGCCATGTAGGGATACGGGGCCCGATCGGTAGTGGCGCGGTAGACGCTGATGCTGAAGCCCTCCGCGAGACCGGCAGAGAATGCTTCCGCAGGAAGGCCACAATACCAGGCGTAATCTTCACCGTTGCGGGCAGATGGATCGCCCACTGGTCCCCACTTCAACTCCGGTGTGAATTCCGGCGGCTCGATTGGTTCGAGTGCGCCGTTGACGTATTTGTAAGTGCTCATCGTTTTGCTCCTCTCCATTCCTCTGGACCTTCGCCGCCGGGAATAGGCCGCCGCCCCCCGGTCTCCATCTTGTGAATTTCACAAGATGGGGATTGTTTCCGGGTCCTATCCCCGCAGGTTAAATGCTTGAAAAAACGGACTCTGCGGGGAAAGCGGGGATAGGAACCAACCCTCTCTACTTCCAACGCGTGCAATCGCATGTGGCACACGTGATTGTTTCTCCCGCACATACTGGGGTTGGTTTCTATCCCCGCTATCCCCGCAGTCCCTTTGCTTTCATGGAGATAACCTGCGGGGATAGCCTTTTCCTTTCCCCGCAAATCGGCGGGGATAGCGGGATAGCCGTGCTGGTATCAGTCATTCCGCACCACTTTCCAGCGCGCCACCTTCTCATGGCGGTCATGATCGTCCCGTTCAATCCGCACCTGGGAATCGCCGTAGCGCCGGCCAAGGTGCTCGCTGAACGCAAAACCCAGGCGCTGCTTGAAGAAGCCCTCCCGGTCCATGGCTTGGGCGATGAAGTCGGGCAGGGCGGCGCGCAGTCCTTCGGCGCGATCCGTCACCTGCGACTGCCTGGTGGATTCATTCCACGTCTTGTCGTTCATGCGCTCCCATACCTGCGCGACAGTGAACGGCTCGCTGTAGAACACGGTGTCCAACATCTTGAGGAACGCTTCCCACTGGATCGATTCGATGTCGGCCTGCTCGTACAGTTCGTTGGAGTTGTCCAGGAAACCCTCAATGCCGGCGTGCTGGAGGATGCCCCCAACGATTACGGACCAATCTTCGAAACCGCCAACAGGAGTCAGCCTCGGCTCGGGCCGTCCGGCGACAAACCACGCCCGCGCCAGCGTGAGCAGCGCGGCCAGAAGTTCGCCACGATGTTTCAGAACATATTCCTTCAGCCGCTTGTGCTTGAACCCGGTGCGCTGGAACGGCTTCGAACACTTGGCATCCATCCGAATCCAGTAACAGCGCCGCGGCATATCGCCGCCCAACTGGATGTTGTTGCCGGTGGCGATCCAGGCGCACCGGACGGGGAAGTTGACCGTTTCCGATTTGCCCAGGACGCGATCACCATGGGTGGTCTCGGTCAGAGCCTTGCAGAAATCCCCGTTATCCAGCCGGTAGGTGACGTTGTCGATCACTACGACCGGAGACCCCTCGCGCAAGACCGAGGTCAGGACCTTCCTCCATTCCTCCGCATCGCGCGCCGCCGAGAACATGGGCGCCTCGCGGCCGATGGTGATGATGGACACCACCTCCGACAACAATGACTTGCCCGTGCCCTGCGTCGTGGCGTCAAACAGCGCCAGGGGCGTCGGACCCTTCGTGGCGGCCCGCACGACGGGCGTGAGCATCGCGGCGATGGCGTTCGTTCGGCTGGCTACGTCTACAAAGGGAAAATCAGAAATGATGTCGTGCACCATCTCCGCGGCCACGTCAATGTGATCGGCGGTAGGATGATCGGGCAGGGCCGGCATGTCCAGGCCGTCCTGCTGCGCGTAGAAGAGGCAGCTCTGAACGTCGTAGCCGGGTTCCGTGATGAAGGTGCCGTCTTCGCGGAGCGCCGGTGCTTCGATGATGCCCTGGAGAGCGGGGAACTCCCATTCCATGGGCGGCAGCGCCAGGATGTCTTTCACCATGTCCATCGGCGGCGCGCAGTTGGTGAAGCCCTCCACGGTGACTTCGTAGAAGTCGGCGGCGCGCGTCAGACGGTTCCTGAGAATGCGGTCGGTGGCTTCGGTAATGACGTGACGGCCGTTCTCCTCCTTGTGAACGCAGACCGGCTTGCCCGCCCGAACGAAGATGGACGGCGGATTGTTGAATGCCCGCAATGCCGCGAGGCTGTCGCGCGTTACCTCGCGTAGCTGGCGGTCGTTTGCCTGGATGTTGGGCAGATCGGAATGACGGCGGTGGCCACCATCAGTGGCTTCGTCCTTTCCGCGCTTGGAACGTTTCGGGATGCCCAGCACCACGGGGCTGGCGATCTTTCCATGGTGGTTGCATTCGGCGCAGTAGCGGCCGCATCCCAGGTCGCCACCGATGAACGCGCAAGTGGCTGGGCCTGCTGCGCCCATGGCCTGTTTCAATTTCTCGGTAGTCTCGGCCTCGGTGTACTTCGGATACGGGCGGCTGAGTTCATGGGCGAGATGGATTCCGTCTTTGCAGCGGCCCACGATGGACAGCATCCGATACCACTCCGGCTCCGGAAGAGATGCTGCGTCGTCTTTGCAGTGGCGAATCCACGGGCATCCTGCGAGCACCCGCAGGAACTCGGCGGTCGGCTGCTCGGGCGCCGGGCCCTGTATGTGCGCCTTCAATTCCGGGTCGGCTTCAACGTTGAGGAAGTCTTCGAAGTCCGACGGGTTGTAACGGCGGCCATCACCGACAACTTCGTAGCGAACCAGAACCGGCTCGGCCTGCTTCCTGTTGTACGTGCCGGGCAACCGGAGCAGGCGGCACAGATCGGCGGTGCCGTCCATGACCCAGCCGCGGTTCAAGGCGACGTGCTGGAGATATTTCTGAAAGGCCTTCGAGATCGCCTTCGCCTTCTTGCGCTCCTTGTCGGAATCGAGTTCCCACGGCTCTTTGAACAACCAGTAGGGCTGAATGCCGCCTCCGGTGTAGACGATCACGGTGGGCTTGAAGGGGACCGCCTGCACGATGCCCATGGCGTCCTCGATGGTGGGAGGGAGGGCCAGGGCAACGTGGTTGGGGCCGGCCACGTCGATATCGGCCCAGAATCCGGGCAGCGAGATCACGCCCACTTCTTTGCCGCGGCCTTTCTCCGGTCGATCCCCTTGCAGGCCGATCGCAAAGTAGACGTTGACGTGGTCGCGGAGCTGCATGGCGCCGAAGGCAGCGTCGGAGTGCCAGCCAGGCCGGTCCAGGTGCTCGAAATGCGAAACGTTGCTCGGCTTGCAGAAGATGGCGAGAACGCCCTGCTCCAGGCCATTGAATACGCTGCGGAGGAAGCCGCTGGCGGTGCGGAAATCCGGCTGGGCGGCGATGTCGATGGAAATCGCGGATTCCACGAGGGCGTCGGTGTCACCCATCGTGCGCCTCAATCCTTCTTGGTAGCGGCTTGGCCGGCGGATTCCAGCCACTTCATGAACGCGTGCCGCGGAATCAGAATGCGATGCCCAAGCTTGAGGTGCGGAACCTCCTTCCGGCTAATCGCGGCGTACCAGGCGCCGCGGCTAATTTTGTCCTTCCCCACGATTTCGTGGGCTTCATCGGCGGTCAGTGTGGCGCCTTTTTCGTCCATGTGGTCTCCGTCAGTCTTGACAGGTGCCGTCCATTCCAGCCATAATGCCAATATGGCATGTCAAGTTGTCCAGCCAGCACGTCATCAGTTCAATTCTATAACCAGACATGATGTCCGGTCAAGCTGTCCGATGGAGGATCTATGAAGAAAGCGAAAAAGACGAAGGCCCCGCTGTGCGACGCGGTGCGCAAACTGCGAACCGCTCTCGGAGAATCTCAGCAGGCGTTTGCGTACCGGATGAAAACCGCCATCCGAACCATCGCCCGCTATGAGGCGAGCACGCCGCCCAAAGGGAAGGCTCTCGCGGAGCTCTTCTGGGTGGCTGCCGACACCGGAAATGCCGAGCTGGCCAACGTGTTCCGGGGCGCCCTCGTGGGCGAGATCGGCGTCGTCGGAAAGTTTACACAACTCGGCGCACTCGCCTCGCACACCGTTCCCGGCATCCACGCGGATCTTGCCGTGATGCTGAACGACTTCAAAAATGGCAGCGACGCTCCCGAGGTCAAAATCGCCAAGGCGATTGAAAGGTTGGAGAGAATCGTGCCCGAGATGGACAAGTTGAACTTCTACCTGCCGAAGCCAGCCGCCAAGGAGACGGAATGAACGGCTCGATTTTCAAGCGGCGGCTCCCCTCGGGCACGATCACTTGGGTGTACAAATTCGATGCCGGCCGCGATCAGAACGGAAAGCGGCTCTACAGCTTTAAGTCGGGATTCGAAACGAAAGGCTCCGCATCGGAGGCGATGCGCAAGGCGATCATCGAATTCGAGAAGACCCACGGCAAGATCAACAAGCACCGCGGCATCCTTGGCACCGTCACCTGGGGCTATGAGTTCGGTGACGGAAAGAAGGCTGGTTTCGCGGATCGGACCGCCGCCGAGGCCGAGCTGGCGAAAGAGATAGAGCGCCGCGCCGCCGCCGAGCAGGTGCCCGCAGAAGTCGATCCAGCGTTTGCCGAGTACATTGGGTACTGGCTCGACAAGCACGCCAGCCGCACGCTGGCACCCAAGACTCTGGAGCGTTACCGCGAGTTCGCCGCGTATCTGGTTCGGCATCTCGGCAAGACGCCGTTAAACGAACTCACCACGGCACAGATCCAGCGCATGGTTCACGACCTCGAGGACCACGGCGGCATGGTGACGGAAGCGCATCCGAACGGTCGGCCGTTGGCACCTAAAACGGTGCGCCATCTTGCCACGATGTTGTACACCTCGCTGGCGGAAGCCGATCGGCTTGGCATCCTGAAGATCCAGCACCCGATGCGGAACAAGCGCGTGAAGCTCCCGAAGCTGCCGAAACGGGAGCCGGCGGTAGTCGACAAGGAAAAGCTGAAGCTCCTTTTTGACCGCGCGCGGACCACCAGATTGTACCCGTTCATCGTCCTGGCGTCCGCCACCGGCTGCAGGCGCGGCGAGCTGTTAGCGTTGCAGTGGCCGGACCTGATCATGACCACGGGCGAACTAAACGTATCCAAGTCGCTGGAGCAGACCAAAGCAGGCCTGCGGGTCAAGAGCACCAAGTCGGAGAAGCCGCGGCATTTCGTGGTGCCGGATTCGGTGCTGCCCGTGCTGGCCGATCACCACGCCGAACAGGATGAAGATAAGCGGCTATTCGGTGCCGACTACCAGGATCACAACCTGATCTTCTGCCAGCCGAACGGGGCCTACTACTCGCCGGATCGCCTGGGCGCCCGGGTGAAGGAGTTGATGGGCAAAGTTGGACTCAACGGCGTCAGCTTGCATTCGCTCAGGCATACGAACGCCACGGAGTTACTGCGCAACGGAGTCCCCTTGGCGGAAGTCAGCCGCCGCCTTGGCCACGCAGATCAGAACATCACCTTAGCGATCTACAGCCACGCGGTCCCCGCCGATAGCCGCGCAGCGGCGAAGATCTGGGACGACGCGCTCGGGGACGTGATCGAGGTGGGGAAAAAAGCTGGAACCGTGCGGATGGTTGCACATGGTTGCACGGAAGGCCCGAAAACAAGAGCTTTGATTGGAAACAAAAGAGGTTAGATGGCGGGGACGACGGGGCTCGAACCCGCGACCTCCGACGTGACAGGCCGGCGTTCTAACCAACTGAACTACGTCCCCGCGATGTCACTCAGATAATGAAATCGTAGCACGACCGGTCCGGCCTCTCCAAGCTTTGCGCGGAAATAACGGAAACAATGGTCAGCTGAGTCAGCCCGACCGCCCCGTCGGCATCCTCGTCCGCTTCGTCGTGGTACTCCATCCCCTTCGCGGCGCCTTCCTGCTGCGGTGTATGGACCTGACCCTGTCGCCCCTGGAGATCTCCGCATCTATGGCCTCAGGTTCAAGGTCGAAGTGTCCGTCGCCCTCCGTAATACCGTTCCGGAATTTCCCGCAAGTACCGTTAAACCCTGAATCCTCGTGAAATTCATCCGCGGCCGGCTTGACCTGTCCAGAACCGCCCACGCTCTGATTTCGGTACTCTCAAGTATAGATTTATAGATGAGAGCACCATGAAAGATCCCACGCGGGAAATCGAACAGTTGCGAGAAGAATTACGCCGCCACGAGCACTTGTACTATGTGGCGGACGCTCCGGAGATTACCGATGCCGAATACGATGCCCTGATGCGCCGCCTGCAGGCGCTGGAAGAGCAGCATCCCGAACTGGTGACGCCGGATTCGCTCAGCCGGCGCGTGGGCGGCAAGCCTCGCGAAGGCTTTGTCAAAGTGCGCCACAGCGTGCCCATGCTGAGCCTGGACAATGCCCTCAACGAAAAAGAGCTGCGCGATTTTGACCGGCGCGTCCGCGAACTGCTGGGCGGCGCCGAATTCCGCTACGTCACCGAACTTAAAATGGACGGCCTCTCCATGGCCGCGCACTACCACGACTGGGCCTTCGTTCGAGCCGTGACCCGAGGCGATGGCCAGGTGGGCGAAGATGTCACCGAAAACGCCCGCACCATCCGGTCGCTTCCCCTGCGAGTCCGCGGCGAGCTGACCGCGTTCGAGGTCCGCGGCGAAACCGTGATGAACCGGCGCGCCTTCGAGCGGCTCAACGCCGAACGCGATGAGAAAGGCCTGAGCCGCTTCGCCAATCCGCGCAACGCCGCCGCCGGATCGCTCCGCGTGCTCGAGCCGCAGATCACCGCATCGCGCCGCCTGGACTACTACACTTACTTCCTTTTCGTCGAAGGCCGGCCCGCCTTCGACAGCCACTGGGAATCGCTGGAAGCCATGGCCCGCATGGGCTTCAAGGTCAACGCTCACCGCCGCCTGTGCGCCGGCGTGGACGAGGTGCTGGCCTTTTGCGCCGGTTGGGAAACCCGCCGCGAAGAACTCCCTTACGAGATCGATGGCGTCGTGGTGAAAGTGGATTCCATCCAGCAGCAGGTCGCGCTGGGCTTTACCGCCAAGAGCCCCCGCTGGGCCATCGCATACAAATATCCGGCGCGGCAGGCGATCACCACCGTAGAAAATATCGAAGTGCAGGTAGGCCGCACCGGCGCCCTGACCCCCGTGGCCCGCCTCAAACCCGTGGAAGTGGGCGGCGTGACGGTGGCCCGCGCCACACTGCATAACGAAGACGAGATCGAACGCCTCGGCCTGGAAATCGGCGACAAAGTGGTAATCGAACGCTCGGGCGACGTGATTCCCAAAGTCGTGCGCGTCTCCTCCCAGGGCAGTTACCGCAAGAAGTTCCACATGCCGTCTCATTGCCCGGTGTGCGGCGGCAAGATTGTTCGCGAAGAGGGGGAAGCCGCCAGCCGCTGCATCAACACCAACTGTTCGGCGCGGCTGAAGGAATCGATTCTGCACTTTGCCTCGCGCGGCGTCATGAATATCGATGGCGTGGGCGAAGCCCTGGTGGATCAACTGGTGGACCGCGGCCTGGTGAAGAGCGTGGCCGATCTCTACGACCTCACTGAGGAAAGCCTGTTGACCCTGGAGCGCATGGGCAGGAAGTCGGCCGCCAATGTCCTCCGCAATATCGCCAATTCGCGCAAGAGTCCTCTGCCCCGCGTGATTACGGCGCTCGGCATCCGCTTCGTAGGCGAGCGCACGGCGGTGTTCCTGGCGGAACATTTCGGCAGCATGGAGCGGATTGGCTCGGCGACTCTCGACGAATTGCAGGGGGCCGAAGAGGTGGGGCCCAAGGTTGCCGAGAGCATTTTCCAGTTCTTCCGCGAACCGCGGAATCAGGAATTGATCGAGCGCCTCTTCGCCGCGGGACTGGAGTTCACGTATAAATCCACACGGCCGCCCGGCGGCCCGTTAAAAGGGCTCACTTTCGTGGTAACCGGAACGTTGCCGCACCTCAGCCGCGATGAGGTCAAAAAAACGATCGAGACGGCGGGTGGCAAAGTGGCCGCTTCGGTCAGCAAGAAAACCAATTACCTGGTCGCGGGCGAAGACCCCGGCTCCAAAATGGACAAGGCGCGGGAACTGGGAATTCCTATTCTGGACGAGGAGCAGTTGCTGCATCTGGTTCGCGATAACTGAGTGTCCGCCGTCGAATCAATCGCGGCCTCGATCTTTACTGGTTGTTGTCCTTCATCAGCCTGCCGACGCGCTTCAGATTTACTTTGATCTCTTCGGTGGCGTCCAGAATCTGGGTGGTATCGTAGATCACCCGGGGCGTCATGAACACGATCAGTTCCTTGCGATCCGTAGTGATGTTTTTGGACCCGAATGCCGCTCCGATGAAGGGAATGCGGTCGAGGATCGGAATGCCCCCCGAACTCTCGGTGTGAGTCTCCTGAATGGCGCCGCCGATCGCGATCATGTCTCCGTCCTGCACGGTCACCTGCGTGCTGAACGAACGATTGGAAAACGACGGCGATTGAATCGCCGCGCTGGCGGCCGGCGCAATCGGGGCGCTCACCTGCTGATTGATCACCATGGTGACGATGCCGCTGGAATTTACGTGCGCCAGGATGCTCAACGTAATACCCGAGCTCTGGTTGGTTACCGTGTTGGTGAACACCGAACTGCCTCCGGACTGCACGCCGCCGGCGATGCCTTGCGACGTCAGCACCGGATCCTCGCTGCCCACGTTCATCGTGGCCGCCACGCTGTCGGTGGCGATAATGCTCGGCGCCGAGACCAGCTTCGACTTACTCCTGTTTTCGCTCGCGGTAATCAGCGCCAGTAGTTCCTTACTCTGGGATACCAGCAAACCGGTGGTCAGGCTCAGCCCGCCGGCGCCTCCGGTAGCGGCCAGTACCCGCGATGCACCCACCGTTCCGCCCGGTCCTCCGTTGTATTGCGCTGGGCTCTGAGTTTTCTGTTGCAGCGCGGATTCCACTCCCATCGCAAAATTATTGGTCAGGTCGACTTCGTAGATCTTGGCTTCGATGAGCACCTGCATGGGCGCTACATCCAGCTGCCGCAGCAGGCTCTTGAGCTGCTCGTAGTCCTGCGCCGTGCCTTGAATGAGCAAAGTGTTATCGAACGGATTGGGAATCACGTGCGGCATGTTCGGCGGCATCGCCATTCCAGAGGGATTGTTACCCAGATAGCTGCCGGTGAGGCCCGGGCCGGCTGCTCCCGCCGTGGCGCCTCCAACGGGCGTTGTGCCCGCGGGTTGGGCACCCCCGGCGCCATAGTTACCGAACATGGAGGCGCCGCCATAATTGCCGTAACCTCCGCCCCCGTATCCGCCGGTGCCGTAACCTCCGCCCCCGTAACCTCCGCCCCCGTATCCACCCATCCCGTAGCCGCCCATCCCCATGCCGCCGCCATAACCGCCCATACCCATGCCACCGCCCATCCCCAGACCGCCAATACCCATACCTCCACCGCCCATCGCGCCCGTGCCATTCATGCCGATTCCGGCGGCGTACATGCTGCTGTTGGCGCTGGCCGCCATACCGATCAGGGCCATTGGATTCCCGCTGTACAGAGCCATGATCGCCATGGCTACGTTGATGGCGTTGCCGTACTTCAAACGGTAGACGTAGTTATTCACCGAGCCGGCAGTTGTTTTGACCGGAATATCCAACTTATCGATCCACGCCTGCACCTGGGTGAAAATTCCGGGGTTGGGTGCCACCGCGATGATGGTATTAATGCGATCGACGGGGATAAAGTGGACGGCGGCGTTCTTCTCGGAGAGCGAATACGCCTTGAAGACGTTGTCCAGATCCTTCACCAGGTCGCCCGGACGGCTGTTATTGACATCGAACAACTTGACCCTTTGTCCGGCGAAGGTATCGCTGTCGAACATACCGATCAGTTCCATGGTGCGTTTCATGTTGCGGCTGTTGTCCTGAATCAGCAGCAGGTTGGCCGGTTCATAGACCGAGTCGGTGCCGCCTTCGCCCATAAACGGATGGATCAGCTTTTGGATTTCCGTGGCCGTGGCGTATTTGAGAAACACCAGGTTCAATACCATGCGCTCATCGTCCGGCATGGTCTTGGGGTCGCCGTTGGTCAAGGGGTCGACGGGCAGGTTGGATACCGATGCGGTAGGCACGATGCGGTACAGATCGCCCACTTTCACCATGGTGGCCTGATTGATACGCAGAATGGTCATTAGCAGCGGCATGTAATCCACCGGCTTGACTTCCCCGTAAGTGTGGATGGTGACCGTGCCGACTACCCGCTTATCCAGAATGTAATTGATCTTCAGACGCTTGGCCAGGGTATCGATCATCTCTGCCAGGGATACATCTTCGAACATGAATTCGCGCTCGCTCGGGCCGGGCGCCGGTAGCGCCTGCTGCGGTGGCGGCGTCTGCGCGGGCTGTGCCGGAGCAGTCTGCACAGCCGGCGTCGGTGCGGGTGCGGGCGCGGGTTGAGCCGGAGGAGTTTGCGAGGGAGTTGGCTGCGCCGGAGCGGCTTGCGGGGGAGTTGCCTGCACCGGAGGCGCTTGCGCCGGCGGCGTTTGGGCAAGCGCCAGACCCGCACAGGCAGTTACTAAGAACAGACGTATCTTCATCGTAAGACTCCTACCTCAATAAAACTGCCGGAGCTTCAGCGTCCGACCGGCTCCCAGTAACAGACCTGCCCGAACGGGCCCGGTTTCATGACTTTCCGAAGGCCATTCACCACCGTCCCGGCAGGCGTGGTGTCGCCGTCCTGACACCGGTGAATTCCGCCGCCCTGATCTTTATCGTCAGGTCCGCGCTCCGCCGGTGGAGGCGCCGCGGGCCGCGGTGCGGCAGGCGCCGCGTTGGCCGGCGCGGCCGCCGGCGCTTCTTCCGGCCTGGCGCGGCTGGTCAATTCATCCAGAGTCTTGTGGACCTTCTGATCCCTCCACTCCAGATCGATTCCATCCTTACTGACGGCCAGCAGCTTGAATTCGCCGATCGTCTCGCCCGCATGAATCGACTTCTGTGCTTTACTGTTCGCCAGGCTCATGATCGCGATTGTTCCTTCGGCATCGCCGAAGTTCATCATCCCGTGATACGCAGGCAAAGGCGGCATCGGAGGAGGCGGCGGTGGCGGTGGCGGCACTTCGATGGGAACATCCGGATTGCGGTCCTTAGACAGCAGCAGTTTTTGCGCGATGGGTGCGTAGGTGGTGGCCAGAACCGTCGAGGAGGGCGGCGGCGCCGGCGCGGGCGGCGGGGGAACCGGTGTTACCTTCACGTTGCGCTGCGCCGTCTCACGCGCCCTTTTCTCCCGGTACAGATCGCGGAACTGCGAGCCGGCATAGACCACCACTGCCAGCAGCACCACGTCGAGCAAGAGCAGTTTGCGATTCAAAACCCCGCCAGTCCTTTCTTCTCAGGCGCCAGCAGCTTCCTCGGGACCAGGCCCGAAACGCTCAAATGCACCTGGAGAATCTTCTTCTTGTCCGTCCCGCCGCTGATGTGGACGCCACTCGTCGCCAGAATCTGATCCTGATCGGCCAGCCCGGCGAGCAGGTTCACCAGTTGCACGATATCGCTGGCGAAGCTCACCGTCACCGTAATCTCTCCGTAATCGGCGGAAATCGGCTTGCTGTGGGATTCGTCCAGGCCGCGCGTCTGCACCCCGTTTGCCTTGGCGACATTGTTGACCATTTCCAGAATCGCCGCCTTCGCCTGCGATTCGGTCTCCGCCCGGAAAATGCCCTTTTCGAGGGTCTCGACGGTGGCGGCGGCGTTCTTCATCGCCACTTCCTTGCCGGGGACCGTGGCGGCCACCTGCCGCACATGCTGAAGCCGCTGTTCGGCCTGCGTCACCGTCTCTGAGGGGGCCACCGCGGCGGTCGAAGAGTCGCCCCCCATCACTACAAAGCGCAGAATCAGGATCGCCGCCACCCCGGCCGCAAGACCGAAACCCGTTCGCTTGTCCAGGTTGCCAACCGTCATGGACGCACTCCGCGTTTTGCCTCGATCAGGAACTGGTCCACCCCCGCCGGAGTCCGCACATCCTGCACCGGATTGGAATTCTTGAAGAACGGCGAGGCATCCAGAATGTTCACCAGTCGGGTGGCCTGCGGCGCCTCGCCGCCGAAGCGCAGCGTGTCCCGCGTCAGTTCGATGTTGTTTACCCAGGATGGCGGCTCCACCAGGCGGGTCAGTTCGTTCAGGGCGTCCAGATCGTTGCGGGTCATCCCGCGATACTGCTCCAGCAGGCGGGTGCGGGCGCGCAGGCTCTCGGTCTGCCGGTCCAACGCCGCCGCGCGCGACGCCTGCGGCTGCAATTTGGCGATCGCGGCCTGAAGCTGGTGCAGATACTGCCGTTCGGCATAACGCGAATAGACCAGCATCCCGCCGGCCACCAGCACCAGCAGCACCGCCAGCGCGATGGTGGGGATGAAGACCGCGCGCGAATTGAAACGCCGGAACTCCGCGGGCAGCACGTTTGCCGACGGCGCCAGGCGGGGACAGGCTCCAGCCAGCGCCGTGGCATACGGCAGGGCGTTGCGGGAAAGATCGTTAGCCACCGGGTTCACCGCCGGCTTCGGCAGCACCTGTTCCAGTTGCAGAGGGACGGTTTCCGGCGGAAGCCGCAGTTCCGCCAGGGCCAGGGTGGTGGCGCGCTGCGGGGCCAGGTCGAATTCGGCGCAGAACACCGGACGCGCGGCGCTTTCGCCATATACTTCCACCGCGCCACCGGCAGCCCGGCTCAGCGCTACGAAACCGGCGCCTTCGCTATGCCCGTTGAGCCGGATGGCGGCATGTACCGCCGCGGCGGAAAAAGTGAAACTGGAAACCGCGATCCCGGCTTCGTTGAAGAGCTGCACGTAGCGGTTCACCACGGACTGCCGCGAAATTCCCACCAGCACCGAGCCAAACGTAAGCGGCGACCATCCCCAGCAGACTTCCTCATCGCCATAAGGGTGCAGCGAATCCAACTGGAACCGGATGGCGCTGTCCACATCCTTCGCGGCCACTCCCGGCAGCGGCATCTGCCGGACAATCACTTCCCGGCGCGGCAGCAGCACCGTGGCGCTCAAATGGGCGGCTCCCAGGGCCTTGAGAAAACGCGAGTATTCCGCGCCCCACTCGGCCGCCGGGCGCGTGGCGTAATTGGCAATCGTCGACCGGCCCACCACATGGATGCCTGTGGGCCGCACGCGCGCCGCCACCACCTCCAGATCCGTGGCGCCAATCTCCACGCCAATGCCAAAGCCGAATGCCAGCAGCTTGCGCACGTCTTTGGTCAGGGAAGCGGGAAGAGGCATGAAGGTCACTTGATCCAGGTGGAATCGTACCAGCGCAAAATGTGAATCGGCGCGTCGTAGCCGGGCGGCATGTATTTTACCTGGGCCGCCACCGTGCGGCGCATATCGGAGAGTTGGCCGCCGGGCGTGAACAGCCGGGCGGTGGCTCGCATGGTGACGATGGAGTTGCCGGCCACGCGCAGCAGCGCGTCCGGGGTGCCCATCGACTGCAAAAAGTCCATCAGGGCCTTATCCGAGAAGGGCGCCACCCGCCGCATTTCCAGAATCGCGTTCACGGCGGCGGGGGGCAGCCCGATAGCGGCCAGTACTGCGGGCTGCGCCGTGTTGACGTCCACCCGGTCTTTGGTGCCGAAAACAGACAGGCAGTCGATCAATCCGGGCCGCGCCAACAGACGCGGACCCTGGGGGTCCGAGCCTTCCGGAGCCGGGACGTAAGTTCCGTAGAAAATATCTGGCGTAACGCCTTGCACTTGAAGCAATTCCTCGATCTCTTGAATGGACGCATGAGGGGCCGGAAAAGTCGGCCCGAGCGCAAGATTCTGAGGATTTTGGGGTTGATGCCAGTCATCGATCGCCATGGCGATCAGCCGGGCCCGCCCGGGCTCCATCCCCAGGGCTGAATTCAGCCGGTACAGCACCTCCGGAGTGACGCTGTTGACGTTCAACTTCCCGGTTTCGGGCAGGAATTCAACGTGGACGATGCCGCTGGCAAACCGGTAGTCGATGGCCGTGGAGTTCTGCGGAATGGGCCGCTTTTCCGGCGGCACCTTAATCGACCAGAGCAGTTCCAGGGACGCGCGCTCGATCCCCCCGGCCGCCAGGTAGTAGCTGCGCAAGCCGTCCACCGAAGTAGAGACTCGCTCCGTCTCGCCGCGCACCGTGGAGGAAACCGAAAACGCGATGGCTGCCAGCGCCGCACTCAGCCACAGCACGGCCAGCAGTGCGCTGCCTCGCCGGCGGGTTGCGGGAGCTTGTCTAATCCACATACGGAATATCCGGAGCGCGGTGCAGATGAATCTGCGCCAGCACGCTGAGCGGTTGCATTGTGGAAAGGTCGGGCTGCAAGGGAGCCATATCGATGCGGATGGCCAGCGGCCAGCCCAAGCCGGTAGCGCGCGGCAGCCAGACGGGGACCGGCTCATTCGGGTCTTTGCTCTTCACGTAGTAGCTAATCCGGCAGAAGGCCAGATTGTCGGCCAGCACGAAGCTGGAGGGAGATGCCTCAGGCGCCGGCGGGAAGCGCGGAATGGTGATGCCCAGCGTTTGGTCCTGCATCACCCCGTGGCAGAAATTGCCGGCCGCCATAGGCGAATACGGCGTTTCATTCACCACCAGCCTTACCCCGCGCCCGTCCGCGCCGGGTATTACGAAGAACTCGAGAATCTGCGGAACCCCGCGCCATGCCTGTTGCAGGGAAAAGGTCGATACCATGCGTAGAAATTGCGGCTCGGCCTGCAGGAAGACGAAGTGCACGCTGGAATTACCACCGCCACCGCCAGGGTCCATGCCGAGGCACGGCGGCATCGCAGGCACCATTCCCTCCAACTCCGACTGCAAAATGCGTTGCGCGCCCGCCACCCGCCGGTCGTCCATCAGTCGGGTGTTGGTTTTGCCGAACGCCGAGAGGCCCACTCGCAGGGCAATCGACATCCCCAGCACCAGCAGGGTCATCAGAGTCACCGCTACCAATACTTCCAGCAGCGTCATCCCGGCGGTGGAACGGGTCCTCATTGCTCACCCGCCGGAGTTATATCCTTGGGCTGTAAGACGCGGTGCCGGAATCCCTCCAGCACAATGGACTTGCGCTGCGGGCCGCTCATCCACCAGATATGCAATTCCAGGCGGTCCAGGGTCAAGTCGCCGGGGGATGGCTGGGGCGGCGATTCCACATTCGTGAGCCACGCCTGCCACCCCGCCGCCAATCCGCCGGCCAGCGCCGGATCGAACTGGCCCGCCAGCGGCACGTTGAGCGGAGTCCGGAAATCTACCAGCAGTTCGTTCATGCGAAGCTGCGCCAACTGGGTCACGCGGTCATAGTCGCGCACCCGCGACGCATTTCGCGTGGCTGACGAGATGTTCGAAAGCAACCCCACGATGGCGACCGCCATGATGAGCGTGGCCACCATCACTTCCAGCAGCGTGAATCCCTGACTTCGCCTCATCTGTTGTTGGTGCTGTTTGGTGTGACGCTTTCCACGCGCGGAAAGCCAGTCATCGGATCCAGCCGGACGATGCGGCGGGAGCCGTGCTGGTTGGCAAGCTGCACACCGATCCCTGGGGTGGACGCCCCCGGCACCAGCAGCAGTCGGAATGGCGCCCGTTCGCCATCTTCCGAAGAAACGGGCTGCCCCGCCAGAACGGCCTCGATAGTAATGCCATCCGGCATCTTCAGTTCGCGCGTGTAGCCGGGATCTTCGGAGTACACCGACAGGCGATTCTGCTTCGGCTCGATCACTACTTCCATCGGAATTTGCCGCCGCTCGGTCCGGTTCACCGCGGCATTTAAGAAGCTGGCGACCGAGCCCGTCGCCGATGCCAGACGGACGCTATCGATCCCGGCCGTGGCCGAAGGCAGCGACACCGCGACAATCACCCCAATGATGGCCACTACCACCACCATCTCGATCAAGGTGACGCCGCGCCGGTTACCTGTTCTTCCAACTGAAGATATCGGCATTGAACCCTTCGCCGCCCGGTTGCCCGTCGGCTCCGAGCGAGATGATATCCGGCTCGTCGCCATGATCGCCCGGGAATTTGTACACGTAGTCGTGGTCCCACGGATCTTTGGGAACGTCCTTCGGCAGGTACGGCCCGGCCCACTGTTCCAGGTCGGCGGGCTTTTCGCGCAGCGCCTTCAGGCCCTGCTCGGTGGTGGGGAACGTGCCCGTGTCGAGTTTGTACGATCCCAGCGCGGTCATGAAGTTGTCCAGTTGCGTGCGTGCCGCCGTGACCTTGGCCCGGTCCGCATTCTTGAACAGCGACGGCCCGACCAGGGCGATGAACAGCCCGATGATGGTTACCACCACCAGCATTTCGATCAGGGTTACGCCAGCCTCTCCCCGCCTGTTTTTCCGTATTCTGCTTGTTCGCATGATTTATACCGCCACGTCGTTGATGCTCGTAATTGCCACCAGCATGCTCAGAATCAGCCCGCCAACCAGCACGCCCATAATCAGGATGACCAGCGGCTCGAAGATCGAGGTGAATCGCCGGATGGCCACCCGCGTGTCATTTTCGTATATATCGGCCATGCGGGTGAACATCTGGTCCAGCCGGCCGGTCTCTTCGCCCACGGTCAACAGGTGACTTGCCAGCGGCGGAAACACTCCCGCCTTCCGCAAAGGCACGGCGATCCCTTCCCCGCGCTTGACTCCCTGCGCCACTCCCACTAAAGCCCCGGAGATGGTCTTATTGGTGAGCGTCGCGGCGGCGATTTCGATGGATTGCACCAGCGGCACCGTATTCGATACCAGTGTAGCCATGGCGCGCGCAAAGCGCGAAGTCTCGGCCTTCAGCATGGCATCGCCGAGCAACGGAATCTTGAGCCGCTTGCCGTCCCACCACAACCGCCCGGCCACGGTGCCCGTATAGACTCGCCAGAAAACCGCCAGACACGCCGCCGCCGCCGCGCCAATCCACCCGTACGCGCGCACGATGTTGCTGGCGTCCAGCATGATCTTGGTGGGCAGCGGCATCTTCAGCGAGTTGCCTTCGAAAATACTGGCGAATCGCGGCACCACGAAATTCAGCAAAATCAGAATCGACGCCAGACCCACGCAGGCCAGCAGCGCCGGATACACCATCGACGAGACGATGTAGTTCCGCAGCTCGTCGCGCGTCCGCTCGAAATCCGCCAGCCGCTCAAAAATCACCGCCAGCGAACCCGAAGCCTCGCCCGCGCGCACCATGTTGATGTAAAGATCGGAGAAGTAGTCGGGATGCGTAGCCAGGCAGTCGGCCAGCGTCCGGCCGCCCTTGAGGACGCGCAGCACGTCCAGCACGATGAAGCGGAATGCCGGCCGCTCGGTGAGTTCCGCGGTGATGGAAAGAGCGCGGTCCAACGGCACGCTGGAAGTGAGCAGCGTGGAAAGTTCCTGGGTGAAAAACAGGACGTCGCGCCGCTTGCCGCCGCCGAACGACGGCAGCTTAATCTCGAACGCCGAGCTCTTGGGAGCCACCCCGACATAAATCGGAGTCAACCCCTGCTTCCGCAATTCCCGGGCGATCAGCTTCTCATTGTCGCCGGACAGGCTCCCGGTCCGCACCTTGCCGTCCGAAGCCACCGCGCGAAAGAAAAAGGTGGCCATCTAGCGCTCGCTCCGCTCGCTTGGGGGGCCCGGGGCCAGGGGCCAGGGGCCGGGGAATGGTCGGCTCGCCGCCGCGAACACGTTTTTGTCGGTTCTCTCGATATGAAGCAACTCTTCCGGCCTCCGCTCACTACCCCCTGACCCCTGGCCCCCGGCCCCCGCACTTAGAACTCCTGCGTGACGCGCATGACTTCTTCCACCGTGGTCACGCCTTGCGACACTTTGAGCCAGCCGTCTTCGCGGAGATTGCGCATTCCGTTGCGCCGGGCGGCCTTGGTTAGCTCTCCGGCATCGGCATTGGCCATGATCATCTTGCGGATCTCATCGTCCACCTGCATCAGTTCGAAGATTCCCATACGGGAACTGTAGCCGCGTCCGTGGCATTCCGGGCAGCCCGCGCCCCGCCACACAGGAATGTGCTCGCCATCGGGCGCCAGTACTCTGCCGGCGGGTTGCTTACACCCGGCGCAGATCACGCGGATCAGGCGCTGCGCCAGCACCGCCACCAGCGACGAGGTCAACAGGTAGTTTTCAATTCCCATATCCGCCAGTCGCGTGATCGCGCTGGGTGCGTCATTGGTATGCAGCGTGGAGAACACCAGGTGGCCGGTGAGGGCCGCCCGGATGGCGATATCGGCCGTCTCGCGATCGCGGATTTCGCCCACCATGATCACGTCCGGATCCTGGCGTACGATGTGCCGCAAACCGGCCGCGAAGGTCAGGCCGATCTGCGGATTCACGTGAATCTGGTTGATCCCGTCCATCTGGTATTCCACCGGGTCTTCAATGGTGATGATCTTCTTGTCCGGCAGGTTGATGCGCTTGAGCGACGAATACAACGTGGTCGATTTGCCGCTGCCGGTGGGACCGGTCACCAGGAAAATGCCGTGCGGCAGGCTGGTGAAATGTTCCATCGCCGCCAGCATGCGGGCATCGAAGCCCAGCTTTTGCAAATCGTAGAAATCGCCCGTGGAGCGGTCCAGCAGGCGCATCACCACGCTTTCGCCGTACAGCGTCGGCAAGGTGGAAACGCGCAGGTCCACTTCGCGGCCCAGTACTTTGATTTTGATGCGGCCATCCTGCGGCAGGCGCCGTTCGGCGATATTCAGCTTGGCCATCAGCTTGAGGCGCGAGATGATGGCCGCCTTCAGTTCGCGTGGCGGCGTCTCCTGATTCAGGAGCACGCCGTCCACGCGGAAGCGGACGCGGAATTCCTTCTCGAACGGCTCAATGTGAATGTCACTGGCGCGCTGCTCCAGCGCATCGGCGATCATGGCATTCACCAGGCGGATGACCGGCGCTTCGCTGGCCATGTCGCGCAAATGTTCCAGGTCGGCCAGTGCGTCGGCGTCGTCGCCTTCGCCCACGCGGAAAGCCTGCCGCTCGGTTTCGCCGTAATACTTCTCGATGGCGTCCAGGACTTCCTGCTCCGCCGCCAGCGCCGTGCGGATTTCCAGGCCCGAGAACGCGCGCACTGCGGCGATGGTTTCGAAGTCCAGCGGATCGGCCATCGCCAGCGTGAGGACCGAATCCTTCAGCGTCACCGGAATGGCCCGGCACTGCCGCAGGAAGCGGTGCGACAGGCCTTCGATTTCCGGCGCCGTGGGCGGTTCGCTATCCAACGTCACCAGGGGAATGCCCAGTTGATCGCTCAGCGCCGCCAATACATCGCGGTGGGCGATCAGCCCCATATCGACGAGAATTTTGCCGAGCTTGTCGCCGCGCTCCTTCTGTAGTTCCAGCGCCCGGTCCAGATCTTCGGCTTCGATCTTCTGCCGCTCGATCAGGATCTCGCCCAGGCGCTGATACCGCGGCGCGGATACACCGGCGGCTTCGGCTTCGGGAGTGGGATAGGCAGGGGTCACTTATATTGCAGTTCCGTCTTGATATCGCCGGTCTGCGCGCCGTGGCGGTCGGCCTTCATCACAATCTGTTCGGGCAATCCGCTCCGGTCTTCCCAGCCCTGGTAAAGCAGCCGGACGGCCAGCACGATCTGATCGTTCGGCCCCAGGTCCAGGTCCTTGGCGGAAGCGGCCATCATGGCGCTCATCTGCTTGCGCAGTACGTCCAGATGCTTGATCTTGCGGTCGTGCAGGGTCGCTTTTTCGGCCGCCGTGATCTGGCCAGGGTGAAACATGGGCAGTATGTTGCTTGTCGCCAGTTCCACTTTGGCGGTGAACACGGCGCCGAAACCAGGCACGTACAACCCCTGGGTGAGGCCGAATACCTGGAGGGGGTTGGCTTGGTCGGCCATTTTCAGCCCGAGATCGAAATCGCCCTCCAGCTTTTGGAACACTGCCAGATCGTTGGCAACCTTCGGGATGGCGCCGGTCCGGGCCGCGCCCTCGGCCGTCGCCACCGGCGCGGCATTCACCGGAGCCAGCGCTCCGGCTGTCGGTTTCACGGTTTGCCCCCAGGCGGGAACCAATGCCAGGGCGGCAAACATGCAGGCGTTTCTCATTGCCCATCCTTACTCAGCATGGCCGAGTTACTGATCGTGCGCTTTTCCATTTCCAGGCTGGCGATTTTGTTCTGCTGGTAATCGCTCTGCATTTCATACGAGGCCATCATCAGCCGGCGCTCCTTCTGGTCGCGCTCTTGAATGGCCTGCACCAGTTGTTCGGTCTTTTGGGCATACCGCGCCTCGATTGCCCGCGCCGCCTGATCGGCCACAGCCTGCACGCGCTGCTCGATCGCCGCCGCCGAAGGACCCGCCCCAGGCGCCGGTGCGGGAGCCGGACGCATAGTAGCGAACACAATCAGCGCGACCGAAAGCATGGCCGCCGACGCAAAACCCAACCGCGCCGCGGAACCCCAGAACGCAGCCAGCCAGCGCTGCAAAGGCGATGGTTCAAAAACCTTGTCGGACACAAAAGCGATGCGCTGCGGAATCTCTTCCTCGCGCAAGGTGAAAAGGGCCGCTCCGGTCAACTGCAGCCGCTCCAGTTCTTCCCGGCACTGCTGGCACACTTTTACATGCGCTTCTACCTGCTGGCGCTCGTGCGGGTCGGCGAGCTCCTGCAGGAAGTAGTCTCTCAAATCGAATGGCGAGCAACTCATGACAAACCTCTTGCCTTTATCGGAGCCAGTTCCAGCTTGAGCAGTTCGAGCGCGGAATACAGCCTGGACTTTACGGTGGACACCGGGCACGAAAGAATCTCCGACATCTCGTCGAACTTGAAGCCCTGGTAAATCTTCAAAACCACCGCCTCGCGCTGTTCCGGCGTAAGCCGCTCCAGCGCGCTGGCCACCGCCAGGCTCAGTTCCACCGGGAAGATCGAACTGCCTCCCACGGTGATGCCGGTTTCGGTGGCCTCCGGAACAAGCTCGTCCACATCGGTTTCGGGCCTTCTCTTGCGAAACATAGAGTAGGCTTCGTTGTGCGCGATGCGGTACAGCCAAGGCGCGAACCGTTCCTGGTCCTCGAGCTTGCGGAGATTCTGATAGGCCTTCAAGAAAACGTCCTGCGTTAAGTCCAGCGCGTCTTCCCGGTTTCCGGTAATGCGCAGCAGATAGTTATAGATACGCTTCTCCCACCGGGAGACAAGGAGGTTGAATGCCTCCACGCTGCCGCGCGCCGCTTGCCGGATCAGGTCGGCATCTTCAACCGCCCGAAATATCAATTAGCTGGCTCCTTGTATGTAGACGCGGAATGCCCCGCAAAAGTCGAAAGCCCGGGGGACGCGGGGCAATCTTCAGTTTATCAATGGCCGGGACGCGCCTCCTGGCCCGTCCCGGAGTACAATAGAACTTCAGTGCTACGAGCGTGGCTGGCACTGGCCTTGCTGACCTGCAGCGCGGCCAGGGGACAGGCGCCTTCCTACTCCGCCGCCAACATTGTCAATGCCGTGAGTTATGCCCCGGGGCCGTTTGCGCCGAACTCGGTGGTCAGCATCTTCGGAAGCAATCTGGCCTGGGACCCGGGCCTCTTCGTCAATACCAGTACCACGACCCTGCCCCAGAACCTCGATTCCGTCAGCGTCTACGTAGATTTCAAACCGGCGCCGCTGCTCATGGTGTCGCAGGGACAGATCAATTTCCTCATCCCCTCCGACGAAATTGCCGGAGACGCCCTTATCCAGGTTTCCCGACAGGGAGTTCCCGGACCGAGAGTCACTGTCAGCCTGGTGTCCGCCGCCCCGACTCTGTTCCCTTCCACCGACGGATACGTCTTGGCCGAGGACTGGAACAATGCGGGCGCGGTCATCGCCAGCGACTCTCCGGCCCACCCGGGCGATACCATCATTCTCTTCGTCACCGGACTTGGCGCCGTCCAGGTGCGGGGGGACGTCTACGACATTGCCTCGCTGGCAACGTCGATTTCCAGTCCGTCCAGCCTCAAGGTGCTGCTGGATGGCACGGCGGTCGGCCCCATGTACATCAAGTATGCCGGCCTGACCCCTGGATGGGCCGGCCTCTATCAGATCAATCTGCTGCTGCCTGCCGGGACCGGCAATGACCCGGCGATTCAGGTGACCCTGGCAGGGCAATCCAGCCAGCCAGGCCTCAAGCTGGCCGTTCGATAGCCAAATGCACGCAACTTTCCGTATCGTTACTGCGTTACAGATACAGCTACAATGAGTTCAGGAGCCATCATGTTGTTGTTGCGCCCAATCGCGATTTCCCTGGTGGGGTTCGGCGTCCTCGCCGCACAGGATGCGACCCCAGCGCCGGCTCCGGCCCAGTACGCCATCGCTACCGGGACGGTGGTGCCTTTGAGCCTGATCAACAGCATCAGTACCAGGCATTCCCTGCCGGGTGACCGTGTGTACCTGGAAACCGCTTTCCCGATCCTGGCGAACGGCCGCATCGTGATTCCCGTCGGTAGCTACGTCGCCGGCACCGTTACCCAGATCAAGAGGCCGGGGCGCGTCAAGGGCCGCGGCGAAATGTATGTGCGTTTCGATTCTCTCACCCTGCCCAACGGCGTGACCAGGGACTTTCGCGGACGCATGGGCGGCATGGACGGAGACACACCGGGCACCCTGGACCGCTCGGAAGGAAAGGTCACCGCCGAGGGCAATCGAACCGGCGATCTGAAGACAATTGGTGAAGCCGCCGCCAATGGCGCTGGAGTGGGCGGAATTGCCGGCAGTGTCGGGGGACATCCCGGCCTGGGCGTGGGAGTCGGAGCGGCCGCGGGCGCCGCCGCCGGGCTGATTGCGGTTTTGGTATCGCGCGGTCCGGATGCCATTCTGGCTCGCGGCACCACCGTTGAAATGGTCCTCGACCGGCAGATCAGCTTCAGTGAAAGCGAGCTGAACTTCGGTAATTACCAACCGCCTCGCGTGTCCTCCACGTCGGCCGGCGGCGCCAATCCGGGTACGACTGTCCCACCTGGGATTCGTCCGTTCCCCAAGTAGCAGGTTGTCCTCAAACCTCTTCCCCTGAGTCCACCATCGGAAGCACATCGTTCTCGCCTGCCATCCAGACATATAACGTTGGCAGCAGGAAGATACTCATCACCAGGTCGGAAATCAGACCGCCGACAATCACGATGGCGAACGGGCGCTGAGAGTCCGAGCCAATACCGTGCGACAGCGCCGCCGGCAGCAGACCCAGCGTCGCCACCAGCATGGTCATCATGATGGGACGCAGCCTCAATACCGCTCCTTCCACCGCCGAGTCCTCAATGCTGTTGCCGCGCGCACGAAGCTGGTTGATGTACTCCAGCATGATGACCCCAGTCTGCACCGACACGCCAAACAGCGCCAGGAATCCGACGCCGGAAGACACGCTGAAATTCGTGTGGGTGATCAGCAGAGCCAGCAGCCCGCCAATGCGCGCCAGCATCACGTTGGCCAGAATCAGCATGGCCCACTTGAACGAGTGAAACATGGTGTAGAGGATCATGAAGATTAGCAGCACCGTCAGAGGTACGATCAGCAGCAGCCGCGCCTCGGCACGCTTCTCGCTTTCGTATTCGCCTTCCCAGTCGATGTGATAGCCGCGCGGCAGTTGAACCTTCGCGGTGACGTTCTTGATGGACTCTTCCACCGCGCCGCCCAGGTCCCGCCCGCGCACGCTGTACTTGATGGCAATATAGCGCTGGTTGCCTTCCCGATAGATTTCCGATGCCCCGTCGCGCTCTTCCACCTTGCAGAGTTGCGCCAGGGAAACCCGTTCGCCAGTGGGGGAAAGCAGGCGAATCCGCTCGATGGACTGCCTGGTGCTGCGGTATTGCGGCAGGTAGCGCATCACCAGGTCGTAGCGCGCCTCGCCCTGCAATACCTGGGTGAGCGCATTGCCTCCGGCCGCGGTCTGGATGGCGTCCTGCACGTCGGCCACGTTGATCTGGTAGCGCGCGGCCTGCTGGCGATCCACCTCGAAGTTGTCGTTGGGCTGGCCTAGCACGCGGAACACGCCCAGATCCTCGATTCCCCGGACGTGGCGCATGATGCCCATGATCTGATCGGCCTTATCTTCCAGAGTTCGCAGGTCGTCGCCATAAACTTTGGTGGCCAGTTGACCTTTCACCCCGCTCACCGCCTCCTCCATGTTGTCCGCGATGGGCTGAGAGAAGTTCCAGATGGCGCCGGGTATCTTACTCACCTCGCGGTTCATGGCGGCGATGACCTCGTCTTTGTTCTGGTGGAACGCCGGGCGCCATTCCTCCTTAGGTTTCAGATCGACAAAGTACTCGGTATTGAAGAATCCGGTGGTATCGGTGCCGTCATCGGGGCGGCCCACCTGGCTGGTACATTGACGGACCTCGGGAAACGAGCAGAGCAGCACCCGCACCTGGTTTGCCACGCGCATGCCTTCGGTCTGCCCGGTGCTGGGCGCCAGCGTTCCGCGCACCCAGAGCGCGCCCTCATCCAGATGCGGCAGGAATTCGGAGCCGATCACGCCGCCCAACCACAGGTACAGCGCAATTCCCAGGCCGGCCACGCCGCCCGCGACGGTGAGGACTCGCATGCGGATCGCCAGTCGCAGGGCCCGCCGGTAGACGCCGGTCAGCCAGATCATCACCGGATTGTGCCACTCGCGCGTTCCCTTGGGATAGAAGAAACTGGCCAGCACCGGCGCGATCAGCATGGAAAAAATGAGTGCGCCCAGGAGCGCGAACGCCACTGTCCAGGCCATGGGCTTGAACAGGCGCCCCTCCACGGCTTGCAGGGTGAAGATGGGCAGGTACGCGGTGATGATAATGCCGATGGCGTAGAAGACCGGACGCTGCACTTCGTGCGCGGCTTCAAAAATCTTTTCTTTGGAGGTCCGGGTGTCGCTATCCCGCGCGTGGCTAAGGTGGCGGACGATATTCTCCACCATGACCACTGCGCCATCCACTACCATGCCGAAATCCAGCGCCCCCAAAGAGAGCAGGTTGGCGGGGATGCCCTTCAACTTCAGACACGTCGCGGCGAACAGCAGCGAAAACGGAATGGTCATCGCCACGATGATGGCGCCGCGGGCATTGCCCAGGAACAGCAGAAGGATGATGACCACCAGCAGAATGCCGTCGCGCAGATTGTGCAGCACGGTATGAGTGGTGAGCCCCACCAGGTCGCTGCGGTCGATGAACGGGACCACCTTCACCCCAGCGGGCAGGATGGTCGTGTTCAGTTCCTTCACTTTTTCGTGAATTCCGTGAGGTCCGTTGAGGACGCCGTCGGCATCGGCGCCCTTGCGAAGTAGTACGATTCCGGAAACGACATCGTCGTTGTCCACCAGCGTCCCGTTGTCGCGCCGGATGGCCCGGGCGAACTGGCCCAGCCGGATTTTCGGCCCCTGCGCAACTACCGCTATATCCTTCACCCGCAAAGGCGTGCCGCTCTTGGTCAGGAGCACCGTATTCTCAATGTCGCGTGTATTTCGGACCAGGCCCACTTCCCGGATGTTGATCTGCTGCAAGCCGGCTTCGATGAAGCTGCCGCCCGCGTTGGCGTTGTTGTTGGTGAGTTGCTGCTCCACCTGTGTCAGGCTGAGCCCGTACGCGACCAGTAGATTCGGGTCTACGCGAACCTGGTACTCCCGCGTGGGGCCGCCGAAACTCGCCACATCCACCACGTTAGGAACGGCCTTGAAATTCTTTTCCACCACCCAGTCTTCCAGCGATTTCAACTCCATGACGTCGTACTGGGGGTTGGTGCTCTGCAGGGTGAAGAAGTAGATCTGGCCCACGGGACTCCAGTCCGTGCCCATCTGCGGCGAGACACCCGGCGGTAGGGTGACTTGCGACAGCCGCTCGAGCACTCGTTCGCGGTTCCAGGCGTTTTCCTCGGTATCGTCGAAGATCAGCTTCAGGTCGGAGAGTCCGAACAACGAGAAAGATCTCAGATGGACCACTCCGGGGATTCCGTTCATCGCCACTTCCAGCGGAATCGTCACCTGTTGCTCGATTTGCTCCGCCGAGATTCCCGGCCACTGGGTGATGACTTCCACGTAATTGTTGGCCACGTCCGGGTAAGCTTCCACGGGAAGCTGGTGGAAGGAAACCGCGCCCCAGACAAAAAGCAATAACGCGATCGCCAGCACGAGCAGGCGGTTTTCCAGCGCGAAATCGACCAGCTTGCGAATCATCTACTGTTCCACCGTGTTCTGGAATACCAGGGCGTTAGAAACTACCTGCGTGCCCGGTTGGAGTCCGCGAACGATCTCCTGCACGTTGTCCGGCAGCAGGTTTCCGGTGGTCACTTCCAGGCGCTGGAACACGCCGTTGCCCCGCGGCGTGTAGACGAACTCGCGGTCATGCAGGTGAAGCACCGCCGTGGCGGGAACGGTCGCATGCTTTTCCGCGGTCAGGCCGTGAAAGGTCGCGGTGACAAACATGCCAAGACGCAGCAGGCCGGGGTTTTCGACCTCCAGCCGCACCTTTGCCGTTCGCAGGTTCGGGTCCATGACCGGAGCGATATTGCCGATGCGCCCTTTCAATACACGGTCCGGGTAAGCAGCCAGGTGGATGTCCGCATACTCGCCCAGGTGTACCTGGGGCAGGTTGTTCTCGTAGACGTCGCAGATAATCCACACATGCGAGAGGTCGGAGATGGTGAAAGGATTCGGCGGAGTCAGCGCCTGGACGCCCGAAGCGGTTGTGATCTGCTGATCCGTAATGACTCCCGATACCGGGGCGAACACTTCCACAATTCCCGTGGGATGGTCCAGATCGGAACCAAGCAGGCGCAGGTGCTCGGTGGTGGTCTCCAGATCGACCTTGGCATTATCCTCGGCATTCTGGGCGATTTCGAAAGCGCTCCTGGGGACGGCTCCGTTGTCAAACAGTAGCTTGGCGCGGTCCAGTTGGATCCGGGCCAGTTCCTCGTTCTTGATCGCCTTGCGATAGTCGGAGAAGGCCCCGGCGATGTCCGAACTGCGGACCTTGAACAAAAGTTGATCCTTCTTCACTTCGTCGCCCAAACGGGCATCCACCTCGACGACGCGCCCGGAGGCCAGCGAGGGCACCGGCACCTGTCGCGATACGTCGGGATTCACCGCGCCGGTGGCATTGAGTTCGGGCGCCGAGGCGTGCTCGCCCGCAGTCGCCAGGGGGAACTGCTCCGGGTGGTCCACCTTGAAGTTGTTGGGGTCCATATCGGGCTCCACCCGAGTGGCAACCGGACCCGTGCCGTCGGCCAACGCCGTTTGTGCCTTCACCTTCCGTTCGCATCCGGCGGAGAGAAGCACCAAGCCCAGACAGAGAGATATTTCGAAAAGGAATAAGCGATTCATGGCAGAACCTCCTGGCCGGCGGCCATATTCATCTGAGCCGCGGCGGTCAAGTAAGAACCAATCAGAGTCAAGTACGCCAGGCGTGTATCGCGGTAGGCTTTCTCGGCATCCAGAAAGTCCAACAGAGAGGCGCCGCCGTGCTGGTAGGAGAACGTCGTTTTGTCGCGGACATCGGTCGCAAGCGGCAGATACTTGGCTTTGTACGGCCGCAGCAGATTCAGCGCCTGCACCAGCGTCCAGTAGGCGGAATCGACGTCGCTCAGGACTTGGGCTTGCGTGGCCTCCCGCAATCTTTCGTTGCGGCCGATATCGATCTGGGTGCGGGCCTTCTCTCCCTGATTGCGGTCGAAGATGCGTAGCGGGACGGTGACGCTGGCGCCGAGCGTATTATTGTCATACGGATTATTGAAGGAAGGGTTGTGCGACCACCACGCGCTGAAGGTGGGATCGGTGGAGCCGTTTGCAACGGCAAGCTGACGGTTGATTTTCGCCAGTTCCACGGACTCGATGGCCGCCTTCAGGTCCGGCCGCGCCGCCAACGCGCGATTTCTGAATTCCTCGAGCGGTACCAGCCGCTCGTCGAAATCGTACGGCCCGGTTACATCGAACTGCTCAATCGGCGTGCGAGCGTTCAGCAGGGTAAGAAGCTGGATCTTGGCGGTACGGAGATTCACCATCGCCGTTTCAAAATCCGCTTCGAATTGAACGCGCTGCAGTTCGAGGCGATTCAGGTCCACCAGGGCGAGATCGCCCGCGCTGAAACGCCGGCGATTCACGCCGAGTTCGCGATCCCAATACCCCAGGTTCTCTTTTGCATTCTCAAGCACGGCCTTGGACTGCAAGACCTGAACGAACCCGCTGCGCAGATTGAAGAGGAGGCTCCGCTCCTGGTCGGTATAGCTCGACTCGGCCACCGTTGTGGATTGCTTTGCCGCGCCTAACCGCAACTCCCTTTTGTGGTCGCGTTCGTGCAAATAACTGACACCGGTGGTGTATTGAGTGCCTGCGAACGGCCGCCAGACTCCTTCGTATCGGGAGATCTGAGTCCCATCCGTGGAGAAGCTGAAATCCGGGTTGGGACGCAGATAGGCCGTAATCTCACTCACCCGCGACTCATTGATACTGTCCCGCGCTGCTTTCAGCGTAGGATTCGTGGCTTCGAACTTGTCCTTGATCTGCTGCCATGTGTAACTGGTTTGTGCGAACACGCCCGCCGGCAGAAGCCCCGCGAACAGGATCGCGAGGCTGCGAGCGCGGTATCGTCTCCACGTCATAAGCTTCGAATCTAGCCCGCTCGTCCTTGAGACGCCACTTATCTTCTTTCCAACCGGGGCGTCGTTCGATTATCTTTCGATAAGCACAAAATGCCCGGGAGGCCATCGAAAGATTTCGCCCCCAGCCCTTGGCATAGCGGGCCGGAGTCCGTAATATGCAGAGCAGGGTGAACGCAGAATGAACCAGCCGTCGGACGTCAGCCGGATCAAGCTGGCCTTGATCGACGATCATGGGCTGTTTAGGGAAGGACTCAGCCGCCTCCTTGGGTCAGAGCCCGATATGGAGGTAATAGGCCAGCATGCCGGCTTCGCCGAGGCGTTACAGTTTCTGTCCGGCTCTCCGGTGGACATCATCCTGCTGGAGTTGAAGATCCGGGCCGAGCGTAGCGACACGTTTATTTCGGCGGCGCAGCAAGCAGGCTATCGGGGGAAGTTTTTCCTGGTCACCAGGGCAATCGATGCAGCGCAATCGGCTGCCGCGTTGAAACTGGGCGCATCGGGAATTTTCCTCAAGTCCGATTCATCCCTCCGCCTGTTGTGCGCCATCCGGCTCGTAGCCAGCGGCGAAATCTGGGTAGACCAGAGAGTCATTCAACTCATTGCGGACCGTTACCCGCAACACGAGGATCAGGGTTTGGACGGCCTCACGCAAAGAGAACAGGCGGTGCTCAAAGGCTTGCTCGATGGCCTTACGAACAGAAACATCGGCAATAAAATCGGCGTGTCCGAATCGTCGATCAAAGCCACGCTCCAGCAACTGTTTGAGAAGGCCGGGGTCCGCACCCGCAGCCAACTGGTCCGCGCCGCGCTCGAAGGCGTGCTCGGGGGCGCATCGTCGCACGGCCAATCGACCGGATAATCTTTCGATTATCCGTCACAGAAGATCGCGATAGCGTTCTAACGCGACTCTGACGAGCTGAGCCCGTGTCCGCACCTCGGTCTTGGCAAACAGTTGTTGCAGTGTGTTCTTTACCGTACTCTCCGAGATTTCCATGCGTGCCGCGATTTCCTTGTTGGCCAGGCCCTGAACCAGGGATCGGAGTACTTCCGTTTCGCGCCCGTTCAGCGCCGCCCGTTCGCGATCGTTCCCCGATGGAGAGCCGGAACCGCCCGCGGCCGTCTCCTCCGTTACGTCCGCGATAATGGCGGCCAGTTTGGGCGACGTCCCCTCTTTGTACGTGGAAAACCATACATCCGCCATAAAGGACTCGCCGTCGCCGCGATGCCCGCGGCACTGCATCGATGTTCGAAATTGCGGCCCTTCGTCGCGCCGCAAGGCATGGTGCAACTGCGGAAAATAGGCGGCGATGGGACTGCCGACCAACCTTCCGTCCGGCGGTGCCACCAGTTCGTTCGCCGCGCGGTTGGCCAGTTCGATCAATCCGCGCTCATCCACCGTGACGATCGCCGCCGGACTGGTTTCCACCAGAATCCGCAGCCTCTCCTGCGCTGCCACGCTGAGCCGGCGATTCCGCAGCAACTCCCCCACAAAAAGTCCGCATCCGGCCAGCGCCAATGACTCGAAGACCAGGCGAATGAACGACAGCGGCAAGGAACTGAACAGCGCGCTGAGCACCGCGCAAGCCAAACCCAGTATCGCTAGAACCCACCGGGGCAGAAAGCCCGCCGCCAGCATGATGGGAAACAGGTACAGGAAGCCCAAGGAAACATAAGGCTCAGTCCGCCAGTCCACCACCGCGATCACCAGGACAGCCACACCGCTGAGCCCCAACACCTGGGCACGGTTCCGTTCCTCCCAGATCTTTTCCAAGCGCAGCATGGGCGCGTTCATTATCCCATTGCCGCCTGGAGCTGGAGGGCGATCTTTCGGCTTGGCCGAACGATATCCTGTCCAGTCCGTTCGACCAAATCCGTCCCAGGCCAGGTGTTCGGTGTTTTGGGGGTAAACTGAATGGAGCGGAACGGAATCCGCACATAGTATCCACGTTTTCACGGTTCTGCCGTCATTCTCAGTAAAGGAACCGTGAGAACTGCTGTATACAGTCAGATGAGTGAAGTGATTGAGCCGGACCTAGAGCTGGCGGATCGACAAAATCGCTTTGTTTCTGAGCACTTACGGCGGATCTTTGTGCAGATCTACCGAATCGTGGGAAATGTCTCGGACGCTCAGGATCTGACCCAGGAAGCCTTCATCAAGGCACTTCAACACCAGGAACAGCTCAAAGATGAACAGAAAGCGGCGCATTGGCTGTCGCGCATCGCCACGAATACGGCGATCGACTTTCTGCGCCGCAACAGCCGCGCCACGTTTTGCGAGATTGACGAAGCGCCCGAAAGCCATATGGAGAGTCCCGAGCAGGCGCTCCTGCGCAGCGAGCATCGGGAGTATTTGCAGGATGGACTGCGGCTGCTGAGCCCTCGCGAGCGGACGGCCCTGCTGTTGCGCGATGTGGAAGGTTTGGCGGCGGAAGAGGTGGCCCGGCACATGAGCTGTTCTAAAGCTACGGTGCGATCCCACATCGCCAATGCCCGGACCAAGCTCCGGCGGTACATGGAAAGAAGGAAGCGGTAACGGTATGAGGCATCCAAATCAGGCGGCGTTGGCGCTGCACGCAGGCGGCGACTTGGGCAAATTCGCGCGGTGGAAGCTGGAACGGCACTTGGCGAAATGCGACGTCTGCACTGCGGAAATAGCCGCCTATGAAAGCACGCGCGAGATGATGGGCGAGTTGGCCGCAGTCCCCGAACTTCCCTGGAATCGGCTGGCCGCGGAAATGAAGGCCAATATCCGCCTGGGTCTGGCGGCGGGTGAATGCGTGCGGGGAATGGAAACTTCGATGCGCGGCACGCGCTGGTTATCGGGCGCGCGCATGGCCGTGGCTTGCGCTGGAATCGTGGTGCTGATCGTCACCGGAGTCGTCCTCCAGCGGCCTGAGCCGCAACCGGTCGCCTTCTCGGTCCCCATAGTGGAAGCTATCGACAACGGAATTCTAATGAGCGCGGGCGGGACGTCGGTGGGCCTGATGAATCACGGCGTGAAGCGTGTGAGTTATCTGCCGAACGCAGACGGCGGCATGAGCGCCAGCTACGTTAACGCCAGTGGCTACATTACGGTGAACACGGTATATGGCCAGTAAGAAACAAAATCGCCTGGCGGTGTTGGGCATTCTGACCGCGGCTGGCATGCTGGCCCAGGATGCTCCTCTGCCCAAAGGCTCGGTCAACGTTACGGTGCCGAACGATTCGCCGGTGCTGGTGGTCAGCTCCAGCACGGACGAATCGCGCACCGCGCTACAAGGTTCCGCCCTGATGCTGGACCTGCACATGTTGCTGTCTCTCCGCAATGTCAGCCCCAACCGGATTCACGGCATCACTCTGCGGGTGGTTTCGCAGGAAGTCACCCTGGGCGGCAAGGCTTCGGTGGCCATGCCGAGCTTGAATGTCGGACCGGGCGAAGTTTTCCCGGTGCGCATCGACGCCCGGCTGATGCGTCCCACTCAGATGGCCGGTGGCCACCTGGTGGAAGTGTCGCTGGATGGGGTGCTGTTCCAGGATCTTTCCTTTTACGGACCCGACCGGCTCAACTCGCGCCGCACCATGATGGCCATGGAGATGGAAGCACAGCGCGACCGGGAGCATTTCAAGCGCATTCTGTCGCAGGGTCCGCAAGCCCTGCAGCAGGCCATCCTGGCCAGCATGGCGGAACGCCCGCGGTTGGACGTGCGAGTGATTCCGCACGGCCCGGCGGTGACCTCCGCGGCCCTGGCGATACCCGAACAGGCCCAGCAGTTCGCGTTCCTGCAATTGCCCGATTCGCCCATTCAGCCGCTGAGCGGTTGGGCCATGGTGAGCGGCAATGCGGCCCGCGCCCCGCGCATCGAAGTGAAGAACAATTCCAGCAAAGCGGTGAAGTACGTCGAACTCGGCTGGCTGGTAAGCGACCAGAGCGGGCAGCAGTACATGGCGGCTTCGCTTCCCGCCTCTGACGCCAATCTGTTCCTGCCGGCCGGCAAGAGCGCCTCGGTGGGACAGGATACGCAACTTACTTTCTCGCGCGACCGCAAGCCGGTGAACATCCAGAAGATGACCGGCTTCGTCAGCGAAGTGGAGTTCACCGACGGAAAGGTGTGGGTCCCCAATCGCGAGAGCCTTACCCGGATGATGCTGGACAAAGTCATGCCGCCATCGGCCGAAGAGCAGCGCCTGAGCAATATCTACCGCACGCAAGGCCTGCCTGCGCTCATTCAGGAACTGAAGAAGTTCTAATCCCGCCGGTAGGGCCGTGCCTGTTTACAGGCCTGACTTCTTCCACAGGTCGTCCACACGCCGCCGGACGTCCTCGGACATCCGGATCACGCCCGGCCACGGCCGCGTGAAGCCTTCGCCGGGCCATTTCCTGGTGGCGTCGATTCCCATTTTCGAGCCGTAATTGGCCAACCGGCTGGAGTGATCCAGCGAATCCACCGGACCCATCACGAACTGAATATCGCGCTCCGGATCCATGTTGTTCAGCGCTTTCCAGGCCACTTCGCGGTAGTTCTGAACGTCTACTTCCTCGTCCACCACCACGATCACCTTGGAAAACATCGCCTGGCCGGTGCCCCAAATGGAGTGCATCACTTTGCGCGCATGGCCAGGGTACGACTTGCGGATCGACACCAGAATCAGGTTGTGAAACACGCCCTCCGGCGGCATGGCGATATCGCGCACCTCGGGCAATTGTAGACGCATCAGCGGGAGAAAAATACGCTCGATGGCCTTGCCCATGTAGTAGTCCTCCATCGGCGGCGGCCCCACGATGGTGGTAGCGTATATGGGTTCCTTGCGCTGCGTCACGCACGTCACGTGGAATACCGGATACTCGTCGGCCAGCGAATAGAAGCCGGTGTGATCGCCGAAGGGACCCTCGGTGCGCAGTTCGCCGGGTTCCACATAGCCTTCCAGGACGATCTCGGCATGGGCGGGCACCTCCAGATCGATGGTCTGGCATTTCACCATTTCCACGGGACTCTGGCGCAGAAATCCGGCAATCATCATCTCATCCAGGTCGGGCGGGAGAGGCAAAATCGAGGAGTACATGGTGGCGGGGTCGGCGCCGATGGCAACCGCCACGTCCATGCGTTTGCGGCCGTGCTTTTCCATCCGGCGATAGTGTTCGGCGCCTTGCTTGTGCGTCTGCCAGTGCATGCCGGTGGTCCGCTCGTCGTAGACTTGCAGGCGATACATCCCGCAGTTGCGTTTTCCGGTATCCGGATTGCGTGAGAATACCAGCGGCAGGGTGATGAACCGCCCGCCATCCTCGGGCCAGCATTGCAGTACGGGATAATCCAGAAGGGAAAACCCGCTGGTGCGCACTACTTCCTGGCACGCACCTTTACTAACGATTTTGGGGAAGAATGCGCCCATTTCGGCCAGCTTGGGGAGCATCTTGAGCTTCCCCATCAACCCCTCCGGCATGCGCATTTCCAGAAACTCCACGATGCGCGCGGCAATCTCTTCCACCGAATTCACTTCCAGCGCGATTTCCATTTTGCGCATCGAAGCGAATGCATTGATCAGAACCGGGATGTCGAACCCCCTGGGCTTTTCGAAGAGCAGCGCCGGTCCGCCGTTTTTTACGGCTCGGTCGGCGAACTCGGTGATTTCCAGAATCGGGTCGACTTCAAAGGGAATGCGCTTCAACTCGCCATTTTTTTCCAGCGCCGCGAGGAACTCGCGCAAGTCACGATAGGCCATGGGTAATGAGTATGGTAACAGGCCTCGATTTCCCCGTTTCTGCGATCGGTTATGATTGAATTTAATACCAGCACATCCTTAGGGAGAATGAATGTTTAACCGAGTAGCCTTCGTTACAGGTGCGAGCCGTGGAATCGGCCGGGCGATAGCATTGACACTCTGCCGTTCCGGCTTCGACATCGTCGTCGCCTCGCCTGAAATCGAAAAAAACGAAGAGGTGGCCGAGGAGATTCGCGCCTGTAGCGGGGAAGCCATGACCGTGAACCTGGACGTGACGTCGCCCGAGTCCGTCAAGGCGGCCTTCAGCAAGGTCATGCAGGACAAGACACGCATCGATGTTCTGGTCAACAACGCCGGCATCACGCGAGACGGTCTGGCCGTCCGCATGAAGCCGTTGGATTGGGACCTGGTCCTGAAGATCAACCTCAGCGGCGCGTTTCTATGCGCGCAACAGGTGCTCCCCGGGATGATGCGCAACCGCTGGGGAAGAATCGTGAATATCTCCTCGGTGGTGGGACAGGCGGGCAGCGCCGGACAGGCCAATTATGCGGCGTCGAAGGCCGGACTGATCGGCCTGACGAAGGCGTTGGCGCAGGAAATGGGCAGCCGCAACATCACCGTCAACGCGATCGCCCCCGGGTACATCGCCACCGATATGACCAAGGATCTGCCCGAGGAACTCAAGCAGAAGATGCTCGCCGCCGTCCCGCTCGCACGCATGGGCAAGCCGGAGGACATCGCCGCCGCCGTAAAATTCCTGGTGAGCGAAGATGCCTCCTACATCACCGGGCACGTCCTCGCCGTCAACGGCGGAATGTACATGTAGGGCGCATCCCCATCCCTAACTAAATTATCGACCTCTAAATATCGATACATTTACTTCTCAGGGTAAGGCGATTTCCCGCGGCTGTTGCACCCGCCGAGTCATCGAACTCACCTTGTATCACTTATGTGGCAAGCTATCCGAGCCGGAATTGACTCACGATCATTTCCGACCGGCCGCTTTCCTCACGCCAGAGCCAGATTCACGTTGGCGATGGCTTCGTCGATCTCCGCCGTGTTTTTGTATCCCACGGTCACCGAATCGACGCCGGCGTTCTGGAAGGCGAACTTCATGGCAGCCTGGCGGTCTTCCCGCGTGGTGAATGCGCCTTCGCCCACCAGTTTCATGCTGATCACGCCCATCCCCTGACTATGGACCTGTTTGGTGTGCGCCACCACTTCATTCACATTGCCCGGGCCGCCGGTGTTATAGTCCTCACCATCCATCTTGGTGCCCTTATGATTCATCCGGATCATGGCGATCTCGAGCCACTGATTGCCGGGGAACTGGCGTAGCGCCGGCAGGCCGTGGACCGAAGCGCCGTAGCCCGCGACAATCTTCTTATCCTTGGCCTCCAGAATCCCGTCCTGCCACCGCACCGTATCGGTGGGCCATGTGGCCACGTGCTGGTAGTGCATCAGCATAATGTCGAAGTAATCGGTGTTCGCCGCCTTGCGCAGCTCATCGATCTTCGCCCGCGGATCCACACCTTCGCGGGTGGTCAGTTTGGACATGAGCCGGTACGAATCGCGCGGGATCCCCTTCAAGGCCACGCCCAGCATCTGGTGCATCTCGCCGTAGGTTTCGGACGTTTCGTAGAAGCGGACGCCGTGGTCGTAGGCATAGCGCACCAGACGCGTGAACCCATCCTGTCCGAGGTCGCGCTGAACGCGTCCGCTGAACGTTCCGGTGCCGAGCGCGAGGCGCGTGACCTTGACGCCCGATTTTCCAAGGGTCACCCAGTCCGTAGCCGATCCGCGAGCCGCCCGCAGCGGCAGCCCGCCTGTACCCGCGAGCACGCCCGCGGCGAAGCCAGCTTTCAAAAAATTGCGTCGGGAGCACTGAGCCATTATGTCGCCCTCCAATGCGCTCATCCTATCACGGAAGGCGCGGCAGGCGCTCTTTTGTGAAAAAATCGTCTTATGCCAATCAAGTTCACGACCTCCTACCTGGAGGATTCGCTACAGGTCTTCCGGCAGCACAAAACGCTGGCGGAGCGCGCCATGGGACAGGTGACCGAAGAGCAACTGTTCGTCACACTCGACGGGGAGATGAATTCGATCGCGGTGATCGTGAAGCACATGACCGGCAATATGCGCTCGCGCTGGACGGATTTCCTGGTGAGCGACGGCGAAAAGCCGGATCGCAATCGCGACTCCGAATTTGTGGAGCCGCCGGCGACGCGCGAGGCTTTGATGGAGGCGTGGGAAGCGGGCTGGGCGTACGTGTTCCGCGCCCTGGAGCCGCTTTCGGATGCCGACCTGGGGCGCACCGTGACCATCCGCGGAGAGCCGCACTCGGTGATGCAGGCCATCAACCGGCAGATAGCGCACTACGCGCAGCACGGCGGGCAGATCATCCTGCTGGCCAAACATTTTGCCGCCGGCCGCTGGCAATCGCTCAGCATTCCCAAGAAGCGGATTGCCGTGTAGGGATTATTGCGCTTTGGATTCGGCCAGGGCAACGAGTTGAGGCCTTACTTCCTGGCCCGCCTGCAGTCCCGTCCGGCTGCCGATCACCACCAGGTCGCCGTCGTTGAGCCCGGCAATGACTTCGATGTCGCGCGCCGTCTCCATCCCTACCTGGATCTTGCGCGACTCGACTACGTTATTGTGCGTCACTACCATCACGCGGCCGGTGCGCGCCGCCGAGGCGGTTTCGGTATCCAGATCCACCGCCGTCAGCGGTATCGCCAGAACGCCGCCGTGCTGCGCCAGGGTCAGATCCACTTCGGCGTACATGCCCGGCATCAACAGATAGTCCGGGTTCGCGACGTCCACCTCGGTGTCCATGGTGCGCGTCTGGAGCGACAGTTCGTTGGCGAAGCGCGCCACTTTGCCGGGGAAGCTGCGATGCATGCTGGGCACCCGGACCTCAACCGGTTGGCCCAGGTGAATTGTCGGAACCGCGGATTCGGGCACGGGCAGAGTAAGCCGCAAGGTGCCGACTTCGGCCAGGCGGACCAAGGGCATGGCCTGTGTCTGCGAAGCCGTGCCGGCCTGAATCATCGAGCCGGTATCGGCATACCGTTTGGTGACGACTCCCGTGAACGGCGCGGTCACCACAGTGTACTCCAGCATGGTATTGACGCGCGCCTCTTCGGCCTGGCTGACGGCCACCTGTTCCTTTGCCGCGGCCAGGGCGCTATTGGCGGCGGCCACTTGCGCTTCCGCCACCAGGTCTTTGCTGCGCACGTCGTCCACTTCCTGCTGCGCCACCAGGCCTGGGCGCTGCTGGCTTACCGAGTAGATCCGGGTATAGGAGAGGTGCGCCATATCGTACCCGCTTTTGGCGCGCGCCAGTTCGTCCCGGGCGCGCTGCACCTCCGCTTCGCTGCGTTGCCTGGCCGCCTGCGCCCGCTTCAGGTCGTCGCCCATTTCCGGGATCTCCAGCGTGGCCAGAAGCTGTCCCTGGGTCACGCGCGAGCCGATATCCACGTTGATCTGCTTGACGTAGCCCGACACCTTGGCCATGACATCCACGTCCTGGTAAGGTTTGAATTCCGCGGTCAACACCAGGCTGTGGGACAGATCTTCGGTCTTTACGGGAGCGACCGCGACCGCGGGCAATTCATGCGCGGCCTCGACGACGGGATTCCGGGAGCACGAAGACAAAAGCACGGCTCCCAGGCAAAACACTGCGAGTTTCAACATTACTACCCTGATCTTATTGAAAAGCACGCACCAAGGCGATACCAGCAGTGGGGTATTTCGAGCGATAGATTCCTGTAGGCGCTATTCGCCCAGGTACCACGGAATGTTGACCACCGTGATGCGCAAGTTTCCCTTGAACAGCAGCAGGGTCTTCAGCACGGCGGAACGGTGATTGTGCAGCAGGCTGGTATACCAGCGCGGTTCCACCAGTTCGGGAACCAGCACGGAGATCTGGCGGTTGGGGTTGTCCCGTCCCAGTTCCAGGATATGCGCCAGAATGGGCTGCAACACGAACCGGTACGGGGACTCCAGCACGATGAGATCCGGAGGCTTGCGTCCCGCCTGCAGGCACGGCACTTCGACCAGTTCGCGCCAACGCTGCTTCAGCTCTTCGGACTGCTCGCCGGCATCCACATGCAGCGCCACGATGTCGGAAGACAGCACCATGGCGAACCGGAGCGCTTTTTGAGTCACACGGCTCCACCGATCCATGGGCAGAACCACCAGGGGAGGATGCAGGTTCGCCAGATTCAACGGAGCGTCGCATTCGGTCTCGTGCGCCACCCATTCGTAGTGACGCTTCACCATGCGCATCGCCAGCATCAGTCCAGGGATCAGCAGGACCGTAATCCAGGCCCCTTCCTTGAACTTAGCCATCAGCACCACCGCCACGGTGATGCCGGTAGCCAGCGCGCCCAGCGCGTTGATCCACATGCCGCTCCGCGCGCCCGCCCCGCGCACCCGCTTCCAATGCATCACCATGCCCGCCTGCGAAAGGGTGAAGGCCAGGAACGCGCCTACGGCGTAGAGCGGAATGAGGCGGTCGGTAATGCCGCCGAAGAAAACGAGTAAGGCGCCGGCGAGAATCGTCAACATGTAGACGCCCTGTGTGTAGACCAGCCGGCGGCCGCGGGTTGTCAGGCTGTGGGGCAGGAAGCCGTTTTGCGCAATGGCGCGCGCCAGCCGCGGAAAATCGGCGAACGCAGTGTTGGCCGAAAGGGACAGCACTACGATAATCGCGCCCATGCTCACTCCGTAGAACCAGCCCTTCCCGCCGATGGCGGCGATCAGCATGGAGAGGACGCTCTGGTATCCCGGCTCTCCCGGCGGTGTGGCGGCAATGCCGTAAGCGTCGGTCAGCCACGCGATGCCGGCCAGCATCGCCACCAGGATGCCGATGATCCAGGTCAGCGTCAGCCGCGCATATTTCGCCGTCGGCTCCCGGAACGCCCCGACGCCGTTGCTTACCGCTTCCACGCCGGTCATGGCCGTACAGCCGCTGGCGAAGGCCCGCAGCAGCAGCCACATGCTCAATGCTTCCGTGGCGGATTTGAGCTGGGGCGGCGCGACCACCGGCGCCGGATGTCCCCCTGCCGCGACGGTTTTGGCGGCGCCGATCAGAATCGCCATCATGAGGCAGCCGATGAACAGATAGGTCGGCGCCAGAAACACCCCGCCGCTTTCGCTCACGCCGCGCAAATTCACCAGGCACACCAGCGCCAGAATGCCGAGGCAAATCTCCAGTGTGTGGGGCTGCGCCGCCGGCACGGCGGAGACCAGCGCGCCCACCCCGGCCGAGATTCCCACGGCCGCCGTCAGAACGTAATCCACCATCAGCGCCGCGGCCGCCAGCAATCCAGCCCACATGCCCAGGTTCTCGCTGGCCACCGTGTACGATCCGCCGCCCAAGGGGTACGCTTCAATCGTCTGCCGGTACGAAAAGTAAACGATCCCCAATAGAACGATCACGCAAATGCTGATGGGAACAATGTGCGCGACCCCGGCCATCCCCAGCGGGATCAGGAGTGTGAGCGCGGCTTCGGGACCATATGCCGCGGAACTGAGCGCGTCCAGACCGAAAATCGGAATGCCCTTGGCGGGCCCGATCCGTTCCGCCTTCTCCTCCTCGGTGGCCAGTGGCCGCCCCAGCAGCAGATCCGCGAGATCCATGGCTCCCATTCTCGCAGTTCGCCTTCCGGTGGAGATCACCAGATGCGGCCGCTTCTGCGCCCCCTCGTTCTTTCCCTTCTCCTCCAGGCCGCGGGGCCGCCGAAATTTTTTCTCCATAACGGTGTGCACCGTTTGCAGGAGGGATGCAAAAAACGCGGGATTTGCACTACGAAAGCTTCTCAGTGATCGAAGTAGAAGGTAGGAGGCTGCGCCCCCTTGTGGGAGAGCGCAGCCAAAGGTAAGATCTGCGCGGGCCGGTAGTTTTCAGAAGATGAAGATCGGCCCGATCATCCTCTGTATGCAGGCTCTATTGGCGTGCGAACTTGGTGGAGATCCCTAGGCCCGACCCGGGCGGAAGCCCTCCGCTCCGCCGCCCTGGTCCGCCTCCGATAGGGAACCTATCTCCACCGCTGCACCCGTTAGTTGCAACCTCATGGCCAAACCCATCGCGGGCACATATCTTTTATTTTCAGTGCCCGGCCTGCCCGCGAAATGTACAGGGACGTGGACCGCAGTCCAGCACTTGGGCAGGGTGTCTACTTGGTGGACACCCAGGCGCGAATCGGGTAGACTGGACGCCTATGGGTGCAATGCCACAGCCGGATCTGCATGAAAAGCTGGCGGCCATCCTGGGCATCTGCCAGAAGATGAACTCCGAGCGTGATCTGGGGGCTCTTCTGGATCTGATCGCCCGCGAAGCCACCAGTCTACTGGATTGCGACCGCGCCAGTATTTTCCTGCTGGACAGCGATCGCAATGAGCTATGGAGCAAGGTAGCATTGGGCAGCGAAGAGATCCTGCGCTTCGACGCCCGCCGCGGCATCGCCGGCACCGCCACCCAGACCGGGCAAACCATCAACGTGAAGGATGCGTACAGCGATCCGCGCTTCTACAACGCCATCGACGGGCAGACCGGCTATCGCACCCGCACCGTGCTGGCTGTTGCCGTGCGCAACCAGCGCGGGGAGATCATCGGCGCTTTCGAAGTATTGAACAAGCGCTTGGGTGTCTTCACGGGGCGCGACGAAGAGGCGTTGGACGCGCTGGCATCCCATGCCGCCATCGCCATCGAGACCGCGCAACTCATCGGCGAATTGCGGCGCAGCCAGGACGAACTGGTGCAGCAGAATGCCCACCTCTGGCGGGAAGTGGAGAGCAAATACTCGTCGCACGGGATTATCGGCACGGGACACCGGATCCAGCAGATCGTGCGCCTGATCGAGCGTATCCGCGACAGCCTGGTGAACGTGCTGATCACCGGCGAGAGCGGCACCGGCAAAGAACAGGCGGCCAAGGCGCTGCACTACACCAGCCCGCGCGCGCGCCGCCCGTTCGTGGCGCTGAACTGCGCGGCGCTGCCCGATACGTTGGTGGAAAGCGAGCTGTTCGGCATCGAAAAGGGCGTGGCGACCGGCGTGAATTCCCGCCTGGGACAGTTTCAGAAGGCCGATGGGGGGACCCTCTTCCTGGATGAGATCGGCGACCTCAGCCTCTCCGCGCAGGCCAAGATTCTGCGTGTCCTGCAAGAGCGGGTGGTGGAGCGGGTGGGCGGGCGTACCACGCTTCCCGTGGATGTGCGGCTGCTGGCGGCAACCAACAAGGACCTGGAAGTGGAGATCGCCAAGGGCACCTTTCGCGAGGATCTGTATTACCGCATCAAGGTGATTCACATTCACATGCCGCCCCTGCGCGAAATCCGCGAGGAGGTGCCGCTGCTGGCGAATCATTTCCTGAAGGAATACTGCCGGGAGATGGGCCGCGCGCCCATGGAATTCGCGCCCGAGGTGCTGCGCAAGCTGGTGAACGCGCCCTGGCCCGGCAACGTCAGACAATTACGGAACGAGGTGATGCGCCTGGCCTCCTGCGCGCGCCAGAATGTGATCGCCGAAGACGACCTGCTGGAGGGCATCCCTACTCCCGAACATGCGGAACCGGCAGCCGCGCCCCTGCGCATGCAATCGCTCAAGAAAGCGGTGGAGGAAGTGGAACTGCGCATGATCCAGCAGGCGCTGAAGGAAACCCGCAACAACCAGCAGCAGGCGGCCCGGTTGCTTGGGTTGAGCCGCCAGGGGCTCATCAACAAGATGAAGCGCTACGCCATTGCGGGGTAGGCTCAGTGCTTGCCCGGGCCGACCTTGTCCGGTTCGGACATCTCGATCACGCGGTCGGCGCCGTTCTGCCCCGGAGAATGCAGTTCGCAGGTCACCCCCGGTTCCGTCGCATTGATGAAGACTTCGGAATGGACGCGCGGGCATTGGGCTCCGGCGAGTTGGCCGCTGTCGTCGCAAATCTTCGTGCGCATGACTCCGGCAGGCTGCGGGAAAGCCGTGGCATCGCGATAGGGCGGAAACGCGGCGGCCCGCTTCATGAATTCGGTCCAGATGGGTAGGGCGGATTTAGCGCCTTCCAGGTTCAGGTCGTGGTTGTCGTCGTAGCCCACCCAGACCACGCATAGAAGTTCCGAGGTGAAGCCGGCGAACCAGCCGTCGCGGGAGGTGCCGGTCTTACCGGCAGCGGGCAGCGTGAACCCGCGGGCTCGCACCCCGGCGCCGGTTCCGCTGCGCAGCACCTCCTCCATCATATCCACCATCAGGTAGGCGATGCGCGGATCCAGTACCGGCTGGTCCCCTTCCTGGTGTTGCAGCAGGAGCGTGCCGTCCGCGCCGCGCACCGATGCGATGGCCGACGGGGTGACGCGGACGCCATGATTCGCGAAGATGGTGTAGGCGCCGGCCACCTCCAGGGGCGTGCTCTCATAAGCTCCCAAAGCCACGGATGGCGTGGCTTGGATTGCGTCGTCGAGTCCTGCTCTGCGAGCCAGGCCGGCCACGCGCTGCAGCCCCACCTGCTGCGCCAGACTCACGGTGGCCGCGTTGAGCGAATGCGCCAGGGCCGTCCGCAGCGTCACCTGTCCCATGTATTCATGCCCGAAGTTGCCCGGCTGGTAGACCGCTCCGTTGAAAACGAAACTGGTGGGGCTGTCGTCCAGAATGCTGGCCGGAGTGAAAATCTGCTGGCCGCCCGCGATGGCCGAGTTCAGCGCCGCGGCGTAGACAAACGGTTTGAACACCGAGCCTGGCTGGCGCATTGCCAATGCGTGGTTCAACTGGCTGGTGTCGTAATTCCGGCCTCCCACCAGGGCCTTAATTTCTCCGGTCCGCGGATCGATGGCCACCAGCGCCACCTGCGGTTGCTTGGGCCCGGCGGCGGCATGATGGGGCTTTCGTCCGGCCAGTTGCTTGTCCACATTTTCCATGCCCAGCCTCACGGCGTCTTCCGCCGCGGTCTGCAGTCGGGGATCGAGCGTGGTGAAGATGGAGCGAGCCTCGATTTCCCGCTCGCCCAAGCCGGTTTGCATTTCCCCGCTCACCAGGTCCACCAGGAAGTGGGGTGCGGCGGTCCCAGAGTGCTCCGAGGCAATCCGGACGGGTTGCGCGACAGCGGCCGAATACGCGGCGGGCGACAGGTAGCCGTTATCCCTCATCAGCCCCAGAACTACATTACGCCGGTCGCGCGCGCGGTCCGGGTAACGGAGCGGATTGAGATAGCTCGGGCGCTGGACCAGTCCCGCCAGCAGGGCGGCTTCCGGCGCGGTGATCTGCGAGAGATCCTTGTCGAAAAATGCGCGCGCGCCTTCGCCGAATCCGTTGATGCTGAAGGTGCCCTGCCGGCCCAGGTAGACCTGGTTGGCATAATCTTCGAAGATCTGCTGCTTGCTGAGCTTGTGCTCCAGGTGCATGGTGATCAGCAGTTCCTGCGCCTTGCGCGTCCAGCGCTTGTCCGGTTCCAGCCAGAATCCCCGCGCCAGTTGCATGCTCAACGTGGAGGCACCCTGCGCTTTGCGGCCGTCTTTCATATCGACGTAGGCCGCTTTCACGATCCGGAACAGGTCAAAGCCGGTGTGATGAAAAAAATGCTTATCCTCGACCGAAGTGACCGCCTGCACCAGGACCGTCGGGATGTCGGCGAAATGCACCAGGCGCCGCTGCTCCCGGCGGTCGGAGATATTGGTCATGAGGACCGGCGGCAGTTGGTATGAGGACAGTACGGAATGACCCGCTGGGGATTCGATCCGGCTGATTTTACCGCCGATGAACTCCAGCACAGCCGGTTGGGAGCCCGAATTGGAATCCCGTCCTGGAAAAACCGCGATGGCGTTTGGGGTTGCGCTGTACCAACCTACACGGTTGGTCTTCGAGGCGGTGTAGCCGCTGCGGCGTAAACTCGACAGTATTTCTTCCCGAGTCAGAGCGTCGCCGGGGGCAATCCGGCGCGGCGCGGCATAGACATTCACCATCTCGGAGAAGGGACCGGCCGCCAGCCTCTTATCCATCATGCGCCCGTATTTCATGTAAAATACGGCGAAAATCACCATTCCGGCCGCCAGCAAGCCGGCCAGCGTATACACTACAATGCGGCGCCTGCGGTCTGCCGCGTCTGGTGGAGAGGGTTGTGGCGCCGGCTGATTCTCTGCATCTTCCTGCCGGTCAATCTGCTCGATCTCGTCGATCATGCTCGGGGTCCCACCAGGGGATGAGCATCTGGACTGCCATCAGGAGGATACCGGGGACAAATAGAATGCCCTTTGGGTGGTTATCGCACGTGCCAGGCTTCAGTGCGAAAAGTGCCTATGCAACCTTTTTTACTTTACCGTCGCGGATGCAAGAAGTGCACACCCGGATGCGTTTTCCGGCACCGTTGACGAGTGCACGCACCGCCTGCAGATTCACATTCCAGCGGCGTTTGGTTACGTTATGGGCGTGGCTGATCCGGTTACCGAACTGAGGTCCGCGGCCACATATTTCACAAACTTGTGCCATAAAGACAGAAATCTCCTCGATCTTACGAAGTACCGATTATAGCAATCCTCAAAACTCCCTTGCAAGCGATCGGGTTGAGATAGATTGGCAGGTGTTTTGCACTGTCACAAACCGGGAGGGAAACAATGGGCTCTTCGGATGAGGTTCTACAGGAACAGACTATCCTCGTCGTGGAAGACGCGGAATCAATCCGTAAGCTGGTTTGTGCGATGTTGTCACACGACGGCTACCGATGTTTAGAAGCCTCCGACGGCGCTGAGGCCCTGAAAGTGGCCGCGCGCGCCGATAAGCTACACCTGGTCATTACCGATGTCGTGATGCCCCAGATGGGTGGTCCGGAACTAGCCCGGCATCTGGCTGTGATGCGGCCCGAAGTGCGCATCCTCTTCATGTCCGGATATACGGACGACCCGCTGGTGCACCGTGTGGAAAAGATGTCCACGATCTTCCTGCCAAAGCCCTTTACGGCTGCGGCCTTAACGAACAAGGTCCGCAAGAGCCTGGAAGAACCCTGGACCGGCTTACCTGAAACCGCCCGCGTCTGAGCGGTTTGCTCATTTGAGCTTATCGAGCTTCTTGCGAATTTCCGCCGCGTTCTTGGCATCGGGCGCGGCGGCCAGGTATTTGGTATAGGCTTCTTTTTCCCCTTGGGCGTCCTTCACCTTTTCGGAAGCCGCGCCGAGGCGGAACCAGGCTTCGCTGTTACTGTCGTCATACTTGGTGGCGTATTTGTACCTGTTATATGCCGCGCGATAATTGCCCTTCTTGAAATACTCATTTCCCACCGCGATGCACTTCTGCGCCTCCAGCGGGTTGAATGAAATATTGTCGGTGGAGAGCGAAGCGTCCTCTTCCGGCGGCACCTCCTCTTTCGGGTTGTTGGTGACCGTTGGCTTGGGGCGCTCCCTTTTCAATCCTTCGGCGCTCGGCTTGGGGTCCGGCGCAGGCGCGGTGGGAGCAGCCGGAGGCGGCTCCGGCGGTTTCGGTGGCGGTATGTTTTGCGCGCTCAGTTGTGCGGCACAGGCCAGCAGCGCGCCGATGACCCAGCGAGGCATACTTCGATTTTAACCCGGCCGATTTATAATGAGAAGTACACCTTTCCATTCCCATGGACCTCCGCGAAAAAGTAGCGCAGATTCCGTTTGCGCCCGGTGTCTACCTTTACAAGGACGCCGGCGGGCGGGTCATCTATGTCGGTAAGGCCAAGATTCTGCGCAATCGCGTTCGCAGCTACTTCTCCGAAGACAAACTGGCCGACGTCAAGACCGGGACGCTGATTTCCGAAGCGCGCGATATCGACTACATCCTGGTCGATAACGAAAAGGAAGCGCTGGCCCTGGAAAACAACCTGATCAAGCAGTACAAGCCGCGCTTCAACATTCTGCTGCGCGACGATAAGACGTACCCTTACATCAAGCTCACGCACGAGCGGTATCCGCGGGTGTATGTCACCCGCCGCCTGAAGAAGGACGGCTCGACTTACTTCGGCCCCTACTTCCCGGCCAACCTGGCGCACCGCCTGGTCCACTTCATCCATCGCCATTTCCTGGTGCCCTCGTGCAAGGTGGACCTGACCCGCTTTCACCCCAAGCCGTGCCTGCAATATCACATCCACCGCTGCCTGGGTCCGTGCGTGGAGGGTCTGACGACGGATCAGGCCTACGCCTCAGCCGTGCACGACGTCAAGCTCTTCCTGGAAGGCCGGCACAACGACCTGGCGCGGGAGATGCGGCGGCGCATGCAAGCCGCCTCCGACGAAATGCGCTTCGAAGAAGCGGCCTCTCTGCGCGACCTGCTGACCACCGTGGAGGAGATCGAACAGCGGCAGATAATGGCCGCCGCCAAGGGCGACGATATCGATATTTTCGCCTGCTACGCGGAGCCGCCGCTGGTGGCAGTGAACCTGTTCCACCTGCGCAACGGCCAGATTGTGGACCGCCGCGAATTCTTCTGGGAAGACCAGGAGGGTTTCGACCTGCCGCAGTTCTTCTCTTCCCTGCTCAGCCAGCTATACCTGGACCAGCAGTATATCCCCAGCGAAATTCACGTGCCCGTCGATTTTGAAGACCGGGAAGCGCTGGAAGAGTTGCTCAGCGAGAAACGCAATCGCCGCGTCGAAATCCGCACGCCGCAGCGCGGGCAGAAGAAGGCGCTCATGGATCTGGTGGAGACCAATGCCCGCCACAGTTTCGACGGCCGCTTTCGCGTGCTCAAGCCCTCTTCCAAGGCCATCCGGGAAGCGCTGCAGGACGCGTTGAATCTGGCCGATGCGCCGTCGCGCATCGAGTGTTTCGACATTTCCCACATTCAGGGCACCGATAAAGTGGCCAGCATGGTGGTGTGGGAAGACGGCAAAATGAAAAAGTCCGATTACCGCAAGTTCATCATCAAAACCGTGATCGGCAACGATGATTTCGCCAGCATGCGCGAAGTGGTGACGCGCCGCTATTCCCGCCTGCAGGAAGAAAAGCTGCCCCTGCCGGGACTGGTGCTGATCGATGGCGGTCTGGGGCAGTTGCACGCCGCGGCGGACGCGCTGGAAGCGATCGGGATCAGCGATCAGGCGCTGGCCTCCATCGCCAAGCGCGACGAGATTATCTACGTGTATGGCCAGGAGGACGAACCCGTCATCCTGGACCGCTTCTCCCCCATTCTCCACCTGATTCAATCCATCCGCGACGAAGCGCACCGTTTTGCCGTGACCTTCCACCGCTCGCGCCGCAATGCGCGCCAGCTTACCAGTGAACTGGATGAGATTCCAGGAGTAGGCCGGAAAACCGTGGTGCGCCTGCTGAAGGAATTCGGCAGCTCGCAACTGGTGCGCGCGGCTTCCGAGGAACAGCTCACGGGGATCGTAGGCCGGGCCGCCGCCCGCCGCGTCCGGGCGCATTACGGGCAGTCAGTAACCTAGCCGGTAGCCGTGCACCAGTTTCATGGTCCGGTTCCATCGCGTCTTACTGAAGAAGTGAAGCACCACGTCGGCTACATGATCTACCGAGATGTTGTTATTCATCAGATCTTCGGTGGGCGCATCGAAAGACCAGTAAACCACCAGCGGCGTGCCCTTGATGGAATCGCGCGGTACCAGTCCCCACAGCCGTGAATCGTCGGAGTTGTCGCGATTGTCTCCCATGGCGAGGACGAACCCGGGCGGCACCACCAGTTCTCCCTTGACCACATGCTGGTCGAGCATCTGCTGCGCGCGCGGCCGCAACCCCGGCGGGGCGTAGGCCGGGAAGTTGTCGAGGTACGGATTGCTCACCGGAAGGTGCACGGTGTACGGTTCGGCAACCGGCTTGCCGTTCAGGATGAGCTGTTTGTTCTGGAAGCGAATGCGATCGCCCGGGATGCCGATGGCGCGCTTCACGTAATCGATCCGGGTATCCAGGGGGTAGGCGAAAACGATGACATCGCCCCGCCGGATGTCGCGGTAAGGCAGCAGGTGCGTGGAAGCGGCATCGGACGGGGAGTAAGTCAGTTTGTCCACCAGCACGTGGTCACCAATCAGCAGCGAGTTCTCCATGGAGCCGGTGGGTATGACGAACGCCTGCAGCAGGCTGGTAGTGCCGAACAGCAGGAAAATGAAGGTCACCACCCATTCGCCGGCAAAGCCGCGGCGGATGTCGGTCAGGGTCTCGAGACGCGTAAAGAGACGGCGAGGTTGGAACATAACTCAGAATCTCCGTGCCACCGCTCAAATTATACGGGCGAAGCACTGGATTGTTTCGGTTTCCGGCATTTTGTGGGTACGATTTCCGGCAAGCTGCCGTCTAATCTTCATAATGTGGAAAGACCTGGTGTTTTCCGTTCGTACGCTGCGCCGCAGTCCCCTGTTCACGGTGGCGGCGGTGTTGTCCCTGGCGCTCGGCATAGGCGCCAATACGGCCATCTTTTCTCTGCTGGACCAGGTGGTGCTGGCCTCCTTGCCGGTGCGTGAGCCGGATCGCCTGGTCTTGCTGCACACCGAGTACAACGCACCCGGAAGCAGCTCCAGCGATAACCACGAATCGGTATTCTCCTATCCCATGTATCGCGACCTGCGGGACCGCGACCCGGCCATGGCGGGGATAATTGCGCGCATGAGCGGCTCGGCGCGGCTCTCCGGCAACGGCGCGGTGGTCTCGGTGACCACCGAACTGGTATCGGGGAACTTCTTTCAGGTGCTGGGAGTAGGAGCTGCGTTGGGCCGCGTGTTCACCCCGGCCGATGACGGCGTGGCGGGCGGTTCGCCGGTCACGGTCCTGAGCCACTCGTACTGGTCGAGCCAGTTCGGCAGCGACCCTTCGATCCTCAACCGGAACATCAACCTGAATGGCCTTCCCTTTCAGGTGATCGGCGTGGCTGACGCGAGATTCCGCGGCGTCACCCCCGGTCACATCGGGGATCTGTACGTCCCCATCGCCATGCAGCGCACGATCCTGCCGACTATGGATGCGCTCAACGATCGCCGCACCCGCTGGCTCAATCTGTTCGCACGCCTTCAGCCGGGCATGAACCTGAAGCGCGCCCAGGCGGCCACCGACGTCGCGTATCGCGCCATCCTGGAAGGCGAACTGGCGCAGATGAGCGACATGCGGACCGAGCGCGACCGCCAGGAGTTTCTGACCCACCGCGCCGAACTGCGGCCGGCGGCGCAGGGCATCAGCGGGATGCGCGAGCAATGGGAGCAGCCCCTGGAAGCGCTGATGACGCTGGTGGCGCTGGTGCTGCTGATTGCCTGCGCCAACGTGGCCAGCCTGCTGCTGGCGCGCGCGGCCGGACGGCAAAAAGAGATCGCCATTCGCCTGGCCATGGGCGCGGGACGCGGCGCCCTGGTGAAGCAACTGCTGATGGAAGGTCTGCTGCTGGCCTTCGCCGGCGGGGTCCTGGGGCTGGCTTTCTCCTACTGGGGAGTGCTGACGCTGGTGCACGTGCTGCCGAAGAGCTATCAGGGGTCGCTGAGCGCTGCCCTGGACGGGCAGTTGCTGTGGTTCACCGCGGCGGTATCGGCGGTTTGCGGCTTGTTGTTCGGATTGGTTCCGGCGATGCAGGCCACGCGCCCGGACGTGGCGGGGACCTTGAAAGAGCAGGCTACCAGTGTAGCGGGCGGTCCGGCGCGCTTCCGCCGCGGACTGGTGGTGGCGCAACTGGCGCTCTCGCTGCTGCTGGTGGTGGGCGCGGGCGTGTTCAGCGGCAGCCTGCGCAATCTGTTGCACGTCAACCTGGGTTTCCACACCCAGCGGCTGATGATCTTCAACGCCAATGCGACCTTGAGCCGGCCCAAACTGGCGGACGCGCTGGCATTCTACAAGGACCTGCTGGAAAGGCTGTCGGCGCTGCCGGGAGTCTCGGGTGTGGGAGCGGCGGCGGACGGTCCTTTTGGCGACGGCAATCGCGGCGGGAACATCACGGTGGACGGCTATGCAGCCCCACCGGACGAGTATACCGGCGCATCGATAGTGGCGGTGAACGCGGGATTCTTCCGGGCGTTAGGGATTCCGCTGCGCGCCGGCCGCGAGTTCACCGCGCGGGACGACCATGCCGCGCCCAAGACCGTGGTGGTCAACGACGCCTTCGTGCGCCGGTACCTGGCCGGTAAGGATCCCATCGGCCGGCGGCTCATGTTTGGCGGCAGCAATCACCCGGTATTCGACCGCGAGATTGCGGGGGTGGTCCCGGATGTTCATAATGAGGTGCGCGTTCAGGCCAAAGAAACCATCTACATGCCGTACGAGCAGTGGGACAAGCCGGAGCGCCTGGTATTCTATGTCCGCGCCAGCGGCGATGAGGCCCGTCTGACCGCGGATATCCGGCGCGTGGTGCGCGAGGTGGACCCGAACATTCCGGTGATGACCATCCAGCCGCTGGACCTGAAGATACGCGACTCGCTGTATACCGAGCAGTTGATTGCCCTGCTCAGCGAGGCGTTCGGGGCCCTGGCGACCCTGCTGGCGGCGATCGGCTTGTACGGCGTGGTGGCCTTCGCGGTGGCGCGGCGCACGCCGGAAATCGGCATTCGCATGGCGCTGGGCGCGGTGCCCGTACAGGTGGTGCTCATGATCCTGCGCGAGGCCGGCGCCATGGCGGCGGCCGGAATCGCCGTTGGGTTAGGCGGAGCCTTGGCCCTCAGCCGGCTGGTGGACTCGCAACTGTTCGGCATCAAGGCCGCCGATCCTGTGGTGCTCGGGGGAGCGGCTGGGGTTCTGGCCCTGGTGGCGCTATTGGCCGCGATTCTTCCCAGTTGGAAGGCCGCGAGGATAGATCCGGTAAGAGCGCTGAAATACGAATAGGCGCGGGTGCCGGATGCGGAGTCGGCAAGTTCTTGCAAACGCCGGTTGGGGCCAGATCGGCGAGTCGCCTTCTCACTCATGGGATTCCCGGGTGGAAGCGCGTTTCTCGGTACTAATGGCCGGGGGGAGGCGCCGGAGGCTCTCCGGATTACGTTTGGTAGAGAACCCCGGGCGGGTCATTGTTATTCGAGAACTGGCAGGTTTAGCCTCCTGAGAAGTTCATTTACCCGCTCAAAGCAGTCGTTGAAATACCAGCAGCCGACTGAATAAACCTGCTGATAGGTAAAATCCTCTGCACCCGGCAGACAAATTGAGAATCCCGTCGGGTGGAGGAGCTTCGAGAGGAATGAGCTCATCGTCCGGTGTTCGTCGGCCAGGCCAAGCTCCTGCGCCAGGTTTGATACGCGGATGTACGGACCATCAGCGCATTCTGCTGTCTGCCGGCACTGCTCTTCAAACCAGGCTCTGCCTTGCTGGATAGACGGAAGCGCCGGAGCCAGCTCCGGGTTTGCTTGGCAAGCAGTGGTGAACTTGTCGAGCATGTCCCGCATGTCGATGAGCGCTTCTTTCCGGAGTCGCCAAATGTTGTCCTCCGACTTGGCCGCGTACATCGTCCAGTAGCGGATCTCAAGCAGGTTCCGGCACGCCAAGGCGGCGCGGCCGAGGATATGGTCGGACACTCCCGTGTGCAGTTCGTGGAAGGACCGGCGCAGCTCAACGGCAAAGCCTACGAGAACGTTCGTGAACCAGGGTGGACGGGAGGTGTCTGCGTTTAGCCGGAGAATCGCGGGCTTCATATCACTGGCCCTCCGTTCAGCGACACCCATGTAGACCGGCGCATTGCTCATCGTTCCACAATAGCGAACCATTTTGGTGTGGCGTCGGGTTGGCCGTTTAATGGACCTCAGGCAGGCCCATATTTGCGTGTCGGAGGTTCTGTGGGATTTTGCGCTCACCCATCTCACGATTTCCGTTATCATGTCATTCGGATCTGATTTTAATGTTGGGTTGGCCTGGCCTTTTCGCGAAAGCCACGTATTGAAGGGTATTTCTATGGAACTTGAGAGTACCGATATTTGCGGTTGGTTTCTCATGCCGCCAAACTGTTTCCTTCGGTTCTGGATAGATCCAAGCGGTCGCGGATGAATTTCACGAGGATTGAGGGTTTGGCGGTACTTGCGAGAAATTCCGGGAGGGAA
>JARLGM010000228.1 GCA_031292755.1 Candidatus Sulfopaludibacter sp.
AGCAGAAACACAGGTGTACCTGAGGAATGGGGGACAAGCTGGGATGGTGGGTTTCACTGAAACGCAATCAGAATCTTGGTTCCGCCCAGCCGGATCTCGCGGATCTCGTTGACGCCGTCCACTTTCTGCGACGTGACAGCGGTATGGTTGAATTTCTCTTCGCCGGTTTCGACTTTGGCCGAGGCTTCAACTGATTTGCCGGTCTTCAACTCGGTTACACGCACCGATGCGGTATCGACGGCAAGCTTATAATCGCCAGGCGCCAGTTGATTGCTGCCGATCCTCGAAGGGTTCGCCAGGGTGATTCGGTAAGTCTTTAGATTCGGCGTGCCGGCCACCAGCGCACTTGCCAGAACGGCGAGCGCGAGGGCGAGTACGGTCATCATCTTGGTCATTTGAGAACCTCCATCTGGTTCGCTTATGCCGGTTCCGACTGCACGCTCACTTCCACGCGGAAATCACGGGGAAATCAGCAACCAGGGTGTCCCAAATGGAACAGATACCCAGAGCTCCGCACGCAAAGCGGACATGCACGGCATTCAGGAAGGCGCTGTTTCCATCGCTCTCGCGTTGGTACCCGAATTGCACAATGTTGGCAGATTGAAACGAGCTGCCCTTGTCTCGGAGGATGACGGTCGGGGTAATGCTCACGAAGGGCGGAAGGCATGTCTGACCGACGCAGTCTTCCGCCCTTGTTTCTATGGCTCATCCGCCGTCGGGCCGTACATCTGCGGCACTGGAATGTCGTTCAGCCGCAGGTAAACGCCGAGTTGCGCCCGGTGATGCACGTTGTGGTTCATCACAAACGAGCGGATCACGGCGACACGCGGCATCGTGAATATCTTTTGCCCACCCGCCAGCAGGGTCCAGTTGGCCATGATCTGTTCGTTCTCGGCTTGGGCTAATGCCTCGCGCGCCGCCGCCACGTTCTTGTCGTACCGCTCCAGCAATTCCTTCGAAGTGGCGATAATCTCCGCCTTGTAGGGCTCCCCGCCCGGCGGCGCGAAATCCAGTTCGTCCTTAGTCAGCGTCTCGACCGTCCACCAAGGCATCTGGGCGATGTGCGTCGCCAGCTCGCCCATGGTATAAGACTTGGGATGCGGCCGCCAGCCGAATTTCTCTTCCGGACACCGCTCCAGAACCTTCCGCGTGGTGGCCGATTCCTGATCGAACTCAGGCAACAGTGCGTCACTGATGCGCATAAAAACCTCCTTGGGCAGTTTCGCTTTTTATTCGCCTGAAGTCAAGGCCTTTGATAAAGGGGACAGACGCATTTTTTAAATGCGTCTGTCCCCTTTATTGATGCCTTTTGGCGCGCACTTCGGCGTCTAATCCCTTTCCCAAAAATGCGTCTGTCCCCTTTTTTAGAGTGCCCGCACTACGCCCAACGCCCTGTCGATCTCCTCCGGACTGTTGTAAATGTGCGTGCAGTGCCGGATTGCCACCGCGCTCGACCCGCGCGGGCGCAGCCTTGCCCGATCCCACATCTCCTTCGCCAGTTGCGGACCGCTCACGCCATCCACGCCGTACACCGTAATCCCGGCGCACATGGAAGCATCAACCGGCGAGTAGATCTTCACCTTGGGAATCTTTCGCAGTCCCGCACGCAGATAATCGCCGAGATATTTGATCCGCTGCTGTACCCTTTGCGGACCGATCTGATTGTGAAAATCCAGCGCCGCTTCGAGGCCCATCATCATCGACATGCTGCCCGTGCCGCGCTGGCTGAATCGCAGGCCGTTGTCGTCGTGATTGTTCCAGGAGAAGCTGGCCACGCTGGACCACACACCGGGCGCGCGATCGCTCCGCAAATACAGAAAGCCCTCTCCCGCCGGCGCCAGCATCCATTTGTGGAAGCAACCCACGTACGCGTCGCAGCCGATCTCCTTGACGTCCACCGGAATGTGCCCGAATGCCTGCGCGCCATCGATCACGGTGAAAACGCCGCGCTCGCGCGCCGCCGCGCAAATCTCCTTTACCGGCAGAATCGCGCCCGCCGCTGTGATCATGTGCGAAAGAAACAGCACCCGGGTGCGCGGCCGCATGGCGTTCATCACGATCGCCACAATCTCCGCCCGGTCGTGCGCCGGCTTCGGCAGTTGGAACTCCGTCACCGTCCCGCCGTGCCTCTTGGCCGCATTCAGCCAGGGACTGGTGCCGCCCACGTGCTCCTGATCGCTCATGATGATCTCGGCCCCTTCCGGCAGATCCAGGCCCGACGCTACAAAGCTATTGGCCGACGTCACATTCTCGGTGAGCGCCAGTTCCTTGACATCGCAGTTCAGCAGGCGCGCCGCCTTCCCGCGAATCGCCGGCACGTCGCTGTACCCGCTTATCCAGTCCGGTCCGCTGTAATCCCAATCGGCCACATCGGTCGCCATTTTGCGCAGATGCTCTACGGTTTTCTCGAAAACCACGCGCGGCATCGCGCCGATCGTGCCTGTATTAAAGAACGCTTTATCGCGCGAAAGCATGAACTGGTCGCGCACCCTCGCCCAATACGCGGGGTCCTCGGGACGCGGCAAAGCCTGCTGCGGCAGAAACGGAACGGCCAGGGCCGATTTCAAAAAACTGCGGCGTGGTGTCATGAGAGGGATTATACCCGCGTGTTCCCAAATCGAACAGCCATTCTCAAAAACGGACACCGCGCAATGAGCCAAACTCCTTATTTTCCAATATGTTCAGTGGAATTCTAATTGCACACTGTACAGCTCCGAAATGGTGAGCTACTTGAGGAATTCCCTAGTCCTTTTTCTGATTGCGTCGACGCTTTTGGCGCAGTCCTCGGAAGTGTCGATCCAGACGCCCAAACAGCCGCCGGTCATCGGCACCTTCCTCCGTCCCTTCCATATGGAGAAGCGCATCGTAGCCCCGGCGAAATTGACTAATTCGCCGCGCCTCGAACAACTGGTCCGCGCGGGCAATCTCTATCTCTCCGTGCAGGACGTGATCGCGCTGGCGCTCGAAAACAATCTGGATATCGCGGTCCAGCGATACTCGCCGTTCCTGGCGCGGGAGGTGCTGCGCCGCGCCGAGGGCGGTGGTCTTCTGCGCGGCACCGATACCCCGGTGGTGGCCGGTCCCACCAGCGTCAGTACCGCCGGCGTCAGTACCAACGCCAATGGACTGAACGGCGGCGCCCTCAATGCGGGGGGCAGCGTGGTGACCCAGATCGGGCCCACTCCGCCCAACCTCGATCCCAGCATTTACACCAGTTTTCAGCTTGGCCGCGTCACCACGCCGCAATCCAATCTCGGCCTCAACGCCACCGAAGTTCTGATCACGAATTACCGCAACTTCTACACCCAGTACAGCCAGCAATTCATCACCGGAACCTATTTCCAGGTGGACTTTTCCTCGTCCCGCCAGCTTACTAACAGTTCCAGCCCGCTGTTCAATCCGTACCTTCAGGGCAATCTGGAGTTCTACATCACCCAGCCTTTGCTGCAAGGCTTCAGCATTGCCGTGAACAATCGCGATATCCGCGTGGCGCGCAATAACCTGAAGGCCAGTATGATGAGCGTCAAACAGCAGGTCGTGGTGACCGTCAGCGCCATTCTCAACCTGTACTGGGATCTGGTGACCTTCAACGATGCCGTGCGCATCAAAGAACAGGCCCTGGCCATCGCGCAGAAACTATACGAGGACAATCAAAAACAGGTCAACGCCGGCGCCCTGCCCAGCGTGGAACTGACCCGCGCGGCCGCCGCCGTTTCCTCCAGTAAGGAGGATCTGCTCTTTGCGCAGACCAACGTGGCCCAACAGGAAATTGTGCTCAAGAACGCGCTCAGCCGCAACGCCATTCAAAACGCCTGGCTGGATGAAGTGCATATCGTGCCGCTGGACCACATCGTCATTCCCAAGGCCGACGAATTGAAGCCCGTGCCGGAACTAATCGACGAGGCGCTCGCCAATCGCATTGAAATCGATCAGGCCAAGCTCAACATGCAGAGCCAGGAAATCATGCTGAAAGGCGATAAGAACGGGTTGCTGCCCAGTATGCAGGCGTTCGCCGACGTGAGCAACAACGGATTGAGCGGCGTGGTCAACCCGCTCTACAACGGCCTGAGCGGCGCTCCCAATCCGTTCTTCGTCGGCGGCGAATCCAACGTCGTCGCGCAGTTGCTGCGCCGCAATTTCCCGAACTATTCCGCTGGGGTTTCGGTCACCATTCCGCTCCGCAACCGTCAGGCACAGGCCGACACCGTCACCGATGAATTGAACCTGCGTCAATCGCAATTACGGCTGCAAGGTTTGTTGAACCAGGTGAAGGTAGACGTTAAGACTGCGGTGATCGGACTGCAGCAGGCGCGTGCCCGGTACCAGGCGGCCGTCGATACCCGGGTACTCGCCGAACAGAGTCTGAAGAATGAACAACAGCGGTTTCAGTTCGGCGCCTCCACCGTGGCCCTGGTGATTCAGGCGCAGAACGACCTGGCTGCCGATCAGACCGCCGAAGGTCAGGCCGTCGCAAACTACTCGCATGCCCGGATCGCGCTGGACCAGGCGCTCGGCCGCACGTTAGATGTGAACCACGTCTCCATGGACGAAGCCGTATCCGGCAGGGTGCAAAGAGAGTCGGTCCTGCCCGCTGCCCTGCCGGCGCCCGTCCGTCAGGAGGTGCGCCGATGAGAATCAAGAGGAGCCGTCGAAGCCGGTTGCCCCATCTTTCGATCTGCACCATCCTGTGCTCGCAACTGGTTGCGCAGCAAATGCCCATCGAGGTGACGCGGCCTCAGTTCCCCATCCCGATCCGCTCTTACATGGCGCACCAGGTCCCTCCCATCCGACTGGCCAATAGCAGCCGGCTGCACGACCTGATTCGCGCCGGCAAGTTGTACCTCAGCGTAGAGGACGCCCTGGCCCTCGCCATTGAGAACAATCTCAACCTGGAAATCGAACGCTACGGGCCCGAACTGGCCAAAACCGCGCTCGAACGCGCCCGGGCCGGCGGCCCCCTTCGCGGCGTGCCCAGCGCCATCTCACAGATTTCCGCCGTGGATAGCGGAATCGGCGTCAACGGTGCGATCGCCGCGGCCGGGCTTACCAACGGCGGGGGCGGCGGCGGGGGCGGCGGCAACGGCGGCGCAACCATTCAGCAGGTTGGGGCGATTACTCCGGTACTCGATCCTTACATACAAAACTCCACGATCTTTTCGCACACCACCCAGCCGCAGTTCAACACCACCGCAAGCCAGACCGAGGCCCTGGTCGACAACGTGCGCGCCTATAACACCCAATTCACTCAAAAGCTGCTCAGCGGCGGCACCATCCAGTTCAAGGACTATGAGTATCACGACCAGGAAAATGCGCCCACCAACGTGTTAAACCCGGTGGTCGGCCCCTATATGCAGTTGACCGTCACGCACAACCTGTTGCAAGGCTTCGGCGTTAAGTTGAACGACCGCGGCATCCGCATCGCGCAGGTGAACGTGAAAGGATCCATCGAGAACTTCCGTGCCTCTCTGTTCAACCTGGTGGTCAACACCCTGAATCAGTACTGGGACCTGGTGGCCGCCAACGACGAAATGGCCGCTCGCCGCCATTCGCTCGAAATCGCCCAGAAGTTCCGCGACGATACCGCGCGCGAAATCGCGGCAGGCGCTTTACCGCGCGTCGAAGGCCCGCGCGCCGAATCGGAAGCCTCCAGCCGGCAAATGGATCTGGTGGATGCGCAACAAAACCTGGCCGTCCGCGCCCTCTCTTTGAAGCTCCTGCTCAGCCGCACAGACGATCCCTTGCTCGATAATGCGGAAATCGTGCCGCTCGATCACATCGACGTTCCCGCCGTCGAGGAACTACCGCCGCTCCGGCAACTGCTCCAGGACGCCCTGGAGAACCGCCCCGACGTCGCCGTTTCCAAAATCCGCGACCTGACCAATGAGATGAATCTGTCCGGCACCACCAACCCGCTGCTGCCCACACTTCAGGTTCAGGGTATGATGCAAAACCGCGGCGTTGCCGGCACTCCTGTCCCCGGACGAAGTGTGAACCCATATTTCATCGGGGGATACGGCACCGCACTGGGCCAGATTTTCCGGCGCAATTTCCCTACTGAACAGGGAGCTGCTGGATTCTCCATTCCGATCGGCAATCGTCAGGCCCAGGCCGATTACGGCGTGGACCAGTTGCAGTATCGCCAGGGCGAACTCACCAGCCAGCGCGACCTCAACAATATTGTCGTGGCCATCTCCAGCCAGATGAATGCGCTCCAGCAGGCCCGCTCGCGCTACACCGCGGCCAAGGATACGCGGGTGCTTCAGGAGCAGTTACTGGCCGCCGAACAGGAAAAATTCGCGTCCGGCCTCTCCACGTTTAACAACCTCATTGTGGATCAGCGCCTGCTGGTGACCGCGCAGATTTCCGAAGTGAACGCCAAGGACGCTTATGCCCACGCCCGCATTGCGCTGGATCAGGTGCTTGGCGAAACCCTCTCCAAGAACCACATCTCGCTGGATGAGGCGCTGGCGGGCAGACTGGCCCGCCCATCGGTCGTTCCCGCGAAGTGACCGCTACACCCGGTACGTATCCGGCCGCCAGGTCTTGACGGCCTTTTTGATCGCGTCGGGCGTCATCTGCTCCAGCGCAGCTTTTTGCGCCAGACCTGCAAACTCGCCGTCGGAAGCAAAGCGCAGCGCGATTATCTGCCTGATGTCGAGCCGTGAATCCAGCAGTTTGCCGGTGAGCACATAGTGCCGCAGATTCTCTTCCGCGCGGATGGCGCGGTCCTGCGCTTTTAAGGCGAAGATCCGCGCAAACAGCGATAGCATCACCACGCAAACCACCATCACCACAATCAGCGAGGCGCTATAAAGGACGATGTGGTCGCCCCAGCTCTTATACAGGTTGACGCACGCGCCGATCAACGTTAGGAACAGGATGCCGAACAGCACCCCGTGAAACATCGGCACGAACTGCCGGTGATTGGCGTAGCTTTGACTGGCCATTTCTCCTAGAATACAGCTAAAACGGCGTGGCGGTCCGCCACCTCGCTCACTTGATACTCCACCGACGCGCCCGGCGCCTGCGCCACTTCCGAAGGCGTCAGCTTATAATCCTCCGCCAGCCACTGTGCCAAGCCGGCCGTAGCCCACCGGAATGCATCGTCGATCGAGCCATTCAGCCCCAATGCCATAATGTGCGTCGCCGATTCCACGCGCGGCCCAGGGTCGATTTCGGTGGGATCGCAGCCACCGTGAATTCCAGGTCCAGGTTCCAAAGCACGGATTCCGCCACGCCGCGCGGCACAATTGGACGGCGTGATCTATGAAAAGTTTCCCCGGGAGCCGGTAGAGTTGGCCCGGATGCCGCAAGTTCAGACGAGCCTAAATCCGACTCACTGCCGTCCATTCGTCCACTGCGTGTCATCGAAATTCCATCCGCCGCCAAGTGCCCGATAGAGTTGGACGATCGCCAGCCGCCGGTCGCGAGAAGTCTCCGAAAGACTGATCTCGGCGGGGTAGAGAAGTTGCTGAGCTTCCAGGACCTCATAATAGCTGGCAAGGCCTCCAAGATACCGCCGCCTGGCGATCGAGACAGAATCGGTGAGAGCCGCCACTTCACGCTTCTGTTGCTCTTCAACGACGGACAGTTTCTGCGGGGCTACCAGAGCATCCGACACTTCCCGAAATGCTCTTAGCGCGCTCTGCGAATATCGATATTTGGCCTGATCGAAAACATCGACTGCCGCCCGGTATTCGCTTTTGAGGCGTCCGCCGGTGAAGACCGGACCCGAAAACGAAGCGGCAAGAGCCCAAATGTCCGCGGCCCCGCCACTCAGCGAACTGAGTTCCGGGCTGGCTCTTCCGAAGAGCGCAGTCAAACCAAAGCGCGGGAAGAAATTTGCATTTGCAATACCTATGCTCGCGGATGCGCTTCTGAGCTCCTGTTCGGCTTCGCGGATATCGGGCCGCCTCTCCAGGAGTTGCGAAGGAATTCCGGCGGGAACGGTTGGCGGCGGGTTCATTTCTTTGTCTGGCGTCACTCTTTGCACCGAACCGGGGTTGCGACCGATAAGAACGCAGATCTGATTCTCCTTCTCCGAGACTTGCCGTTCAATGTCATTGAGCGTTCCTTCCGCCGCCGCCAATGCCGCTTCGGCGCGCGTGACCTGCAAGCGCGAAACGATTCCCGCTCCGTACCGCTTACTGAACAGAGTGTGTGTGGCTTCGAAGGCATCCCGGCTGTTCTGGGCTACCGCAACGCGCCGGTCCAACTCCACCAACTCCAGGTAAGCCTGCGCCACTTCAGTAATCAGCGCCAGCATCAATCCTCGCCGGCCTTCTTCGGTGGCCAGATATTCCGCATTGGCGACCTCGTTCGATCTGCGAATCCGGCCCCATAAATCGACTTCCCACGCTGTGGACAACCCGCCCAGGAACAAATTGGTGGTTTGGGTGCGGGTGGGAAGTTTCAGATCGGGGTCCATTTTATACACGCCGTGATCGCGTTGAGCGCCGGACTCCTCGTTCATCTGGGGAAAGTAAGCGGAGCGCGCCACCCCACGATATGCGTCGGCCTCTTTGGCTCGGGCGATTGCTGTTTTCAAGTCATAATTGTTCTTTAGCGCCTCCTTGATGAGGGCACTCAAGAACGGATCGGAGTAAACGCTCCACCATCCCTGATCGGCGAACGAGTTCTGTTCCGCCACGGGCTGTCCGCGAAACGCCGCCGGGGCGAAGACTGTGGGGCGCTTGTAATTAGGGCTGTGCGCAGGAATCTACGAGGTAGGGCGGTTTTGCTGATATTTTCTGGGT
>JARLGM010000229.1 GCA_031292755.1 Candidatus Sulfopaludibacter sp.
CACGCTCATCGCCGGCGGCCGCCAGTTTCTGCACCGCCTCCAGTTTTACCGGCAGCGGCATATCCTGCGGGAGTTCGATCCCGGCCGGCGCCAGCAGGCGGCCTACAGCCTGCTGCGAGAAGTATTGCGCGCCCACGCCCGGGTCGCCCGACCATTCGTCGGCGGGAGCATCGTCGCGGTAATCCACCGGCACGAAGGCCAGTTCGTTCAACCAACCGGTGATAGCGCCCTGCGGTGTGACATACCCGGCGGCCAGGCTGCTGCCCATGGCGACGCCCAGCACGGCGCCATCGTTGAGGGCCATGGACCCGGCCAGCGCCGTCACCTCGCCATCGTTCACCACGTCGAAGGGAATATCCCCCCACGCGGCGCGCAGGTCGAAGAACAGGCGCCGCACGCGCGTTTCGAACAGGTCCCGCGGCACCGCGCGATAGAGCGAACCTACGCGGACTTCGTTGTTTACGTAAACGCCGGCGGCGCTGCCGCCGATGGCCTCCACTGAGGGCAGTTTGATGGCGGCGCGGCGCAACGAATCGTTGATGCCGTCGAAGTGGTATTGCGGGTCGGACTGCGCACTGGGATTCCACGGCACCTCGTCGCTGAACACCACGTGGCCGTCTATCACGGCGGCGCACTTGCGGTCGCTGGCGCCCAGATCGAAACCGATGCGGCAGCCTTGCAGGTGGCGGCCCAGCGGCGCGGCGCTCTCGCGTTCCACCGGGACGGCATCGAAGACGGCGCTCTCGATGGTCATGGGACGCCCGTAGACCCGCGCCCCCATAAAATCGTGATCGAACGCGCGCGCGCCGCCGGGCGCATAAACGCCGCGCAGGTATCCGGCAATGCGCGCGTCGCCGCCGATGGTGACGCGCCAGGCGCCCTTCTGCCAGAGAAGGAACTTCAGCAGGCGCTCCACGTAGCGGTGATTGAGGGCGACGTTGGCGCCTTCATGCGGCAGGACAGCCGTGCGGAATACCGAGACCGAGCCATCGCTGCGCTCCAGCGCGATGGCCAGATCCTCGCCGTGGCCGGTCCTCACCAGCGAGCGGTAGGCGCGATTCCAGAGTGAGGCGGCGACGAAGCCGGGGTCCAGCACCGGACGAAATTTTGGCGTGATCGTAAGCAGTGACAAATTCGGTTTTATCATGTTGCGCGCCTGCGGGGCGGACCGCCTCCCCGCACGCCACAGGGTATGCTAGTTGGTCTATGTGGATGGGTATCGATATCGGAACCGGGAGCTCGCGCGCGCTTCTGGTGGATGAGCACGGCGGCGTCCGCGCGACATATACGGTCGCGCATGAAGACATGCGGATGGAAAGGCCGTTGTGGGCCGAGCAGCGTCCGGAAAACTGGTGGGACGCGGCGGTACAGGCTATCCGCGGCGTGCTGGCCACGGCCGCGATCCATGGCAGCCAGATCAAAGGCGTCGGCCTTTCCGGCCAGATGCACGGGCTGGTGATTCTGGATGCGGAGCACCAGGTAATTCGGCCATCCCTGATCTGGTGCGACCAGCGGTCCCAGAAGCAGGTGGACGCGGTCAATCAAAAGGTGGGCCGCGAGAACATCCTGCGGTATATCGCGAACCCGGTCCTGACCGGCTTCACCCTGCCCAAACTGTTGTGGGTGCGCGACAACGAGCCCGGCAATTTCGACCGCGTGCGTAAGATGCTCCTGCCCAAGGATTATGTCCGCTTCATGCTGACCGGCGAATTCGCCTCGGAGGTTTCCGACGCTTCCGGCACGGCGGTGTTCGACGTGGTGAACCGGCGCTGGTCATTCGAGATGATGGACGCGCTGGACCTGGATCGCGATATCCTGCCCACCTGCTACGAATCGAGCGACGTGACCGGCGCGATTACCCCTCAGGTGGCCGCGCTGACCGGTCTTGCGGCCGGAACACCGGTGGTGGGCGGCGGCGGCGACCAGGCTGCCAGCGCGGTAGGCAACGGAATCGTGGAGCCGGGCATCGTTTCCTGTACGCTCGGCACCAGCGGCGTGGTGTTCGCGCACATGGAGAATGTGGCGTACGATCCGGCCGGCCGGGTCCATACATTCTGTCATGCCGTGGCCGAAAAGTGGCACGTCATGGGAGTCACTCAGGGCGCGGGGCTCAGCTTGCAGTGGTTCCGCAATCAACTGGCGCCCGGCGCGAAGTACGATGTGCTGATGGACGAGGCGGCACGCTCGCCGGTTGGAGCGCAGGGCCTTTTCTGGCTGCCATACCTGATGGGCGAACGCACGCCCCACCTCGATGCGACGGCGCGCGGCGGCTGGATCGGCCTGACCAACAGTCACAAGCGGGCGGATTTGATCCGCGCGGTGATCGAGGGTGTCTCTTACAGCCAGCGGGATTGCCTGCAGATTATCGAACTGCTCGGCGTGCCGGTGAATTCGGTGCGCGCGTCCGGCGGCGGCGCGCAAAGCCCGTTCTGGCGCGGCTTGCTGGCCGGCGTGTTGAACAAACAGGTGGTGACTCTGGAGACGCAGGAGGGGTCGGCGTATGGCGCGGCGCTGCTGGCGCTGGCCGGGACGGGCGCGTACGGGTCCGTACCGGAAGTGTGCCACCATGCCATCCGGGAAACGGAAAGCATATCGCCGGAACTCCGGGATGCGGCATTCTATGAAAAGGGCCACCGTATATACCAGGCGTTGTACCCGGCGCTGAAACCCATTTTCGCGGAGATCGCAGAGCTGTAGCCATGCCCTTCGGCCGCACACTCATCGCCGTGGGCTTGATTCTGGTGGCGGCCGGTGTGCTGATTAGTTTTGGCGGGCGGCTGCCCCTGAGAATGGGGCGGCTGCCGGGCGATATCTACATCCACGGAAAGAACTCGTCGTTCTACTTCCCATTGACTACCTGTATTTTGCTGAGCGTGCTGTTCTCGCTGGTGCTCTGGATTATCGGGAAGTTCCGTTAACGCAGGCGGCCGAGTTTTTGCAGCGGCCAGTACGCGAAAACCGCCTTGCCGTAGATATTCCCGCGGGGGACGAAGCCCCACGAACGGCTATCGCTGGAGGAACTGCGATGGTCGCCCAGCACAAAGTACTCGCCCTCGGGCACTGCCTTGTCGCGATGCGTCGCCGGCCAGGACATCTGGTCCTTGAAATCGTCTTCCACGTAATCTTCCACCAGCGGCCGGTCATTAACAAAAACCTGGCCCGAGTCGATGCGGATCCGGTCGCCGGGAATCCCGATGATGCGTTTGATGTAAGACTTGGACGGGTCTTCGGGATACCAGAACACCACCGTGTCTCCGCGCTCGATTCCGCCCAGCCCAAAACGGTAGGTGAACTTGTTGATGAAGATCCGTTCCTTGTCACTGAGGGTGGGCTGCATACTGGTGCCTTCCACCTTTACCGGCTGGTAGATGAACACGATCAGCACTACCGCGATGAGAACGGAAAACGCCAGGTCCCGCAGCCAGGAAAGAGCATTCCGAATGCGGCCCCCAATGGACCTTTCGGCGATCTCTGCCGGGCCGGTGGCACGGACGTCGCCAGGTGACTGAAAGCTTGCGTTGTCTAGCATCCCAACAGTTCGCTGCTACGTTAATTATAGACGTTTTCCAGGCCCTTACGGTTGCCGCGGCGCCTGAAGAATCAATTGCCGCAATGCCTCCAAAGGCACCGCGCCTTCCTCCAAGGCCCGATCGTGAAAACCCGCCAAATTGAAGGACGGGCCATGGGCCTTTTCGATTGCGTCGCGCAGCTTGTTCCACTGCGTCCAGCCCACATAATACTCCGGCAGTTGAGCCGCGGTGGCCTTGGCTCGCTGGAGCTTTTCCACCGCTTCCTGGTGCTCCTGAAACGCCTGCTTTTCGAGAAAGTCCAGCGCCTCCTGGTCGGTCATGTTCAACATCTGGAGCCGGACATCCAGAATGGCGTTGGCAATCACGCGGAGTTGCTGTTTGGCGAAAGTGAGCTCCAGTTCCGGCGAATGATTCAGAAAGCCCTGCTCCAGCATCATCTGCTCTCCGTACTGCGCCCAGCCTTCCACATAGGGCCCGCTGCCGTAGCGGGCGCGCAATGCCCGCCGCGCAGCCGGCTGGATGCCGCCGGCGGCTTCGAACTGCACGTAGTGGCCGGGAATGCCTTCATGCAGCGACAGCAGGCGGAGCATGTAGTCGTTGTACTCCCGCAATTTCGAGGCGGCCTGCGGAGGTGCCGGATCGAATCCTCCCGCGGTGTAGACGCCGCGCTCGAACTCCGGGGTGGGCACCACCCTCAGGTTGGCCTGCTCCGGCAGAGTGAGGAGATGCTTCTCCCGGACAAACGCCCGGGCCTCGTCCAGATCGTTGCGGGCATCGTCGAGGTACGATTCCCGGCTGGAGTGGCACTCGGCAATGTGCGCCAGGACTTCGCCGATCACCTGGTTCTGCCGGGGGTCCCCACTCAGGTCCGCATGATCGTGGTGCGATGGGGCGATCTTCGCGTGAAGCGGTAGCGCGAGTTCCATCATGCGCGCCCGCCCGCCGGCAAGATCGCGCGTGGCATCGGTCAGCATGTTGTCCGCCTCCATGGAGCCGTGCATGGCGAAGCGGAATTTACGGGAATATCGCTCGCCCAAGCGCCAGTCGGCGCCGGTGCGCTGGCTGAGACTGTCTTTCAGGAAGTCCTGGTACTTGCGCATGGCGTCGAGGGCGGGTTGCGCGGCGTGAGCGTAGGCGATCTTCAGACTGTCCGGAACGGCGTCGCGGATTGTCTGATCCACCATGGCGATATTGGCCCGCGTTTCATCGGTCGTCAAATCGGTCCATACCGGTGGCGCGCTGCTCAAGTTGGTGGCGGCCTGATTCAGGAAAACGGCACCTGCCGCAGCCGCGCCATGATGTGACGGATGCGATCGGACTGGGCGCGTATTCCGGTACGAACGGTGTGAACAGGCCCTGTCCCACGATCTCCGCATATACCGTGGGATTGTGTTCGGCACTCTGGAATTCGCTCAGGTCAAGAACCTCGAGCGAGCACTGGTCCTGGAGCAGAACTAACATCGGCGCGGTCTTCGGGAGTGAGGCCGGCGGCGTCCAGCTTATCTAAGCGGCGGCGAAAATCCTGATAAGAGCGAAGCTGCCTGGCGAGGTTGGCGAGAGACATGTCGCCAGCATCTCGTCCAGATTCTGTTTTTGAAAAACATGAAGGCCCGCAGCGGTGGCGGCTGTAGGAGAAAAGGCGAGCGTCGTATTGACGAATTCCGCCGAAAGCCGTGCCAGCTCGTCGGAGGGACTTCGGCCACAGGCTGAGGCGAAGAGCAGAAAAGGAGCCGGAGCGAGAAATTTCGCCATTGCAGCTTTCAGTTTTCAAACTGTCAGCTCTCAGCTTAGCAGGGAGTGAACCTTCCGCTGGCGGGCTGCGGGCAGGGATACCGGCTCGGGCCGGCGCTCCTGCCGCAACAGTTTCAGGTCGTGAAGGACACGCGCGCGTTCAGCCCGGGAGCGGTCCATGGTGACGCGGGTTTCAATCCAGCAGCCCCAAAGAAGGGCAACCGATAACGCGATGGCCGCCAGGCCCTGTCCCGTAATTTTGACGACCGGCACCCGTTGCCCTCCTTCGAACGGATCCTGGAGCAATCCCACTACCAGGAGTTACGTTCTTTGTTTGCAAACGGATGTCCCGTCACCAACCGTGGCGGAACGGCACATGGCGGCAATCTGCCACACCACCCGGCGGGTCTAGTGACATCCCATGCACGTAAATACGCGGCCGTGGCATTGCGCACAGGTGGATTTGTCGAGCTTCATTTTGCCCGTGCTGTGGAGGTCCAAAAAATGGGAAACGTGGCTGGCCGGCTTCAGGTTGGCGTCTTTGGCGTGGCAGATTTCACAGGTAAACGGATTTTCGATCTGGGCATGGCAGACCAGGCAATCGGCCATCTGCGGCAGGGCCGCACGAGTAACCTGATCGGATTCTTCCAGTCCGCGATGGCAGGTTTCGCAGGGGTTTTTGGTGTTCAGGTGGCGGCGGATATCGCCGGGCGGCTGCAGGTAATTTCCCACATCGATGGCTTTGGCGAGCAGCGGCTGCATGTTTCCCATCTTGAGATGCTCCGCGTGGCTGAAGTGCGTCACCAGGGTACCGGGCGGGGCAGGGATCGGCGGGATCTCATCGGCCGTGTGGCAGTTGAGGCAGACGCCTTTCTTAGGCATCAGGTTGTCGCCGGCCTGGGTGCTGGTGGCGGCGGCGGTATGGCATTCGGTGCATTGCAGCTCCATGCCCAGGTGGATGCGGTGAGAAAAGGGTGGTGCGCCCCAAGCCGCGCCCCATCCCAGCATCAACACTATGAATCGTTTCAAGCGCCTATTTGCCCGTGTAGCTCAGATGCCAGATCTTGTCGCCTCCATCGTCGGAGATCAACAGGCTGCCATCGGGCAGTTGCAGCAATCCCACCGGGCGGCCCCACACCTCGCGCTTATCGGGACCAAGCATCCAGCCGGTCAACACTTCGCGCAGCGGACCGGAGGGTTTGCCGTCTTTGAACGGGATGAAGCCGATGGATTGTCCCACTCGCATGGAGCGGTTCCAGGAGCCGTGAAAGCACAGGAACGCGCCACCCTGATACTCGGCCGGGAACTGCTTGCCGGTGTAAAAGACGAAGTCCAGGACAGCGACATGCGCACCCAGCAAGACGTCGGGCACGATGGTCTTGGCCACCAGAAGAGGCCGCAGACCTTTATTGCGCGGATCTTCATTCGGGCCGATGTAAGCGTAGGGCCAGCCGTAGAAGCCGCCCTTCTGGACGTGCGTGAAGTAGTCAGGCACCAGGTCGTCACCCAGATCGTCGCGCTCCTGCACGGCGGCCCACAACGTGTCGGTGCCCGGATACCAGCGCATACCGATGGGGTTACGCAGACCGGCGGCGAAAATCTGGTGGTCGCTGCCATCGATGTTGTAAACGCTGATGGCGGCCCGGCGCGGGTCCTCGCCAGTGGACACGTTGGAAGCCGAGCCCACGCCGACGTAGATCTTCTTCCCGGCGCGATCGATCAGCAGGCTGCGAGTCCAGTGGTGCGTGTCCTGTCCTTTGAGCGAGATGATTTCTTCGCCGGGCCCCGCGGTCATCGCCTTGGAATCGTATTTGTATTTCTTAACGGAATCGCTCTCGGCCACGTAGAGATAGCCGTTCAGGTAGGCCAGCCCGTACGGTTGGTAGAGCCCTGTGATGAGCTTCTTAGCTTCCTTATTTTTGTCGAAGACGTAGACCGTGCCGTTCGGCCGGCGGTCGGAGTCGGCCAGGATCACTTCGTTGTTGGGCCCCAGCATCATGAAACGCGGGCGCTTGAAATCCTCCGCCCAGACTTCGTAGCTGAATCCCTGCGGGACATTCAGGCGCGCGCCCGACGGTCTTGGAATCACCCGTGGCCCGTTGTTGGCCGCGGGAGTGGCGTAGGGTGGGGGCAGTTTGGGATTGTCGGCTGCGTGGAACAGGGCAGTGGCGGCGAAAAGCACACCGGTACCCAGAAGAATCCCTCTCAGTTGCATGATCTTATGATGCCACGAGCGAAAGTGGTTTCGGGGATATCTTTACCGTGCGGCCATCAACGCACGCAGGCGGCGGGCGCGTTCGGGAGCGCGCAACTGGCGCAGCGCTTTGGCTTCGATCTGCCGGATTCGCTCGCGGGTGACGTCGAACTCCTGCCCGATCTCTTCCAGGGTGTGTTCGCGCTCGCAACCGATACCGAAACGCATGCGGATCACTTTCTCCTCTTTCGGGGAAAGCGTTTTGAGGATGCCCGCTGTCTCGTCGCGGACGTTGGATTCGATGACGGCATCCACCGGAGAACCTACCCAGCGGTCTTCGATCAGGTCGCCGAGGGCCGATTCGCCATCGCGGCCAACCGGCGTTTCGAGCGAGACCGGGTCGCGGGAGATGGTCTTCAGCTTCTGAACCTTCTCCACTGGGATGTCCATTCTCCGGCCAATTTCTTCATTTGTAGGAGTACGCCCTAATTCCTTTTCGAGCTCGCGCGTCGCCCGAAGGAATTTGTTCATACTTTCGTTCATGTGGACGGGAATACGGATGGTGCGGGACTGATCGGCAATGGCGCGCGTGATCGCCTGGCGGATCCACCACGTGGCGTAGGTGGAAAACTTGTATCCGCGGCGGTATTCGAACTTGTCGGCGGCGCGCATGAGTCCAATATTGCCTTCCTGGATTAAATCCAGGAGGTGCAGGCCGCGATTGACATACTTCTTGGCTACCGACACTACCAGGCGGAGGTTGGCCTCGACCAGATCTTTCTTGGCCCGTTCGGCTTCGGCTTCGCCGTGGCGAATCACCGTAAGGCTGTGGCGTAATTCGGGTAACGTCGCGCCGGCGACCTGTTCCCGCTTCTTGATTTCCTTTTTCAGATCCCGAAGGCGCTGCTGCAGCGCCGGATTGCTGCGCACCTCGATCTTTTTGATCTCGCTGTCCAGGTGGCTGATTTCATCCACCGCGCGCTCGATCTCGCGGGAGAACTCTTTCCATTTCAATGCCCTGAAGGGGCAGCGGCGGATCGCCAGGGAAGTCTCCACTTTGGCCCGGTTGAGCCTGCCCACCAGGCGTTTGCGCGAACGCTTGTTGGCTGCCGGAGCGGTGGTGACCTTCTCCTCCAATTGCTGGAGTTTCTTCTGCAGGATACTGACGTCGGCGAACTTCTTGGCGGCCTCGGAGCGCACTTTGATGTCGGCGGGGCTGCCTTCTTCCACGTCGC
>JARLGM010000230.1 GCA_031292755.1 Candidatus Sulfopaludibacter sp.
AGACCACGGCCCAGTTGCGCCAGTTGCAGCAGGAGCGCCGCGAAGCCCTCCAGCAGGCCGTCGAAGAGGCCGCCCTTCTGTCCCAACTCGCGGCAAGCAAAGGCGAAACATTCGACCTCCCGCGCGACCTCCCGCGTCTCGCCCACTATCCGCAATTTGATTTTTCGAACCCCGAAATCGCCCGTCTGGTCGTCCACGCGCAGCGTCTCGCCGAGGCCCGAAAGCTCTTCCCCAAGCCCCCAAAGCCCCTCCGCATGGCCGCATAATCACCCGCTCTCGGCCTCGCCAGGCGCGTCACCGCGCTTGCCGCTATCGCAGCAGATTCAACCCGTGGATCGCCGGGTCGGGGACCTCGTCATACGTCAGGCGGAGTTCGCCGAACCCTTGCCGCCGTGCCGCGTACAGGCCTCGCCAGACGGCGAAGATCACGGCGAACATCACAACGTAAACAATGGGTTGATACAGGCTGATGACCATCAGGCCGTTCACCAGCGGCAGCGCGCCCAGGATGCCAATGCCGTAAAGGAACAGGATCCATGCCGGTATCTTGCCCGGTAAATGTGAACAGGTAAAGGGCAGTTTCTGCCAGTCCGTGAACACCCATTCGTAGCACAGCAGGCCGAATGCGGTGAAGATAGCGGCCTCTGCTGCAGCGCGCGGCCCCAGCAGTTTCAGTTCGAAGGGAAGCGGCAGCGCGAGCATCGAAAGGGCGCCCCAGAACAGCGTGAAGCGGTCCACGGCGCGCATCCACTCCCGCCGTCCCTGACGTTCCGTGAGTTGGAAGGTCCAGTTGGCTTTCCATTCCACCGGGATCGTGAACAGGTGGCGCAGGCCAATCAGCAGAAATGTCAGCAGGATCACATGCGCATAGACGAAGCACGCCGCGGTGCGGTTCGGGCGCGAGACCGTCTCCTGCATCCCCAGGATGCCGCTGATCAGAATGGCCACGCCGAAGCCGCCGTACCCCATCAGGAGCGTGCGATGCTGGCTGCTGCGGGCCAGTGTTTTCGTCATGAAAACCAGAATTGCCTGCTGGCGTGGGTTGGGCGCCAGCCATTCCAGCAATACGCCGGTCCATTTGCGTTCGCCGCGTGAGGGGCCCGAAGCCCCTTCCACCATCAGCTTGCGATGGCGCCGATAGCTGATCGCGTAGCACCCTACCGCCAGCACCAGCACGATGGCGAAGGCGGTCTCGGCGCGGTGCGCCAGCGCGGCCATTACCGGGTCGGGATCTCCCAGCAGATTTTGATGGAGCCCCAGGAACCACACCGGCGGCAGCCACAGAGACAGCGGCGGCCGCAGTGCGGCAGCCAGAAAGCGCGTGTCGATGGAGAAGCTGAGCACCAGCAGGATCAGCATCGCGGCCACCAACAGCCCTTGCAGGTAGCCGGTGACCCGGCCGAACTGCCGCGGGCGCAGCAGGTTCAGCAGAACGCCTTGCACGGCCAGCAGGCCGAAGAAAAAGAAGTAACAGGCGGCGGCGAACGTGATGGCCTGCACTTCCAGGTGCTCCTTGAGAGAAGGATTGATCTGCCAGCGGCTAAACGAGAGCATCGGGAACGTCAGGCTGGGAAGGAGCGTGAGCACCACTATCGCGATGGTCGAAACCATTAGCAGCGCCAGAAATTTGGACTGGAAGATCTGGCGGGCGCGCAGCGGCAGCGTGCCTAGCACCTGGTAATCGCGCAAGCTGGGAAACAGCGACTGCCATTTGAGCGCCGTCGCCAGGCCGATCGCCGACATCATCAGTGTGATCAGCCACAACTCGTCGGCGCGCACCGCCGTCTGGTAAGGGCCGGGTGCGGGCAGCGAAGAAAAATGCGCGTACTTGTATTTCAGTGGATTGGCGAAGAGTGGGAACCACGGCAGCAGCAGCGAAAATATGCCGATCGTGGGCGCCTTCCATTGATCCGGCGTCGTGGTCAGTTCGCTATCGAAGAACCGGGAGACAAAGTGGCGTAGCAGCTCGAAATTCGGCCCGTGCGTATCGCGCAGCCACTCCTTCATACCTGCATCACCTCCAGAATCCTGTGGGCCACGGCGTCGCCGTCGTCCACCTGCGCCAGTTGCGCGAACACGCCCTCCAGGGATGGCTGGCTCATCAACTCGCGCAGCCGCGTGATCGAATCGTAAGCCACCACTTCACCCTTGCGCAGAATCAGCACGCTGGAGCAGACCTTTTCCACTACCTCCAGCACGTGCGAACTGTAGAAGATCATCTTGCCCTTGGCGGCCAGAACGTGCAGCAGCCGCCGGAGCATCAGCGCGCTGGTGACGTCCAGGCCCGAAAACGGCTCGTCCAGAATCAGGATCTCCGGGTCGTGCAGCAGCGCCGCCGAGAGCAGGATCTTCTGGCGCATGCCTTTGGAATAGGAAGAGAGCGGCGAGAGGCGGTCGCTCCACAGTCCGAACAGCCGCAGGAATTCGTCCATCTTGAATTCCAGGTAGGGACGAGGCATGCCCCGCAGGCGTCCCACCAGTTGCAGGTACTCTCGGCCGGAGAGGTGCGGATACAGATGAGGCTCTTCCGGAACGTAGCCGACTTTCTTCTGGTAGGCCGTGAAATCGTCATAAACCGTGCGGCCGTTGTAAAAGATCTGGCCCTGCGAGGGCTCGATCAGTCCGGTCATCATCTTCACGGTGGTGCTCTTGCCCGCGCCATTGGGACCGAGATATCCGAGAATCTCGCCGGGGCGGATGGTGAAGCTGACGTCTTTCACTGCGGGGATGTGGGTGTAATACTTGGTGAGGGCGCGGGCTTCGAGCATAACAGAGGAGTCTCCGGCAAATTGGACGCCTTATCACTACCGATAGTTCCCCGTGCTCTCCTACCGCGCTTTTACCCGGCCGGTTACCCTATCCATGGTATGGAATGGAATAGGGGTCGAGAGTATTTTTGATTCGCGGGTCATACGTTATGAGGGCCGGCAGAAGGTTGCGCGTCACAGGGATACTGTTTGCGGCCTGGGCCACCGGGTCGGCACAATCCTTGCTCGCTCCCCAGGATTTGGCCGGCGCGCGAGTCGCATTTGACTCCGCGAAACAGGCCCCGCACTTGCGTTGCGAAGTGCATCCCGTCCGGCCGGCACTGACTTACAATCTGCAACTACAGGCGGGATTCGTCATTGATGTTCCGTCCAACCAGTTTGCCGGTTCCGGACACAGCCTGAACGTGCTCCTGCGGGTTACTCCCGAAGGGCATGAACCTGTCTATCTGGGTATGTCCGGTTCGGTGACGTACGCACCGGTCGATAAGGTGAATGCCGAAGTCCGGGGCAGTTTCGTGGTGGGCGAAGGGACTTACGCCGCCGAAACCCTGGCCAAAGACGATGCCGGGCGCGCATGCTACGGCCAGTGGCGGTTTCCAGCCAAACTCGCCGGCAGCGAGCGTGACCTTAAGGTGACAATCCCGCCGGCGGCAGTCCGCGAAGTGGATGCCGCCGCCTCTTCCGATGAACCGGGAGGTTTGCGGATTGACCGCCTCACCATCCTCGTAGACGCCGCGGCGCATAGCCCGCGTGCCGCCCTGCTCAATCCCGAGACCATCCGCACGCTCACAGATTCGGTATCTTCCCTGCTTACCGAACTGCCGGCAAGGTCCGTGCGTCTGGTCGTGTTCAACCTGGACCAACAGGTCGTGCTACTGAGGAAAGAGCCATTCCTGGCGCGCGACCTCCCGGAGATGACCCGCGCCTTCGAGCAGTTACAACTGGCCGTGGTGGACTACAAGACGTTGCAGAATCGCGAACGGGCCGATGTGCTCAGCGATCTGGTGGTGCACGAGCTTCACAACCCCGCGCCGGCCAGCGCCGTCATCCTGCTGGGCCCGCGCACCCACTGGCAGGTGGACACTGCGCTGGAAGCGGCGTTGCCGCACTCCGGCGTGGCTCCCTGGTTCTATCTGCAATATCAGATGGGGTGGCAGGCAGCCCGGGTGAGCGGGCGCGGTTCCGTCGGCCAGTCGGTTCAGACAATGGGCCGTGGCCCGCGACCCGTCGGCGACCTCTCATCCGCGACCATCCCGATGGTTCCCATGCCGCCCGTGGACAATATCGAGAGGCTGGTACACCGTCTGAATGGCGTGACCCTCGTGATCCGCACGCCCCATGAACTCGCCGACGCAGTCCATCGCATGTCCGCCGAAATCCGGACAGTGAACGGGCCTGCGGCAGCGCCGGCTTCCGCGCCTCCGCTGCCCGTCACCCCGGTAAACAAGATGCCAGTCCCGGCGCCGGTGGAGCCGGCCGCGCCGGAAGATCCCGTGGAAGTGCTGGCGCGCTTGCGCGACCGCGTCATGCGGCAGGCCAGGAGCGTGCCCAACCACACCTGCGTGGAAACCGTTCTGCGCGACCGCTACGAGCCTTCCGCCGGCCGCGCCGCCAAATCCTGCGATACCCTCCTGGCCGCGCGGAAGCAGCCCGGCAATCGCCTGCGCCTGGATGTGACCGACTGGCTGCGCCTCGACGTGGGCGTTGCGGACGGCCGCGAAATCTTCTCCTGGGTCGGCGCCCCCAAATTCGAAGACGCCGACATCGACGAACTGTTCCCCGGTGGTTCGTTCGGCACCGGCCCCTTCGCCGCCATGCTGCTTTCGCTGTTTCAGAGTGGCAACCCGCATTTCATCCTGGACGGCGCAACCTCTCTGGAAGGGCGGCGGGTGCTGGAGTATTCCTTCCGCGTGCCGCGCGATGACAGTCATTATCAGGTGAAGTCCCACCAGGATTGGATCGTCACCGGCTACACCGGCGCGCTGTATGTCGATCCAGTGACGTCGGACCTGGTTCGCTTCGTGATTCGCAGCGACGAGCTTCCACCCGAGACCGAGGCCTGCGAAGTAGCCACCACGCTCGACTACAGCAGGGTGCCGATCCGCGGGTTTGAGTATCTGCTGCCGGTGGCGACGCGCCAGAGATTCATCGGCAGGGACGGCACGGAGGGTGAAAACAGCGTGAGTTTCGCATCCTGCCGCGAATTCCTGGGCGAATCCACCTTGACCTTTGGGCGGCGCCCCTCGGGAACGGAGTACTTCGTCGATCCGCCGCCGGCCGCCACGCTGCCCGCCGGATTGCCGCTGGCCATTGAAATGACGTCGTCGTTCGCCTTTGGACAGGCCGCCGCGGGAGATCCCATCGAGGGCCGCCTGGTGGAACCGCTGCGCGACGCCAGGACGCAGAAGGTGCTGGCGCCCGCCGGCGCGAAAGTCACCGGGCGGCTCACGCGCGTCGAGTTGAAGCATTCCGGCTCCGGTGAGTACACCGTGGCGCTGCACTGGGAAACGTTGGATGCCGCAGGTGCGGCGGTGCCGCTGAATCTGAAGCCGGACCGGCACATGGAGAGTTTGAAAACCGTCGCCCGCGGCGTGCTGCGGCAGCGGGGCATGGAGATTGAACTGCCGCCGCCCAATGAAGAGCGTGACGCCATCTTCCACTTTCCGGGGCAACTGGCCGGAGTGAGACCCGGCCTGCGGTCGGCATGGACCACCGCCGGGGAGCGGTGATCGGTCAATTCCCGGCGGGTGTCTTGTCGATGCCGTCGATTACCACGACATCGTGCGGAACTTTCTTTTCCGTCAGTCTCAGCCCTAACTGCGTCTCCAGGGCATCGAAGAGATTGGGACCTGCGGTCGGCGGCAAATCGGGATTGGGCGGCGGGAAGGCTCCGCCGGGTCCCATGTAGCCGGCGAACTCCAGTGTGAAATCGTACTTACCCGTAAGGCTGGTATGGTCCGCCACCGGAGCGGCCGCGACGCGGTTGCCGGCAAGCCCGCCGAGCGGCATGCCCAACACACCGGCAAGACTCGGAACCGAAAAGGCATGGAAGGTCAGCCGCGTGGTGCCCGCTTCGGTGCGGACCGCGGCGTAGCGGCCGGGCGGCGGCAGCGGCGGAGCGTTCGGGTCCGCCAGCGTCAACTTCGCGCCGCGCCGCGAAACGGTCAATTCGTAGCCCGTCGTGGTTCTGGTCTCGTGATGGAGTGTGGCGTGGAAGCGTTCGGCGATGAGCGTCCGCAGCATCTGCCTGAGTTGCTCGCGGCTCGTGCCGGGCGGCAGTTTCGCATCCACGGCGTACCGCTCCGAGTCAAGCCAGCCTGGCCCCGCAATCTGGTCTACCTCCACGCCATACGCCGCCATGAGGAGCCGCTTCAGGGTCGCACTGGCGAAGAAAATCCGCCCTGGATCCTCGGTACCAGGGCCGCCGCGCATGAGGTTGGAGCCGGGCTGGCCGCTGTCCGGAGCCAGATGCTTGACGGAAGCAACTTCAAAGGTAGGGGCTTGCGCGAGGCCGCACCGGGAGCATATAGCCGCGATGGCGCCCAATCTCACCAAAGCACGGCGCGATACAGTATCGACAGAGTCTTTAAGAGCGCCGCTCTGCGGTGTATTTAACTCAGGAGTTACCATGCAGATGACAAGGATTCCCCATCTGATATTAGCAACGGTCGGAATTGGCGGTGCCACGGTTAACCGACATACGACTTTCGGCTGGTGGATCTGGCGGACCAGCCGGCTGAGTCATGGTGACGTGGTAAGTCCTCCCGCGCCGTCTCTACAGCGCATGATGGAACAGGTAGGAACTCTGTACCGGAATCCCCTGCTTGAAAGAGACGGTCAGGACTACCTGGAAGTACCGGGGAATTTCGCCCTTCGGCGTACGCAGGCGCCGGACCAACTCGCGGGCCCGTGCGGGATCGGTCAGCCAGTCCGCGGCTGCGAAGGTGTCGGGGGAAGCGTTGCCGGCGATAACCAGCATTTCTCCCTTCCCCGAAGGACCGGGGGTGCGGCTGATCAGCGCGTGGGTTTCTCCTTCCGAAGGTTTGCCCGCCACAATGCGATCGGGCAGGAATGCCGGCTCTCCCGGGCGCGGTTTCAGGTTTCGCAGACCATCGGGTTCGATAATGATGTCACGGGTCAAGGCGGCGGTCTGCAGGGGACGGTTGAATTTCGGAGGCCCCAGGAATACCACGTCGTCGTCTTTGATCTGCTGCCAGGAAAGAAGGTTGCTGGGCGTCAATAGTAGCTCGTGCTTGCGGGTAGAGAGCAGTTGGGCAATCAGGAAAGCGGCCCCGGCTTCCCCCGTCCCGGTGAAATGGTAATTGGGGACGATGTCCTTGTCGCCCAGCGCCCGGCGCACGCCGGCGACCCGTTCCGAGTTTTCCAGATCCTCCCAATCGTTCACCTTGGGGTCGCGGAAGAAGCCGAAATTCGGAAAGCGGATGAATAGGGGCGTACCCAGACTGACCATCATGGGCCGTTTGCTTTGCAGAAACGGGTTCCACAACGTTTCCAGTTCGGCATTCCACTGCTCGGCGATTACGGCTTCCCGGGTGTGCTGGTGGATCAGCCACAGGGTGGCGCCGAGCGCCCACAGGGAAACCGCGGCGAGGGCAAGCACCAGGGCCATGGTCTTGCGCTGCGGATCCAGCGGGATCTGGCGCACTGCAACGGGCTGGTTCGGCTCGAAAGTCAGTTTGAAAGCGCCCTTGGGCACGCTCACCAGAACCGGGTCGTCTGAAGCCTCGGTCTGATAGTAGGCGGCTAGCTTCTGGCGGAGACGCCCCACCTGCAGGCGGACGATGGAATCGTGCTTGGGGTCGTAGGTGTCCGGCTTGCTGAAAGCTTCCAGGCCGATGACATACTCCTTGAGGCGGTCGGACTCGCCCGCGAAGGTCTTCTCCGCCAGGTAGAGGAGGAGACGGCGGTGCACCTCCGACGTCTCGAACGTTTTGCTTCTGACGAGCCGTTCAACCTGTTCGCGGGCCCCGTTAACTTGGATACTCACCACGTTACCTACCATGCTGGACTGCTGAGTTATCCACTAGTATATATCAGAATTACAGACCCTGAGGTATGATTTAGGGAGTTCGAACTTCCGGCTGAAAAACCGGAAGGATTGCGCCCGGTGCCACCGTAACGGGGTTGGCTGAACCGAGGCAGGGTTAGTCTTTTTTCCTGGTACCGCCGTTGCGCGTTTCTACTGGGGTCAGGTTGCGGATTCGGGTGGTGACCCTCGCCCCCGGCCGCGGGTGAAGGAGTAAATAATGTCTAGTCGCATTCTATCGCTTATTGCGCTGCTGGCCTTGTTCGCCGGCGGGCTCACTTGGGCGCAGGACTCTCGCGGCACGATCACGGGAAGAATTACCGATCCGTCGGGGGCGGTCATTCCCGGCGCCACCGTAGTCGTCACCAACGATGCCATGGGGACCAAGGTCCAACAACAGACTGGGCCGGATGGCTATTACCATGCGCCGTTTCTGACGCCCGGCCAGTACCGGATCGAAGTCGCCGCGCCGGGTTTCAAGAAGATCGTTCGGGACGCCGTCGAAGTTCGGGTCGCCGACCGTCTGGAGATCAATCTGGCGCTGGAGCTCGGTGCGTCCGAGCAGAGCGTCACCGTCACGGCCGAGGCGCCGATGATGAATACGGAGTCGGCCTCGATGGGCACCGTGGTGGACTCCCGCCGCGTGGCGAGCCTGCCGGTGTCCTACGGTAATCCGTTTCTGCTGATCGGACTCTCCGCGGGTGTTACGTATAACGGCAGCATCCGGTTGGATCGGCCTTTCGAGCCGACCCACATCGTCAATTTTTCCATGGGCGGGATCAGCGGCCTGTTGAACGATATTACGGTTCCTATCCCAAAAGTGTAATTAGCGCTCGACAGGCAGCGGCAACTTCGC
>JARLGM010000231.1 GCA_031292755.1 Candidatus Sulfopaludibacter sp.
GCCCTGCTTGAAGAGGGAATCATGGTGGAGGCGGGTGGCCACGGCCTGCTCACCTTCCGCCGACAGGATCTGATCGTGGTCAGTCCTGGCGTGCCGCTGGATACCCCGGAGCTGGCGCAGGTAAAGAGCTTTGGCCTGCCCGTGATCGGCGAACTGGAGCTGGCCGCGCGCTTTCTCAAAGGCAAGACCGTGGCCATCACCGGCTCGAATGGCAAGACGACCACCACCGCGCTGTTGGGCAACATTTTGCAGGAGGCGGGCCGGCCCACACTCGTAGGCGGCAATATCGGCGTGCCGGTGGTTGCACTCATCGATGAAAGCACCGACGAGACCTGGTCGGTTCTCGAGGTCTCCAGCTTCCAGCTTGAGAGCACGCAGCAGTTCCATCCCAATATCGCAGTCATTCTGAACATCACGCCCGACCATCTGGATCGCCATGGCACCTTTGAGAACTATGCGTTGGCCAAGGAGCGCATCTTTGCCGCCCAGGACGAACATGATTTCGTGGTGCTGAACGCTGACAATGCGCGTGCCGCCGCCGCCGCCGCGCGCTCAACCGCAGCGGTCTACTGGTTCTCACTGGAACATCCGGTGCAACAGGGAGCCTGGGTTCAAGAAGGTCACGTGGTGTATCGCGTGGCCAAGGGCGCGGCCACAGAGTCCGTGATGCCGCTCAGCGAGATCCCGCTCAAAGGCGAACACAATGTGGAGAATGTGCTGGCCGCAGTATGTGCCGCCCGCCTGGCCCTGGCCCCGGTAGACGCGATTCGCCGGGCGGTGGCGAGTTTCAAGGCTGTCGAGCATCGCCTGGAATACGTGGCCACCCTCAACGGGGTAGAGTTCTACAACGACTCCAAGGCCACCAATGTGGACGCCACCGCCAAGGCCATCGCCGCGTTCTCCTCGGGCATTCACCTTATCCTTGGCGGCAAGGACAAGAACTCCGACTACACCCAGCTGGCCGAGTTGTTGCGGGCGCGGGTGCGCGCGGTCTACACCATCGGTTCGGCAGCCGCCAAGATCGAATCCCATCTGCGCGGCGTGGTCACCATCCAATCCTGCGAAACCCTTGACAGGGCGGTGAGTGCGGCCGCCAGCGCGGCGCATCCGGGCGAGGTGGTTCTGCTGGCACCGGCCTGCTCCAGCTTCGACCAGTTTGAAAGTTATGAGCATCGCGGCCGAGTCTTCAAGGAACTCGTCAATGAATGGCGAGGCTGGAAGGTATGGCAAAACGCGTAGGCGTCGACAAGTGGATCTTCTTCACCACGCTGCTGCTGGTCGTGGTGGGATTGGCGATGGTCTTCTCCGCGTCCGCCGTGGTGGCGCAGGAACGCTACCACTCTCCCTATACATTTGTGGGCAAGCAGGCTGGATGGGCGCTCGCGGGTATCCTGTTCATGGTCTTCCTCATGAGCGTGGATTACACCCGCTATAATTCCCCGCGCTTCATCTATCCCGCCCTGGCCATCACGACCGTGCTCCTGGTCATGGTCTTCTTCTTCCGCGACTCGCACAACACTCATCGCTGGATTCGCTTTGGCGGCTTCTCTTTCCAGCCTTCTGAGATCGCCAAGCCGGTGCTCATCTTGTTTCTGGCCTGGTTTCTGCACACCCGGCTTGACTCCATGCGCGACTGGAAGCACACGCTGCTGCGCGCGGCGATGATACCGGTGCTGTTCATTATTCTTGTGGTGCGCCAGCCCGACCTGGGTACAGCGCTGGTGCTGGCTGGCGTGACCGCCATGATGCTGGTGCTTGCGGGGATGGAATGGAAGTATCTTGCCGCAGGCATCGCCGTGGCATTGCCCCCTCTGGCCGTGCTCCTCTTCTGGGTTGCCTGGCGCCGCCAGCGCATGCTGGTCTTTCTTCATCCCGACACCGATCCCATGGGAGCCGGCTTTCACATCAACCAGTCCCTCATCGCCGTGGGCACCGGCGGCTTAATGGGCCGCGGCTTCATGGAGGGCATGCAGAAGCTCTTTTATCTGCCCGAGGCCTCGACCGACTTCATCTTTGCCAACATCGCCGAAGAGCTGGGATTCATCGGCGCGATGTCCATCGTGGTGCTCTTCGTGGTGCTGGGCGTGCGCGGCCTGCGCACCGCGTACCGCGTTCAGGACCCTTTTGGCCGCCTGATCGCATTCGGCATCACTACGGCAATTCTGCTTCAGGCCTTCTTCAACATCAGCGTGGTGCTTTCCCTTCTGCCCACCAAGGGCATCCCGCTGCCCTTCATCTCATCCGGCGGCACTTCGCTTTTCTTCACCCTCGCCGGCATCGGCATCCTGCTGAATATTTCAAAAAAGGTCGACTGACTCCGGGCTTTGTCCGTGCGGTGCGATTCGTCCGTTTCGAGCGGAGCCAACGTTCAAAGGCGCATCGATACTGGTCCTGATGGTGATTGCACGCAGCACAAAGTTTCTACGGCTTTCGCCGGCGGACACGGCGCCGATCCTCTCATACGCGCAAGAGGAATAGAATTTGTGCGAATCGAATTTGAAGAGGGAGATTCGCATTGAGAGTGACCCGAAGAAATTTCCTCCGCTCCGGCGCTGCTGCCATCGGTACTGCAACCGTTCTTCCTGCCGCAATGGCAGAGTTGTCGACTGGCCCGATTCTCAGCGGGCAGCACCTCATGATTGGGCAGAACGCGGTAGTGGACGGGATTGGACAACCCGTTTCAGTCAAGATACACATCGCGGCTGCCGCACCCGTACGAGTGATGCGCGGCGGTATCGGAGCCTCCTTTCACGCCGTCAGCGCCGCCTTGCCGGGGATAAAGCCGGGCGGTGGCGGCTCCTGGTCGGGCAGTGAGTCAGGCGGCAATCCGGATCCCGGCGACGACCAGCACTGGGAGGAACTCTTTCGGCACGCGGAGTGGCTGGGGCTGGATTGGTGTCGTGTCGAGCTGGAGCAGCGCATCTATGAACCGGGCCGGCGCGTATTCGACTGGGACAACCCCGAGATGCGCGCGTTGTACCGCATCCTGGACTGGGCGGAACGGCGCAACGTGGATGTGTTTCTACAGCAGATGTGGGGCGACGTGGCCTGGAATGCCTATCCCGGCAATGCGGACGATCCCGTACGCCGCCTGCGCAGCGCACCGTATTCGATCCCGGAATGGGCTTACGGCCTTGGAGAGCTTCTCGAGCACCTCACTCGAAAGAAGTCCTACACCTGTATTCGCTGGATGTCAGTTGCCAACGAACCGGGCCACGACGACTTCTCCTGGTGGCAGGACTCCAACATGAAATCGGCTCCTTTTACGCCGGGCTTGAAAGCCGCGCGGGAGGAGTTCGATCGGCGCGGCCTCACGGTACCCATCTCCGGTCCCGATTGGACCAGTTTGCCCGACCTCAAGCCGGACGAGGTGGACTTCGACGCCTACATCGGCGCTTATGATCTGCACTCCTACGGCGCGGACTTCGACTCGTTCGGAGGAGATGACACTCTTACAGTGGCGGAGAAGGTGCTGTACAAGTGGGCCCAATGGGCGCACGCAAGGAACAAGCCCTTCTTCGTCTCGGAGTTCGGCTCCATGGCCTTCGGATGGGGCCATGACGATGTGGGTCCGGCCTGCTACCAGGCGGGGCTGAAGAACGCTTCCCTGGTGGTGCGCGGCATCAACGCCGGCGTGGACGGCTTTAATCGCTGGAGCTTTATCAACCAGGGCGACCTGGACGGCCAATGGCAGCTTTTGCGTACCTGGGATATCGACGCCAGAAAGCTGCTCGATACCTTCACGCCCCAGCCTAACGCCTACTATCAATTTGCCATGCTTTCGCGCTATCTGCCCAAGCACTCAAGCGTGCTCGACACGCGCGTTGAGTCTCCATTCCTCGATATTGATCGGAAGTTGGTAGCCACGGCCCTGCGTACGCCGAAGGGCAACCTCACTCTGCTGGTGGTGAACGAAAGCCATCGCGCCGCCGACGCGAATATTGAGTTGGAGGGCATGCCCGCGCCGGTACGCCTGCAGCGCTACGCGCTGACCAAGGAGTCCGAAGACAAGTTCAATGTTGACCTTCGCCCGGAACGCACCATTGAGGTCGGCAAAGCGCTTTCCGACCGCATCCCGCCCATGAGCATCGTAGCTTATTCCACCTACTCGCTGAAGCCTACGGATCCGGGCATGATTGCCGAGTAAATTTCGCGATTCACTCTTGCTGGGCCGGTCGTCAGATCAAAACTGGCCCAGCAGCAATTTGTTCATTCAATGGAAGGGCCGAGGTGCGCCGCAGTTTCATTGATGGAACCCCGGCAGATCCACGCGCTTCGCAATATGATCCTGAATCCAGTGGCTATCCCACCATTCCTTGGGGTCAATCTGGACACCATCAAGCTGCATGGCAAAGTGAATGTGGTCGCCGCCGGCCATTCCCGTCATACCGCTCTGGCCCATCACCTGGCCTCGCTTCACCACGTCGCCTTCGTGCACCGCAATATGGCTGAGGTGGCCATAGATCGTCTGCAGGCCGTACCCGTGATCGACCACGATGCAGTTGCCGTAGATGCCCAGCGGCGCCGCATACACCACACGGCCATCGTTTGAGGCCTCGACGCCCACATGCTGGGTCACCGCCAGATCGTATCCGAGATGCACCTGCTGATCGATCTTCTTCCCCTGGTAGATGTAGTTGCGCAGGTCCGCAAAGGTGGATTCCGCCTGCGAATGAGACTGCCGCGTGAACGGTTGTGACCATAAGAAGCGGTCTGCCGTCTTGAAGCGGAGATCGGAAAGCGTCTTGTTGTTGGCCCGCCGCATTTCGGAATTGATCTTGACGAATCGCGCTACCGGGTCACCTGAACCGTTCGGATCAAGCTCGCTGACAACCTTCTGCATGAACGCGTCGCTCACCTGCAAGTCGTGGACTGTATATTTCGGCTGCTCCTTCTTAGGAAACTGGACCACGAGCGGGCTGGTCGCGTCGTTTCCGGCGCCATTGGATGCGTAAGCCACCGGAACGGTGCCAAGCGGCATATTCCACGCAAAGGCATAGAGCGAGAAGAATCCGGCTTTCCCGCCCGGCATCGGCCAGGCTCGATAGGTCTGGTCGCCTACACGCACTCCCGCTTCAGTCCAGCCGCCGGAAACATTCAAGGTGGCCAGATCGGCCATGCCGAGGTAGAGATAGTGCTGGTCTGAGTCGACACTGATGGTTGGCGGCTGGGTCACCACCGTTACATCGCGTTCGAGGCGGCCTGTTTTGTGCAGCAGATCACTCGATGTTGCCTCGACAATCAACTTCGCTTTGCCGTCGCGCAATTGCGGCGTGGTTTTGACGCCCACCGTAAAGCTGAACGTGCTGTCGGCTGCAACGGAGGGTTGCGCACTCTGCCAGGCGGCATATTGCGTGCCGTTCTGCTCGACGATTGCCGAGAGCTTGCTCACTCCGCGCGGGTCGTGTACGTGGACGGCAATGGGCGTAGCCTGGCCGAGGGAAGTCACGGGAGAGGTCAGGTCTACTACAGGCGTAGCCGATCGTGTCAAAACATATACAATCGGCGCCAACACAATGATCGCAATCACAACCAGAATGGCTTTTCGCACAGTTCATTTTAGCGCCCGGGATTTTGCTCCGGAAATGCGGTGCAATTGCTAGCTGCTCCAAGTTCTTTGTTTGGAACCTGGGGAAACCGGGAGCTAGCAGCGGGAAGCTCGCTTCTTTACAATGAGTGGAAGAGACAAAAACCATGCCCGCCTACGAATACCGATGTGATGCCTGTGAATGCAGCTTCGAAAAGCGCCAGAAGATGTCCGACGCAGCCTTGACGCAGTGCCCCAAGTGCGGCGGACACGTCCATCGCCTCATCAGCGGAGGCGCGGGCGCCATCACCAAAGGTGCTACCGGCTCGCATTCCTCGGCGCTTCCACCCTGCGCCTCCGGCGGCGCCTGCTGCGGCGGCCAGGGCGCATGTGGCCAAGGCATGTTCTGCGAAAACTAACCATCTATCCTCATCGAAAGAGACACGTCCGTTTCCAGGTTGTTGCCACTCTCCACAGGAACACAATGCGGGTGAATCTGCGAAACTGGGATAGATATCCTGAACGAAGGGCGGGGCATTGGCGGAACTGCGTGTTCTCATTGCCGGTGGCGGTACTGGCGGCCACATCATTCCAGCGTTGGCCGTGGCCCGCGAACTGGTTTCGCGCTACTCGGCTGAGGTGCTGTTTGTGGGCACCGCACGGGGCATGGAGATCAGGCTTGTACCCGAGGCCGGATTCAGCCTTCGCCTGGTGGATGTGGGCCCGCTCAAAAACGTGTCTCTCGTCACGCGTCTGCGCACCTTGCTCAACCTGCCCCGCAGCGTAATGTATTGCAGGCGCCTGATTAGGGAGTTCCGGCCCAGCGTAGTCTTCGGCGTAGGCGGGTATGCCTCCGGTCCGGCCATGGCGGCGGCGTTGCAACTCAAGATTCCGGCCATGGTCTTTGAACCCAACGCCATGCCCGGCCTGGCCAACCGGCTGGTGGGCAAACGGGTGCAGGCTGCGGCGGTGAATTTTCCGTCGGCGGTGTCGTGGTTTCGAGCCGCCGAAGTGACCGGGATTCCCGTGCGCCCGGCGTTCTTTACCATCGAGCCGTTCCAGGGCGATTCTCCCCGACTGATCGTCTTTGGCGGTTCGCAGGGAGCGCGGCTGTTCAACAGGACTTTGCCTCAGATTGCTGCTTCGCTTCTGGATGCAGTGCCCGGTCTCAACATCGTCCACCAGAGCGGCGTGCGCCACGCTGAGACCACCACCGCAGCTTACATTGCCAGCGGAGCCGATCCCGCGCGCTGGCAGGTGCACCCCTTCTTCGATGACATGCCCCTGCGCTTTGCACAATCGAGCATGGTGATGGCGCGCAGTGGAGCCTCTACCGTGGCGGAACTGGCCGCGGCCGGCAAGCCGTCGCTGCTGGTGCCCTTTGCCGCCGCCGCCGACGACCACCAAAAGCGCAATGCAGAGGAGATGGTGAACGCCGGCGCGGCCGTGATGCTGGATGAATCCGATCTGGAGGTTCCCGGCCGTTTGCTTGAAGCGCTCCGGCAACTGCTGACCTCTCCACAGCGGTTGGCCTCCATGGCCGCCGCGGCGCGAACCCAGTCGCATCCCGGCGCCGCCGAGCGCATCGCCGACCTTCTGGTCGCCCTTTCAGAGGCTCGCGCCGCGCTCGTCGAGAGCCGGTAGAGCAGAAGGTAAGTGCAACGAAAAAGGCCCGTCTGCTTCGGCAGGCGGGCCTTTGTGAGGAGAAGCCGCGCTATTTACCGGTGCCCGCCGCCGCCATGGCCGCCGCCACCAAAGCCGCCGCCGCCACCTGCGTGTCCGCCGCCACCAAAGCCGCCACCGCCACCCATATGACCGCCGCCGCCAAAGCCGCCACCACCTGCGTGGCCGCCACCGCTGAATCCGCCGCCTACGCGTCCGCCGCCACCAAATCCGCCACGCGGTGCAGCAGTGCCGCCACCCGCATATCCACGGCCTACTCCGCCGCCATAGCCGCGAGGTATGCCCACCCTGGGGCCGCCGCCGTATCCGCCGCCATAGGGAGTCCGTCCGACGTATCCGGCGCGCCCACCGTACCCATATCCACCGCGATATCCATATCCGCCGTGGTAGCCGTAGCCGCCCCGCCCGTACCAGCCGCGATGAAACCACGGCCCGGCGCCGATAAACACGCCGCCATAAAACCAGCCCGGCCCGTAATAACCGTAGGGCGCGCAGGCATAGGGAGCGTAGGGATAATAGCCCCAATCGCACACCGGGGCCGCATAAACCTCAGGCGCATCAATGATCTCCGGGCCCACACCGATCCCCACCGCTACTTGTGCCTTGGCCGTTGCCGCAAACGGCACAGCCAGCAATACTGCCAACAGAACCAGGCGCATATTCCGCATCGCATCCTCCTCGTGCTGCCCGGTTCCGCTCTTTCGGAATAGGGAACGGAGGCCACCTCCGCCTTCAGCACTGCCGGGTCCTGGGTTTCTGCTCCCAACCGGCTTCTGTACTCTCAAACAGCGTTTCAGCGCATTAGTTGCGGTAGCGCGCCAGAAAGATTTCCCCGCAAAGGAAAAGGCCGATTTGCCGGGTTCTTCCCGCCAAATCGGCCCTCTGTTCTTCATCTCTACTTAAATTGCGTTGTAAAAGTAATGCTTTGCTACTCCCTACTCCCTATTCCCTACTCCCTACTCCCTCAGTTCGCCAGCACTGCCCGATAGCGGACCTTGTTCTTCTTCACCTTTTCGATGGCTTCGTTGGCCTTGGCCATCGGGAAGCGCTCGGTCTGCGCCTTTACGTCATGGCGCGCGGCCACGTCTATCATCTCCCTCAGGCGGTGCGGGCTGCCGATGGGACTTCCGGTGATCGAACGGACGCCGCTGATCAGCGGAAATGCCTGCACGGTGACCGGCGAAGGCGGAACGCCCACGAAGCACAGCGTTCCCGTGGGCCGCAGTGTCTGTATGTAGACGCCCCAGTCCTGGTCGGCGC
>JARLGM010000232.1 GCA_031292755.1 Candidatus Sulfopaludibacter sp.
CGGCGCCGTCAGTCGCCGCGCCGGGTCCGCCGAAGCCGCGTCCATTGCCCGCCGGCGCGGGCGCTGTCAACGTGATCCTGGTCTCCTCCGGAACGATGGTGCGAGCCACCATCTCGATGGGCATGAAATACGGCTGCAGCGGGCCGTCGGTGCCGGTGGTGCTGCCGCCCGGTTTCAGGCCCCACTCCGCCAGGTGGCTGGCCACGTAGAGCGCCGCCGTATCGTATCCGCGGGAAGGAAAATTGCGGCCTTCCAACTGGTCGGAGGCCAGAAAGTACTCGTACACTTTCAGCTCTTCCTGGGTAATGGCTTCCGCGTTCCCCCAGGCGGCCGCGGGCGCGGCTTTCGGCGGCTTGGCCGCCCTGCTCTTCTGCTGGGCACCCATATTGGACATCAGGGTGAGACCGATTCCAGCCGCGATGGCGCAGCTCACGACGATTCGACGCATAGATCCTCGAAACAAAGACTTCCGGAGACTGGCTTAGGTTACCGCGAAAATCAGGTGGCGCGCACCTGGATTGCGGCCGCCTGGCAACCAACTGCCACTTGATGTTCGGGGATTGGGAGGCATCAATCGCGCGTCAGGCCCCCGCCTAAGCTCCGCGGCCGCCGGCGTCGGGGCCTATGATCGACCGTAACTTTTCGCACTCTTGCCGCAGCCCATACTGTGTCGGGGTGAATCAGGGTCGCTGTATACTCCCAAAGGCAGTTTCCAACGTTTGAAAGGACCTTCAAGATTGGTAAAGCTCTTTCCTCATCAAGACGCTGTGGCGCACAGCTACTATGACGGTTATCCCGATACGCCTGCGGAAGCGAAGGCCGCCCTCAAGAGATGTCTCCCCGATTATGCCCAAGGCAAGGGCACGAATCTCAAAGGATTGCGAAGCCTGGTGGCGTCTTTTGGGAACATGATTGGCGGCGTGAATTACACCGATCCTCACCTGAACTCGCTGCTGACCCGAATTAATCGTATAGACAAGGAGGTCGTGGTCCTGTATGGGATCCATACGTCCGGCGGCGAGGCCAAGGCGCACGTGACGGTGCAGCGGAGCGTGGACACAACCGAGGACGGATGGAACGATCTCTGCCACTTTTACGCGGAGTACAACTCCAAAGGCCACATGTTCCAGTGGGACCGCGACGAACCGCCTACCTGGATCATGAGCAGTACCAAAGCCAAGACTTTGCTGTTCGGCAAGCAACTCCTGTGAGCCGTGAAGCGGACGGGCGGAGCCGGGTGCTTCGGCGGGCCAAGCCTGGTTGACGCCACTCCTATTCGTGCCGTAGCGCTACCATCGGGTCCACACGAGCGGCCCGTCGCACCGGAATACAGGAGGCCAGGAGGGCGGCCGCCATCAACGTGCCGCCGCCAATTGCCAGTGGCAAGGCGCTCTCCCATTGCAAATCGGGGAGAACGCTGGTTGCCAGTGGCCGGCTCCAAAGCACCATCGACGCTCCCGCCACGAATCCCGCGCACACCATTCCCAGCACCTCCCGCAGCACCAGCCGGCCTACGCTGCTCGCCGTCGCCCCCAGCGCCATCCGAATCCCAATCTCGTTCGTCCGCCGCGCCACCGTGTACGCCAGCAGCCCGTATAGGCCGATGCCCGCGAGCACCACGCCCAGGCAGCCGAAAAACCCGGAGAGCGTCGCCACCAGGCGCTCCGGAACAATGTTCGCATCCACCTGGCCGGCCAGCGTGGTGATCCTCTTCACCGGCACCGTCTTCAGGACCTCCCGCACCATCCGCCGGACCGTCCCCGCCACCGCCTCCGGGTTGCCCGCGGTGCGCAACTCGAATCGATTCTGAAAACGGCTCTCCTGGAACATGTTGAAGTAGATCGCCGGATGCGGAGCTTCGCGCAACTCGAACGCCTTGGCATCCCCGGCCACACCGACGATTTCGTAAGGCTGGCCGCTGCCGAACCACCCGCCGTCTTTCGGATTCCGATCGATCGCCACGCGCTTTCCGATTGGATTGACGCCCGGGAAATAGTGGCGTGCCATCGCCTGGTTCACAATCGCCACCCGCGGCCGGCCCATATCGCGAAACTCGAAATCGCGCCCGCTCATCAGCGGTATGCCCATCGTCTCGAAATACCGCGGCCCGACAAACACCAGCGCCGTCATCCGCCGGTCCTCCGGTCTATTCTCATGCCCTTCCGCAATCAGATTGCGCCCCCCGGACCCGCACCCTTCCAGCGGAAAGCAGCCGCTCGCCGACGCCGACCGCACCTGCGGAATCGTCTGCATGCGCGCCAGCAGTTCCCGGTACGGCGCGGCCAGTTGCTCGGGCTTGTACCCACTGCGCGAGGGATCCAGGGTTACCAGCAGTACATGATCGCTGTGAAAGCCCAAATCGAAATTCCGCAGCCGCGCCAGGTGATTCAGAAATACCGCGGCAGCGCTCACCAGGAAAATCGAAAGAGCCACCTGCGCCGCCACCAGGCCCTTTCCGAACCAGCGCCAGAACCAGGTGTCGCCGGCCCTGCCGGTCTGCCGCAAGGCCATAGCGGGCTGTGCGCGGACGGCGTGCCATACCGGCGCCAGGCCGAACAGAAGACCGGTGAGCAGCGCGATTCCGGCGGTGAACAGCACGATGTTCAGGTCGGGGTGGACCTCCACCTCGATATGCTCGAAGGCGCGGCTGCTCGCCAAAATGCGCACCAGGACGCCGATCCCGTAATACGCCACCACCACGCCCGCCGCCGCGCCGGCTACGGAAAGCAGCAGCGATTCGGTCAGCATCTGGCTGACCAGACGGCCGCGGCCGGCGCCCAGCCCCACACGCACGGCCAGTTCCCGCTGCCGCCCGGCCGATCGAGCCAGCAGCATGCTCGCCATGTTGATGCACGCCAGCAGCAGCAACAATCCCACCACCGCCGTCAGCAGCAGCAGCGGTTTGCCGTACTCGTCGCGCACCCGTGCCAGGCCCGCGCCCGCCGGCAACAATTCCATCCTGGTGGCCGCCCGCGGATTCAGGCGCAGCGCGCTTTGCATCGCTTCGTACAGTACGGCGATTTCAGCCTGCGCCTGTTGGATGGTCACGCCCGCCTGCAACCGGGCCAGCATGGTGAGATCGGTTCGCGCCACCGGAATCCAGACGTCTGTCCGGGAGCCTACCCGCGGCCCCACGTAGTTGCGCGGTGCGACCCCGATGATGATTTTCGGCGCGTCATTATAAAATATCCGCTTTCCGAGAACAGCCGGATCGCGATGGAACTGCCGGTCCCAGTAAGACCAGCTCACCACCGCGACATCTCCGTCCCCGCTCACCGGGATATCCGCCGGGCCGAACCACCGCCCGATTGCAGGCTGCAACCCGAGCACGCGAAAATAATTCTCAGGCACACTCTCCAGGATCAACGTCTCCGGCCCGGAGTCCGGCATACGCACCTGGGCCAGATTGTCGAAACCCATGCCGGTGATCCCCGAGAAAACGTGATTGCGATCGCGGAGGTACTCATATTTCTCCCATCCCCAATACCCTGCCCAATGAAGTCCGGTCGGCGAATCCCGCACCAACTCCACCAGTTGCTCGGGATGCGCCACCGGCAGGGGACGCAGCATCACGGTGTAAAACAGGCTGTAGATGGCAGTGTTGGCGCCGATCCCGAGCGCCAGCGAAAGGACCGCAACGGCTGTGAAGCCGGGGCTACGCCGCATCAGCCGCAGAGCATAGCGGATGTCGTTCAGAAGCATTCTCATTAGACCGGCAGGGCGTGCTGGAAGTTCCCAGCGGCGGAGCTAAGAATCACACCGTCAACAGGTACTTCGCGACCGGGCCGATACGATCCAGTGTTTCCGGCCGCATTCGCGATGCCAGGCTTTCGCCCGAGGTTTCCGTGCGGCGAATGTAAGCGCCTTGGATCGAGCGTCGCGCGGTGTCTGTACGATTTGGTCCGTGTCCATGCCATACGGACCCGTTGAACACAATCACCGAGCCGGACCGGCCGCAAGCCGGCACCAGGCTGGACAGGGCAGGTGGCGTGTCCATGCCCTGCGAACCGGGCAGGAAGCACGTCGCGCCATTGTGAGGTGTGAAATCATCGATCATGAAAATGAAGCCGGTCATCGGCCACCCTCGCACGTCCCTGGGGAAGTCCACGTGGAGGCGCTGCGCGGCCGTTCGCGGTCTCAATGTCCTGGCATGCATGGTACTGAGTTTGAAGGGCTGGCCGATGACGCGGCAACATGCTCGCAGCGTCGGCGGATGCACGTACAGTTCGTCGAACTCCGGATCCCGGTTGACAAAGTCCCTCACTCGCGTCGTCGTGCTGCCCACCTTGATGTCATCCGGGGGCGCCCCGGATACCGCTGCATTATAGAGACACGCCAGTCGGGCTAACTAACCGGGCCGCCGGCACAGGTCCGGGCATCATCGCAAACCCGTCGGTGAGCAAAGCCTCCTCGGCCTCCGTGGATAGCTGTGTTTCCGCTGAAATCCGATCGAACCAAAAATCTCTCTCCGATGAGTCTGGTTCTCTCCTCGGTTCTTCCGCTTTCTCCGTTGCTCCGTGGTGAATCAACGGGGACTCATCCTATTCGCCGTAAAACGTATTGAAGAAGAATTTGTACGCCGCATGAGACTGCCCGCGCCATTGCGGCTTGAAGCCCAGCAGCAGGACGTGGCCCTTGCCGAAGTCCGCCTCGACTGCCGCTGCTTTTCCTTCCAGGCGATCCGGGCCCGCCAGGTATCCGCTGGCCAGCGCCGACCGCTCTTTGGGGTACCGCGCCAGCACCTTGCCTTTGAATTCCGTCTTGGTGTCGAACGCCGGTCCGCGCTCGAACATCACGATCGTGTTGCTTGCCAGGCCGGCCGTCAACGGGCTCTTTTCGTCTTCGATGTGCACCGTCACCAGGCAGCCGGAGCAGAAGAACTGGTCCGCGCGCACTCCCTCCAGCGCGTTCGTTACCGGCAATTTGAACTGATTGATGGCGAACAGGGAAGCGTTGTTGAACGTCACCAGCGTGCCGCCCGCCGTCACGAAATCGCGCAGTTCCTGGACGCCCTCTTCGCCCAGCCCGCCCGCATAGCGCTGCGGAATGGTGCCCGGACGGTAGCCGTCGATGATCTGCCGCTCGTTCATATCGGGAATCACGATGGTGTCGTAATGTTCGCGCAGGTGGCCACCGATGATGTCCGCGTTGTACAAATTGGTGAAGGGGAACTGGAACTGTTCCAGAATCCAGCGGGTCCAGCCTTCGTCCATGCTGGCGGTCCACGGGCGATAGAGTCCCACGCGCAGCGGCTTGACGGGCTTGCCGCCCTCCTTCGCCGCGCCCGCGCGCAGATGGTTCTCCGCCAGGAGGGCGTCCAGTTTGCCTTTGTCGATGCCCGTCGCCGCCCAATCGTCGCCGGACACGGTAACGGCGCCTTTCGCTGCCAGGATCTGGTTCACCGCGCGGAAACTGGCATTCGCCTCGCGATTCCACGGCGCCGCGAGGCCGTTCATGTCCTTCACGGAGCGCAAGGAATCGCGGAACGCCTGCGTCGGCGGCGTAGTCATGGCGTGGACCTCCACGCCCATCTGATAGGGGAGCGTCCAGCCTGTGACGTCGTACGGCCGCTGGCTGATGGTGGGATACACCTGCGGCTCGAACAACTCCTTCACCAGGCCGGCGAACGGCTGATCCATCAGGATCACCCAGGCGTCCGGCTTGGCCGATTGGTGCACTTCGATGCCGTTCAGCATCAGCTTTTCCATCATCACCGCGGCGGTGGGCGCGTCGCGCTGCTCGCGCGGAATTTCGTAGGCGAAGGGAGGCTCTTTTTGGAAATGCTCGATGGTGTCGCGCGCCGCGCGGTACTTGTTGTACTGCATCTGCTCGCGATACTTCACCGAAAGATTCAGCACCGCCATGTCCGCCTCGTACATGTAGCGGCAGGCGTCGGCCAGGCGCCACCAGCCGCCTTTCCACGGGCTGGAGTAGAGCATCTCCTCGCCCAGTCCCTGCCGCACCGCGGGAAAGTCCTCCACGGTGTAGAAGTGCGGCGTGGCGTAGCGGTACAGCGCCGTCTCCGTGAAAAAGGAAATGGTGTGGCGGAAGTTCCCGATGTTGTCCAGGTAGCCGGGGTACCACACGTCGAACGTTTCCTGGTGCATGGAGCCCGGCAGATCGTGATCGTCCAGGTATTGCGCGATGCTCATGCCGATCAGGCTGAGCCACCGCAGCATGAGCGGGTGCATGTTCCCGCTGATCGGGTCGGCAAACGGCGGAAGGTAAATGCGGCCGGGGAAGGGCGCCGACTGGTGCTGCGTATAAAAGACGAGCGGCTGCGTTTCCAGAGTGGCCTTCGTCACTTCGCGCGATTCCAGCATGTTCAGCATGTAACCGTCGCGATTGTTGTCGTGCCCCACGTACTCCTGCCACAGCGCCGGCAGTGGGCTCACCTCGTACGGCGTGCCCAGGTTTTGGCGATACCAGTCGGCGACAATCGTCTGGCCGTCCGGATTGATGGAGAACCACAGCTCCACAATCAGGTTCTTGCGGATGTCCTGATAGAGCGGTTCTTCGCGCGCCACCAGGTCATAGCCAAGCTGGATGGTGTGCTGGTGATTGGCCACCTCGCTGGCATGCAGGCCGCCGTCGATATGGATGATCGGCTTGATCTCGTGAGCGAGCGCGTGCGCCTGCTCGTCGCCGATGCCGCGCGCCACCGCCAGCCGGCGCGAGATGTCCTTGTAATGTTCGAGCTGCGCCAGGTTCTCCGGCGCGGAAATGAAGGCCATCCACCAGTCGCGCCCCTGCGTGGTTTTGCCCACGTTCACGAGTTTGATGCGGCCAGAGGAGGCGGCCAGTTTGCGAAAGTAGCCCAGGGCGTCCTCATAGGTGGCCAGGTAGAAATCGTCCCCCGGTTTGTGGCCCAGCACGGATTCGGGCGTGGGAAGCTGTGCCCACGCGGTTGCGGCGAATAATAGCGAAACGGCGAACTTCCTCATGGCACCACCGCCAGTTTGTATTGGTCCAGCAGATCTTCCAGCTTCGAGGCGCTGTAGTCTTTGGTTCGCAAGTCCGTCACGAATTTGCGAAGCTGCGCGATGTAGGTGGCTTCGCCGCGCGCGGTGGCGGCATCTTCCACCTGCGCGCGCAAGTCTTCCAGCACCGGCAGGCGGTCGCGCAGGAAAGTATCCAGCGCCGTCTCCAGCTTCTTGCCTTCGTCCGCCGCCGCGGGGCCGCGTGCCGTGAAGTAAGCGCGGTTCTGATCCACCAGCCGCGTCAGTTCGGTCTTCACGGTCTCGGCTTCGCGCTTCCATGCGGTCTGCGGGCCCCCGCCCCTGCCTCCGCGTCCTCCGCCCGCGGCCGGCGCTTCGGGCGCCATCGACGCATTGAAAAACAGCGCATTGAAGAAGAACTTGTAGGTGCCGTGCGACTGGCCGCGCCACTGCGGCCGGAAGGCCAGCATGATGATGTGGCCCTTTCCATATATGGCATCCAGGGCGGCTGCCTTGCCTTGAATGCGATCGGCGCCCAGCAGGAAGCCGCTGGCCAGCGGATTGCGGTCCTTCACGTAACTGACCAGCACTTTGCCGCGAAACGCCGGCTTGGTATCGAACACCGGATTCCGTTCGAACATCACCGGCAACGTGAGCGGCAGGCCCGCCGCCACCGGATGCGCCGGGTCTTTAATTTCGGTGCGCAGCAGCGACCCGGAGCAGAAGAACTGGTCCTGCCGCAGGCCGGCCACCACGTTGGTCAGCGCCAGGTTGAACTCATCCATGGCGAATAGCGTGGCGTTGCCGAACGTCACCAGCGTGCCTCCCCCGGTGACGAAGTCGCGCAGTTCGTTGGCGCCGGTCTCGCCGATTCCGCCCGCGTATTGCCCCGGCACGGTGCCCGGCGCCATCCCGTCCATGATCTGGCGCGTGCTCATTTCGGCGATCACGATCACGTCGAACCGGTCGCGCAGGTGGCCGGCCTGCACGTCGGGATTGTGCAGAACGGTAAAGGGGAAATCGTTCTGCTCCATGATCCAGCGCGTCCAGCCTTCATCGATGTTTCCCATCCAGGAGTCGTACACCGCGATGCGCGGTTTATCGATGGGCCAGGAGTCTGCCGCTTCTTTAACGGAAGTGGCGTTCACACCGTCCTTCTGGAGCACCGCTTCCACTTTGCCCGTGGCGTATATGGTCTCGCCGGTCTTGCCAAATTTCACCGTCCCGCCCGCCGCCAGAATGTCGCTCACCGCCTTGAGGCTGGCGTTGCTGCGATGCGAGAAGGCGAACACCGGGCCCGTGCCTTCCACCTTGCCCATGATGGGGTCGATGCGTTCCAGTTTGCGGAGGGTCGCGCGCGATTCGGCGCTGACCGGTTGCGCCACCGCGATCACCTCGACCCCCATCTGCATGGGGAGAGTCCAGCCGGTGACATCGTAAGGCAACTGACCCGTGGG
>JARLGM010000233.1 GCA_031292755.1 Candidatus Sulfopaludibacter sp.
ATTCTGACCAAAGTGAGCGGGCTTCTTAAGCGAATCAAAGCGACTGCGGAGCAGTCGACGCAAGGGGATCGATGGAAGCTGATCTTGAGTGCTGCGTTTCGTCAATTTCTGGGCGGCAAGGTCATCGGCAGCACCGGCCGACTCGCCGGTGCGCCAGCCTAACTGCTCTTTTTAGGATGAACAGGCCGGACTGCGCGAACCAGCGCACGGGACAACCCAGATGCGCACAATTGATCGCGAATACCTGGAAATGGTCGCCGTCCGTATGACGCACCCAGCAGGCGATGTCGGCGGTCTCTCCATCCCAGGCGCGCGAGACCGGGTTGTGATAGCTTGCCAGGCGCGTTTGTCCTGAGGGAAATTGATCGATCGGGCCGAGCGAAATCCAGCTTTCATACCCCGGCTTCCGTCCACCGGTGATGGGCGAGAGGAGATACCGCACGATCGGGATACCCAGAAGCACGCCGACCGTGCCATTGAACAGCATCGCGATTCTCAGGAACATCTGACGCCTGGAAAACCCGCCGGGTACACTCATTCCGAACCTCCTAGATGACTCGATTGCGCCGATAAAGGCGTCCGCTGCGCCGCCAGCCAGGCGACCACATCGGTCACGTCGGCATCGGAGAGCGGCTTGGCGTGGCTGCGCCAATCCGGCATACCCAGGTGCGGCATGCCGGTGATGCCAGCCTGCCAACCGAAGCCGTTGACGCGGCCTTCGAGGACAAGACTTTCGTCGCCTTGTATGGCAAGAATGACCGCCTTGCCCGTATCTGGATGACAGAGCGCTTCACGGTCGAGGAGTCGGCGCGCCGGCGACTCGATGTCCTCACCGGCCCTGCGTCAACGGGCATTGTCGCGCCCTACGACGCCGCGTGCCTGCAGACAACCAGCATCGACGAGGACGGCATGGTCCGCGTTGCAGACTTTTCCTATAATAATGCGACCCTCGGCAAGGACGGTTTTCAGCTTCACGGTCTGCAGCACGACGGATTGTCTTAATTCCACTTACTGGCTCCTGCGCTCCTTATACGAGGAAGGCGTAGCCGATCGCGTCGTCGTCCGGCTCGACCCGTTTCTCTGGGGGCCGAGCGATTCGTATCCGCAAACGATATACAAGATGCTGATGTACGCCACCCCGGTCGATTGGGAGAGTCTGGGTCAGCTGCGGGAACCTGCTCACGGTATGATGCAAGCGGACAAGCCGCCCGAAAAGAGCGAACTCACGGAGTTCTGCTGGACGCGACGAGACGATGGCATTCACTTTGTCTGCGAGGAGCTTCCTCCAAAGGAACGCAAAAGAAGATTTTCAGAATCGACGCGCCAATAAGCCGGAGTGCGTTCAGCCTCATCACGCAGGCCTTCTTTGTCTGGAATGATGACCTAGTAAGGTATTTCAGAGAAAAACTTCCCAGATAAGGACCCCGATGCCAAGGCTCTTCAGCTATACAATTCCGATCGATGACGGAGCGGCGCCAAATCCGTTTCACGGCATGTGTTCCCTGGTGATCTGTAACCCCGCGATCCGGCGGGTGGCGGAACGCGGAGACTGGATAGCCAGCCTCCATGGGCCAATATGGGCCAAGATGGCGTAGAATCACGCCATGTCCCTAGCGCTCTACCGACGCCACCGCCGCGACTGCAAAGGCGGTCATCCGCAGTCTCCGAACGTCGGAATACGATGAGCGCAAGTGCGGTTGGGCGCGCTGTGAATGCCCCATATTCGTATCGGGAACACTTCAGGGATCATTCAAACGACAGAACACTGGGCGCCGGCAATGGGAGGATGCAAGGCCGCTGGCGATCAGCTATGAGCAGGCCGAAAACTGGAGCGCCAAGTCTCGCCGGGCATTACCCGTACCTCAAAATGAGTTGTCTCAGCGGAGCGAGTTGACGACCCGAAAGACCATCGATTCGGCCGTCAAAACTTACCTCGCCGAATTTGGCGAACAAGCCGCTTTCGCAATCCAGAAAAAACACCGCCTCATGCTCAACAAGCTGAAATCCTTTCGGAAGAGCGCGGATACATCATGATCGACCAGTGGGGACCGTCAGACGTTCGGGAGTTTCGTTCCTCGTGGAATGTGAGTGCCCGAACGGCGCCACGACGCACGAGCATGGTGCGAAGCTTTTTCGAATATTGCCATTCCAACGAGTGGATCGACCGCAATCCCGCCAGGATGGTCAAGAACCCCAAGACCAGAGATTCCGGCGACGGCCGTAACGAGCAGAAACTCCCCTTCACCGATGAAGAAATGACGTGACCGTGTCCCGCGCGATCTGACAGCGATCCAGCATGACCATGCGTGACAGCGAGGTAGAGAATTCTTCGCGTCGGCCACATTGCCGCGATAGATGTGATGGCACAAGCTGCTTCATCTGACTGCGCCGTGTGGACGTACCTGACCACCGACCAGCCCTTCGAGCGATGGAAGCGTGAATTCGCGCGCCGGTTGCCGTTTGCAATCGCGGCATATTGGGGAATGGGGGCGTGAAGACAGGCATAATGGAGGACGACGCTTATGAAATACCGCAAGCTTGGCAGGACTGGCTTCGAAGTCAGTGAAATGGGATACGGTGCCTGGGGCATTGGCGGCAAGCAATGGCTCGGCGGCTCCGACGACGAATCGGAGGCGGCACTGAAGCGCGCCATCGATCTGGGTGTCAACCTGATCGATACCGCCCTGGCATACGGCGACGGCCACAGCGAACAACTGGTGGGCCAGGTGGTCCGCGAGTCATCCCAAAAGATCTATGTCGCCACCAAAGTGCCGCCGAAAAATCGCATCTGGCCGGCGCGGAGTGGCACTCCGATCAGCGAGGTGTTCCCTTACGCCTACATCATGCAGTCCGCCGAGGAGAGTCTGCGCAATCTGGGACTCGAAACCATCGACCTGCTGCAGCTTCACGTCTGGCAGCCCGAGTTCCTGGACGCCGACGACTGGCGCCGCGCCTTCGAGGATCTCAAGCGCTCCGGCAAAGTGCGCCGCGCCGGGATCTCTGTCAGCGAGCACGATCCTGACTCCGTGCTCGACGCCGTCCGCACGGACCTGATTGACGCTGTGCAGGTGATTTACAACATTTTCGACCAGGCGCCCGAAAAGGAGTTGTTCCCGCTGTGCATCGAAAAAAATGTGGGCGTGCTCGCGCGCGTGCCGCTGGACGAAGGCGCCCTCAGCGGCACCATAACCGCGGAGACGAAGTTCCCGGCGGGCGATTTTCGCGAATACTATTTCCGGGGCGATCGTAAGAAGCAAGTGGTGGAACACGTGGACGCGCTACTCCGGGACCTGGGACCGAGCGCCGAGCCCCTGCCCGCGCTGGCGCTGCGATTCTGCCTGGCCCATCCCGCGGTCTCCAGCGTGATTCCCGGGATGCGCACGGTGAAGCACGCCGAAAGTAACAGCCGCCTCCCGGACCTGGGCCCGCTGCCAGACGACACCCTGGCCATTTTGAAACGCCACGCCTGGGACCGCAACTTCTATAATTGATCCCTGTGAGATACTTCGGCCGTTTCCTTTGCCTGCTCCTGCTCTCTGCTGCCGCGGTCGCACAGGGCCGCTTCGCGCCGGGCACGCAGCCGTTCGTAACCGTGAACGCTCCGGCGATCGCGCTTCAGCATGTGCGCGTGATCGACGGCACCGGCGCGGCGCCCGCGGAAAATCAGACCGTGATCGTCGACCACGGTAAGATCGCGGCAGTTGGACCCGCAGGTTCCACGGCGGTTCCGGCGGGCGCGCAGACCATGGACCTCACCGGCGCCACGGTCATCCCCGGCCTGGTCGGCATGCACGAGCACCTCTTTTATCCTTCCGGCGGCGGCATCCCGATCTATAGCGAGCAGGCATTCAGTTTTCCGCGCCTGTACCTGGCTGCCGGAGTCACCACCGCACGCACCGGCGGCAGCCTGGAACCGTACACGGACCTGAACATGAAGCGACTGATCGACGCGGGCCGGATGCCGGGTCCGCGCCTGTTCATCACCGGGCCGTACCTGGAAGGCACGGGCAGCATCGCCGGCCCGCAAATGCATGAACTCACCGGACCGGAAGACGCGGTGCGCACTGTGGACTATTGGGCCGCCGAGGGCGTGACCTCTTTCAAGGCCTACATGAACATCACGCGCGCCGAACTAAAGGCCGCGGTGGATGCGGCGCACAAGCACGGCATCAAAGTCACCGGCCATCTCTGCTCCGTCGGCTTCCGCGAAGCCGCCGCCATCGGCATCGACAACCTGGAGCACGGGTTGCTGGTGGATACCGAATTCCACGCCGGCAAGCCGCCCGACGTGTGCCCCTCCCAGGGCGTGACGCGGGCGGAAATGGGAAAGCTCGATATCGACGGGCAGCCCATCCGCGAGATGATCGCCGACCTGGTGGCGCACCACGTGGCCATCACCAGCACGCTGGCCGTGTTCGAAGCCTTTAATGGCAGCCGGCCGCCGCTGGAGCAGCGGTTTCTGGACGCGCTGTCGCCCGAATCGGCCATCAGCTATCTCAGTTCGCGTGCTCGCGCGCCCGGCGGAGAAGATGCGGTCTCCGCGCAGGGACTGCGGAAAGAACTGCAATTTGAATACGCCTTCGTGAAGGCCGGCGGCCTTCTGCTGGCCGGCGCCGACCCCACCGGCAACGGCGGCGCGCTGGCCGGATTCGCCGATCAGCGCAATATCGAACTGCTGGTGGAGGGCGGCTTCACTCCGGTGGAAGCCATCCGGATCGCCACATCCAACGGCGCGCGGTTTCTGGGGGAATCGAATCATTTCGGCACCGTCGAAACGGGTAAGCAGGCCGACCTGGTGGTGCTGGATGGCAATCCCGCGGCGCGCATCGCCGATATCCGCCGGGTGCGCCTGGTTTTCAAGGACGGCGCCGGCTACGATCCCTCCAAACTCCTTGATTCCATTAAGGGATCTGCGGGCATCCATTAACAGTCGAAAAGTACCTCAAAAGCAATTGAATTGTTACAAAACTATCGTATACTCGGGAAATCGCATGCAAAACGGTTTCGCTGACCGTTCATTCCGGGTCTCGTTTTTGTAGCAATTTATTTGGAGGGGTCACATGAAGTGGAAGTATTTCACGGCGCTATCTCTGTTTGTCTGCGCCCCCATCTTTGCGCAATCCGCTGCCGGCGTGGCCGGGATTTCGGGTGTCGTGAAAGATGCGAGCGGCGCAAGCGTTCCGAACGCCAAAGTCGTCATCTCCAGCGCGACCCAGGGGCCGGTGCGCTCACTCAACACCAACGATTCGGGCGTGTTCTCGGCGCCGGCTTTGATTCCCGGTCCGGGCTACAAAGTCACGGTGACGGCGGCCGGCTTCAATGTCTACGAGGCCGATAATCTGACTCTTGCGGTGGGCCAGAACCTGAATCTGAATGTCGCGCTGGCGGTGGGCGCCAGCACCACCGAAGTGGATGTGACCACCACCGCGGCCATGGTGGACGACACCAAGAGCGACGTTTCCACGGTGGTGGACAACCGGCAGATTTCGGAACTACCGGTGAACGGGCGCCGGGTGGATTCGTTCGTCCTGCTGACGCCCGGCGTAACCAACGATGCCACGTTCGGGCTGCTGAGCTTTCGCGGGGTTGCCGGCAACAACTCGTTTCTGCTAGACGGCAACGATAACACCGAGCAGTTCTACGACGAGAACGCCGGGCGCACGCGCATTCAGTCGCAGATTTCGCAGGACGCGGTGCAGGAGTTTCAGGTGGTGTCGAGCGATTATTCCGCCGAATACGGGCGCGCCATGGGCGGCGTGGTCAACACCGTCACCAAGAGCGGGGGCAACGATTATCACGGCAGCGGCTTCTACTACTTTCGCAGCACCGGCTTTGACGCGCGCGATGCCTTTGCGGCGTTCAACCCGTCGGAAAAGCGCGTGGAAGGCGGCGCCAGCTTCGGCGGCAAGATCATCAAGGACAAGCTGTTTTTCTTCCTCAATTTCGACCTGACCCATCGCAACTTTCCCATGGTGGACAGTTATGTATCCGCCACCGTGCTCAACCCCACGACCCAGAGTTTCATCGGCTGCTCCGCACCCGCCACGCCCGCGCAGTGCAGTGCCATCAATGGCCTGCTGCCGCGCTTCTACGGGCAGGTTCCGCGCACCGACGATAACGATCTGGGTTTCGGCCGGCTGGACTACCGTCTCTCCGATAAGAACACCTTCACGGCGGAGTTTAATTACCTGCGCTGGCTGTCTCCCAACGGCATTCAGACCGGCCTCAGCTCCACATTTGGCTCGGCCATCAACGGCAACGGCGACGATTCCGTGCGTGTGCGCAACGGAAAGCTGGGTTGGACTTTCGTTCCCAGCAGCAATTTCGTGAATACTTTCCGTTTCGGCTGGGATACCGACCGCCAGGCGGATTCGTTCGACCAGGCGGAACTGGGCGGCGGCTTGGGCTACCTGGATGTTTCGGTGGGCGGCGTGCAGCTTGGACCCGCCAATTACCTGCCGCGCGTGGAACCTTCCGAAACCCGCTACGAACTGTCCGATGACGCCAGCCTGGTGAAGGGCAACCACACCATCAAGTTCGGCTTCAACTTCTTCACTACCGAAGATTACAACTCTTACATGAGCAACGTCTTCGGTTCGTACACCTACCTCAACCCGACGGCGTTCGCGCAAGACTACTCCGGCAACACCGCCGGCGCCAAGAACTGGACTTCGTACTCCCAGACCTTCGGCAATCGCATCGCCGATTACCGGATTAATGAGCTGGCATGGTACGTCCTGGACCAGTGGAAGGCGACCTCGCGATTGACTCTCAATCTAGGCCTTCGCTGGGACAAGTCCATGAGCATGAACTTCCCGGTGTCCAATCCGGACTGGCCGCAGACCGGCTACATCCACACGCCGAGCAAGAACTTCTCCCCGCGCATTGGCCTGTCTTACCGGTTGACGGATAAGACGGTGCTGCGCGCCGGGTATGGCATATTCTATGCGCGCCTGCTGGGCGGCTTGATTGACAATCTGTGGACTACCAACGGCATCTATCAGGTTGCCGATTCACTCACCGCCACCAACCCCACCCAGTTTGCCGCCGGGCCGGTATTTCCCAACGCCCTGGCCGCGCCGCCCGCCGGAGCCACCGTGGGAGCGGCCACCATCCAGTTCGCCGACCCGCACTTCAAGACGCCCTACACGCAGCAGGCCAACCTTTCCCTGGAACGTCAGCTCACCGCGGACATGCTGCTGAGTGTATCCGGCATCTGGAGCCGCGGCGTCCATTTGATGAGCACCGTGGATCTGAACGCACCGCAACCCACCGGGTCCTACACCTATACCATCGCCGATGCCAACGGGAATCCGACCGGATCTTTTGCCACTCCGCTCTACCTGAACCCCCGTCCCAGCACCAGGTACGGCGCAGTGATCGAAAATGTGAACGGCATCGACAGCTATTACGACGCGCTCGCCGTGACGTTGAATAAGAGGTTCTCGCACGGCCTACAGGCGCTCGCCGCGTACACCTGGTCCCATGAGATCGACGACGGCCAGGGGGGCGGATCGAGCGCGATCTTCTTCAGCAGCGCCACCTCCGATACTTATAACGGCAACAACGCATTTGAAAGGGGCAGCGGCGCGCTGGACCAGCGGCACCGCGTGGTGCTGTCCTTTGTATGGGCGCCTACCCTTACTCATTCCGGCAGCGCGTTCGCGAAGTATCTATTGAATAACTGGCAGCTCTCCGCCATCACTACGCTGGCGGCGGGCCGCCCCTCGGGCAGTCCCACGATCCGCGTCGCCGCCGCCGGTCCCAGCGGACTGCTGTCCACCAGCAGCATCAACGGTTTCGGCGGCAACTTCCGCGTGCCGTGGCTTCCGGTCGACAGCATCTATACACCGGCTGCTTATCGTACCGATGCCCGGCTGACCAAGCTGATTCCGATCATGATCAAAGAGCGGACCACCAGCCTGACGCTCAACCTGGAGGTATTCAACGTCAGCAACTCGTGGTCCCCCACGAGTATGACCAGCCAGGAGTATGTGGAATCCACCAAGGGAGTGCTGACCCTGACTCCGACAGCCTATGGAATCGGCTCCGCCGACGGCGGCTTCCCCGATGGCACGCAGGCGCGCCGCCTTCAGATCAGCGCCCGCTTCAGCTTCTGAAGACGTCGGGACTCGGCTTCACCACGGAGCATTGAACCGGGCGGGCCCGGTTTCGTGGATGAAGAAACAAG
>JARLGM010000234.1 GCA_031292755.1 Candidatus Sulfopaludibacter sp.
GCCGCTAGAGGCGTGCAGCCGCACCACCTCTTCGATGGGACTGGCAAAAAGTCCGAAGGGGTAGCTATCTCGCAGGTCCGCCTTCACCGTGAAAGGCAGCTTCACGATATCTTCCAGGCCCTGGATGTCCCGGGGGGTGAGGCCGCGCTCTTTGAGGCGCGCGCGGAACAGCTCCACGTGGTTGAAGGCGCGCTCCACTACGCCCCTGAACCGGTCCAGTTGGAGCATTCGCATTTGGGCTGGGGGCAGGTAGTCGGGTGCGCTGGCCGGATGGAAGCTGGGTGAAGTCATAGTTTGACGCCTGGACCTCGTGGCCAAAGGCGTCGCAGCCGGGCAACGTGGCGGCTATATCGGATTAAGAGACGAGTTTATCTCTATGCGGAGGATGGCGCAACGCCAAGAAAAATCAGTGTGGTGAGACGATCCGGCGGGGTTAGGCCAGTTTGTATGGCCGTCCGCGGTACATTCCGACGCGTTCGACGCTGCGCAGCCGGATCAATTGGACGCTGACGTTGTCGCTGCCGTCGTTTTCGTTGGCGGCGGCAATCAACTCGCGGGCCGCGGCGCTCAGGTCGGTATTGCGCGTCACGATGTGCGCCATTTCGGAGGCGGGTATAGCCCCGTATAGGCCGTCGGAGCACAACAGGAGCACATCGCCGCTCAACACCTGGTGGTCGCTGGTGTCGACGCCGACGAACATACCGTTGCCGAGCGAGCGGGTGAGCACATGCCTGTTCTCGGCCGCTGCGGCATCTCGCGCTGGGATCAGGCCGAAATGCGCGTGCTCGCCGACCCTGGTATGATCCCGCGTGAGCGCCGTGGCGTGGCCGTGCCGGATGGAATAGCAGCGTGAATCGCCCACGTGCGATACCACGACGCGATCGAACCGCAAAGCGCACGCCACCAGCGTGGTGGCTATCGCCGCGCCGCCCGGCCGGCAAGTCAGCCCGGTTTCGAAGACCTTTTCGTTGGCGGCCTGAACCAGGCGCGGTAACAGCGACCTGAGCTGCTCGCCGCGGGCAGCCCGCCGAAACCCGGCCAGCAGCGTCTCCACCGCCGTGCGAGACGCAACCTCTCCCTTCTCCTGGCCGCCCACTCCATCGGCTAGCGCAAACAGCCAGCCGCGAGAATACTCCTGCTCAGGGGCCTCCGGCAGCACGTAACCGAGATAGTCCTCGTTATGGTCACGTACACGGCCGCAGTCGGAGGCCTGAGCAAACTCGAGATCTAGCATAGATAGACGTTACTGAGCGGCATTCACGCGCTGGGCTTGGGATACCAGGGTAGTGCGACCCCTGGCTTTGCTGGAACGCATAAAGTATATCCCGCCGTAAATCGCCCAGACAAGGGCAACTCCCAGGGCCAGCAACGGCTCCAGCTTGGTGCCGTAGCCCATGAAGGGTCCGATCAGATAGAAGGCCATGCACGCCAGGTTCGACAGCAGTCCGAATATCGGGACGAGGAGATGGCGCACCGGGCTGTACTTGGGATGCCGTTGGTAGGCCACCATGCACGTGATGCAACTCAGGGCGTACAGCAGGAACGTGCCGAAATTCGAAGCCAGCGTGACGGTGAGAAGCGAGTTTGGCAGGGCAGCCATGGCATCGTGAGAGAGGTATCCGAAACTCGACCAGAAGCCCTGCGGCAGAGCCTTTACGGTGGCATCGGTCAGAGCGCCGCCATCGCCGAAAAGATTGCAGACGGTGAGGCAACCGACCACGGCGGAAATGCCGGCGAGCGTCCAGATGGCGCGGTGGGGGGTGAGGTTGCGCGAATGCAGCGCGCCGAGCGAGTCGGGCAGTTCCTCATCTTTACCCATGGCGTAAGTCACGCGCGCCCCGGTGTTCATACAGGAAAGTGTGGTACCGATGATCGCCAGAAACACGGTGAAGGCTTGGAACTCCATGAAGATTCGTCCATTGCCCGGGCCGAGTATGGCATTGCCGACTACCACCATCATGTCGCCGATGGGCGCGGCCGACCCCACGGCGTTCTGCATGCTGTAGCCGCTATTGAGAAAGTAGTTTGCCGCGAAGTACTCGAAGAGATAGCAGAAGGCCCCCTGTACCAGCAGCGACGTCACCACGGCGATGGGGATGTGGCGCTTGGGATTCTTGGCTTCTCCGCCCATGGACGTTACCGATTCGAATCCCACCAGAATCAGAATAGCGATGGTAGCCTGGACGAACATCCAGCCGAAATTGTGCATGCCGACCACCGAACCGGCGCTGGAATGAGTGAGGAAGTTGCCCTTTTCGTCTTTTTCCGGATACGCGATTTGGAACGGCACGGACTTGCCGGCGGCGTCCAGTTTGGGTTTCGGAATGCCGTTGGCGTCGCGCAAAACGACATCGGTGGATTGCCCGCCAACCATTTGTTTGGTGGTGGCAAACTCATAAGTGTAGGCGTCGCCCGAAGCGGAATCGAACTGATAGGCGACGCTCCCCGGAGGATGGCTCGTGCGGTAGCCCAAAGCCATCACCGAAAACACCACCAGTGCGCTGATCTGAATCACGTTGATGGCGATGTTCACGGAGGTCGACCCACTTACTCCGCGGTGCGCGATATAGGCGACACCGAAGGAGAACGCGATGGCCACGGCCATCATGAACATGGGTCCGGGGTTGGATGCGCTCATGAAAGTAGGCCAGATGGTTCCCGCCAGGTAGCCCACCAGGACTCCCATCACACCCACCATGACACCCGGGTAAATCCAATAGTACAAATGCGAGCCCCAGCCGACGATGAACTTCGCCAGGCGCGCATACGGCCAGGCGGTCTCGTGATTTAGGAACGACTGCTCGGCAAAGTAGTACGAACTGCCTGTGCCAGGATAGAGCTTCGCCATTTCCGCGTAGCAAACCGCCGTGGCGAGGCACAGCAGCAACGCGAAGAAGATGCCCGCCCACATGGCCGGCGCCGTCGCGCCGGCCGTTCCCTGGGCGACGAACGTTAGCCAAAGGAAGGCACCGGGGGCGATGAGCGCCATGGCGTTCATCGTCAGGCCGGTCAGGCCTAAAGTCGGTTTCATTGTAACTTCGTCATTCTCCGCCATACGTTTTCTCCTGAACTATCGATTCCCCGTTACTTGGGCGCCAACCAGGCGGCCGGGTCCCGAAACGACCACTGCCCGCATCGCGGCGTCATCCGGCCAGCCCTGTTTCATTACTTCTTCTCAGTGATGTTATTGCCAAACATAAACCCTATTTCAGCCATGGCCCGGGGCTGGCTCTTCTTGTTGCCAAACTGACCGAAGGCATCGCCCGGCGTGATATCGCTCACGTGGACATAAGCGACGTCTCCGCGAAAGTAGAAGCCTCCGTACTGAAAAGTGGGTGTCACCGTGACCGACGTGCCCGCGCTGCCCGGACCGTACATCAGGTTGACGGATTGCTGAGCGGCACTCCCCGAGCTCGCAATATATTCCCAGCGCACGGGGAGCGAGAAGCCGTGTTTGAAGGCGCGGCTCACCAGTATGGCGCCGCCATCGGTCGACGCACCCTTCACCACGCCGATCTTCGCATTGGTCGGCACATCGGTATGCTGCCAGTATGGCTGGATAATCCAGGAACCCTTGCTGTAAGTGTAGATGACGTTGAAGATACTGCCGTTGTTTTGTATAGGCGTAGCGAAAGTCTGATATTCTGTCTGCCCTAGATTTCCGCCCCCGACAAAAGCAATGGCATGGGGCCCATTAGTATAGGTGAGGGATCCGGTCAACCACGAATACCGGTTGGAATAAAACCCATCGTTCCAGCTCAGTGACGCGGTGAACTTACCCATGGTCTGGTTGACTTGAATTCCGCGGTTGACTGCATTTTCCTGGTTCCACAACAGGCCGCGGTGGATGTTCATGTTCTCGAAGGTGAAGGTGTACTCGGCGCCGATCAGTGTAGGCAGCGAGCCGATGAGGAAGGAGGTGTTCTTACCCGCCTGCAGCTTTAGAAAGGCGACCGGCACCGGGCCAAAGAGGTTGCTTACCGTTTTCTCGGTGGAGAGGAAGGGCGTTCCGAGAGCCGCGATATTGTAAGCGCCCGCTTGCACGTAGAACTGGAACCAGCCATCGGTCTTTTGAATGAATATTTGCCCGTTACTCAGGGCCGCCTGTGTACTCTTGTCTCCCGGCACGTAATTCCCGGTCCACATTCCCAAGCCGTCGACAATGCCGTTCACGTTGATCTTGCCGAGAGGTCCGGCGTCGAATGTGGCTGGCGGGAGAGCCGCGAGCGGGCCTGTTATGGCGGGAGTGGGGAGCGCCGCAGGCGCGGCTGGAGCCGCGGGCGCCGCGGCGGGCGTCTGATCTGGCGGGGTCCCGGACGGCGTCTGGGCAAGGGCCGCATCTGCCAAGAACAGTACAGCGACGATAGTGGCACTACATATATTCCGCATCGTGCTTCTCCAAAAGTGAAGTGAGTAATGGGCGCAGGGAAAAAACTGCGTTCCGTCGAAGGCGATGCTGACAGGGCCCGCCGTCATTACAACTTGGTTAGGGTTCAGTCTAACCGCTTCTTGTTCATAGATGGAAATAGATAATTTTTATCAGCGCAATATGTGAATCCCGCCTGCCTTTTTTGCATTGCGATGGAGATCGGGTATCCTCAAAGGTTTACAGGCGAGGCGACCAGATGACGCAGGCAGGGCTACCGGTGCTGTCCGATGTTGCGCAAGCGCTTTGCGCTGCGCTCATCCTTGCGGTTCCGCTGGTGGCCGCCGGGCTGGCCCTGATGAATGCCGGACTGGGCCGCTCGCGGAGCGCCGCTCACGCCATGCTGGGTTCGGTCTGCGTTTTGGCGGTGGCCGTCATGGTGTATTTCGTGTGCGGGTTTTCGTGGCAAGGATTGCCTGGCGGGCCGTCGCACGAGTTCACCGTGGCCGGCCGGCCGTGGAACTGGCTTGCGGCGGAGCCCTTTTTCTTTCGCGGCCTGCCGCTCGATGGGTCGCGCGCCGCTTTGACCGCGTGGCTACAGATGTTCGGCGTTGGCATTGCCGCGCTCATCCCGCTGGGCGCCGGCAACGACCGCTGGCGCCTGGGAGCCAGTTGCGCATCCACCGCCCTATTGGCAGGTTGGACGTACCCATTATTCGCTCACTGGGTTTGGGGCGGGGGATGGCTGGCTCAACTGGGCGCCAATTGCGGCCTGGGGTACGGCTTTGTGGATGCGGGCGGCGCGGGCACCATTCATGCCGTGGGGGGGCTGACCGCCCTTTCGGTGGCCTGGATCCTGGGCCCGCGCGCCGGAAAGTACGCGGCGGCCGGTATGCCCATGGCGATGCCCGGTCATAACGCGGTATTGGTCCTGCTGGCCTGTTTTCTGACCTGGTTGGGATGGATCGGCCTGAACGGCAGCGGAAGCCTGCTGTTCGCCGGGGCCGCGTCCGGGAGTATCGCACTGGTGGCCGTCAACACCACGCTTTCGGCGGCGATGGGAGCGCTGGCGGCGGCCGGGATCACCCGTGTCCGCTTCGGCCGGCCGGACGCTTCGCTGTGCGCCAACGGCTGGACCGGCGGCCTGGTGGCCAGCAGCGCGGCCTGCGTATTCGTGCAACCGGCGGCCGCGGCGGTTACCGGCGCCATAGCCGGTGCGCTGGTCACCCTGTCCGTCGAGTGGCTGGATGCCCGCATGGGTGTGGACGACCCGGCCGGCTCGATCTCGGTACATGCGGTAGCGGGTCTCTGGGGATTGCTGGCGCTGGGGCTCTTCGCCCGCATTCCGCCGGACGCCGCACTCCGCCCGGCGGCGGGGAATTCCAACCAGTGGCTTGCTCAACTGGCTGGGATTGCGGTCCTGCTCTTATTCATATTGCCGATGACCTATGCGCTGAACCGGGTTTTGAACCGATTCTACCCGCAACGGGTTGCCGCGGAAGGCGAGTCGCAGGGTTTGGACTTGTACGAGCTGGGCGCCGGAGCCTATCCCGAATTCGTTACCCACCGGGAAGACCGCAACCCAAGGTGAAGTTTCCGTTTCCGCTATTATGACGATTCTAACGACACTTCTGGCTCTGTTCATGGCTGCGCTGCTCGAGGCCGGCGGCGACGCTTTGGTTCGGAAAGGCCTGCATTCGCCAGCACTTATGCGCATCGGGCTCCTGCTGGCGGGAGCTGCCATGCTGTTTGCGTACGGATACACGGTAAATGCGCCGTCGTGGAATTTCGGGCGAATCATCGGCGTGTACATAGTTTTCTTTTTTGTGGTCGCCCAGGTCATCGGTTGGCTCGTATTCGGGCAGGTACCCGGCACACGGATCCTTCTGGGCGGCGCCTGTATCATCGCCGGCGGCCTCATCATTTCTGGGGGGTAGCGAAAAACATCAATTCGACCGATCAATTATTTTTATTGGAAAAGTGTGTGCCGCCGAACTTAAAATTAGGGGATCGGCGCTAGCGTCCCCTTGCAACATCTGTGGTGTGTTCCAGGTGCTGTGGAGATCCGCGACCTTGTCTGCGGCCGGGAACGCTGGCACCGCCGGATCAGCGATTTGAGCGGTAGCGAAAAAGGAGATACGAGTGAGTCCTCAAGAGGTCCTGGAATTTGCGAAGAAGAACGATGCCAAGCAGCTCGACCTGAGATTTACCGACATTCCGAGTCTGCAGCATCACGTTTCCTACCCGATGTCGGAGTTGGACTTAAGCAGCTTCGAAGAAGGCTTCGGTATGGATGGATCGAGTATCCGCGGTTGGGCGGCGATCCACGAGAGCGACATGCTCTTAATTCCGGATCCGCAGACCGCCATCATGGATCCGTTTGCCGAGACCCCCACGCTGGTGATGTATGGCGATGTGAAGGACCCCATCACCAAACAGCGCTACGAGCGGGATCCGCGCTGGATCGCGCAGAAGGCGGAGATGTTCCTGCAAAACAGCGGCATCGCCGATACGGCGTATTTCGGCGCGGAAGCGGAATTTTTCATTTTCGATAACATCAGCTTCGACCAGAACCAGCACTCCGGCTACTATTACATCGACTCCGAGGAAGGGCGCTGGAACTCGGCGCGCAAGGAAGACAACCTGGGCTACCGGCCGCGCTACAAGGAAGGCTATTTCCCGGTACCGCCCACGGACCACTACCAGGATCTGCGCAGCGAAATGGTGCAGACCATGATCAAGTGTGGGTTGCACATCGAATGCCACCATCATGAAGTAGCCACCGGCGGGCAATGCGAAATCGACCAGCGATTCGACAAGCTGGTGAAATCGGCGGACAACATGATGATGTACAAGTACATCATCCGCAACGTAGCCAACCAGTACGGCAAAACGGTGACGTTCATGCCCAAGCCGCTGTTTGCCGATAACGGCAGCGGGATGCACACCCACCAGAGCCTGTGGAAGGGCGACAAGCCTCTGTTTGCGGGCGACCTGTATGCGGGCTTCAGCCAGATGGGGCTGCACTACATCGGCGGGCTGCTGAAACACGCGCGGGCGCTTTCGGCGATCATCGCGCCGACCACCAACAGCTACAAGCGGCTGGTGCCGGGTTATGAAGCGCCGGTGAACCTGGCGTACTCGCGGCGCAACCGTTCGGCGGCGTGCCGCATCCCGATGTACTCGGCCAGTCCGAAGGCGAAGCGGGTGGAGTTCCGGCCGCCGGACCCGGCGGCGAATCCGTACCTGGCGTTTGCCGCGATGCTGATGGCGGGGCTGGACGGGGTGATGAACAAGATCAATCCAGGCGAACCGCTGGACAAGGACATTTACGACCTGTCGCCAGAGGAGATGAAGAGTGTCCCCTCGATGCCGGGGTCGCTCAACGAAGCGCTGAGCTGCCTGGAAGACGACCACGCGTTCCTGATGCGGGGCGATGTATTCACCGAAGAGCTGATCGAGACGTTCATCGATTACAAGCGCAAGAACGAAGCGGAAGCGGTGCGCCTGCGGCCGCATCCCTACGAATTCGCACTGTATTACGACATCTAACCAGCATCCATCGCGGAGATGCGGAGGGGCGGAGAAAGGCTGAGAAGCAAGCAAATCTGAAATTCTCTTCTCTGCTTACTCCGCCCCTCCGCGTCTTCTATGAGAAGGCCGTCTCAGTCAAGCGAAAAATGCGGGGTTTTTTTGCCGGCATTGAACCCGCGCTTTCGGGTCTGTCCCGCAAGCCCCATCCATAAGCTTCCATTCCCCCTTCTCAGCTGGTTTGCTTTTTTGGGAGG
>JARLGM010000235.1 GCA_031292755.1 Candidatus Sulfopaludibacter sp.
CATCGCCCTTTCCGCACACCATGTATCCGGGCGACCTGTCGCTAGAGAATCGGATTCCGGACGCGGTGCGTGCCGCGCTAGCCGATCGCGGGCACAAGGTGACCGTGCGCGGTCCGTGGACCATGAACGATAGCGCCGCCATCACGGTGGAAGCGGAGACCGGCACGGTGAGTGCGGCGGCCGATCCGCGGACCACGGCGACGGCGTTGGCGTGGTGAACTTCATCCTGCCGATCGGCTGCCCGGCGCCGCGCTTGAGGCAATTGCTGATCCCGACAGTCGTCCGTCATGCATGCAGATAGATGTCTCCCGAGGCCCGCGCGGAAGCGCGGCGCCGCGAGATTGGCAGGGCGGTGGGACGGGAGACTTCCCGCATCCTTCTGGAGTAGAATTAGGGTCTCTCCAATGAGCATTCGTATCTCAGCAGTAGTGGGCGCTCGTCCGAACTTCATGAAAATGGCGCCAATCCTGGAGGAGGTTCAGCGCCGGCCCGATTTCTCGGCACGCCTGATTCACACCGGTCAGCACTATTCCCCGGAAATGTCGGCGGCATTCTTTACCGACCTCGGTATGCCCGAGCCGGACGTAAATCTGGATGCCGGAGGCGGCACGCACACGGCTCAGACCGCCGCCGTGATGCAGCGTCTGGAACCGGAGTTTACGGATAGGCGGCCCAGCCTGGTTCTGGTGGTAGGCGATGTGAATTCGACCATGGCGGCTACGCTGGTGGCTGCCAAGCTTGGAATCCCAGTGGCGCACGTGGAGGCCGGGCTCCGGAGTTTTGACCGCCGCATGCCGGAGGAGATCAATCGCCTGGTCACCGACGCGCTGTCCGACTACCTGTTTGTCAGCGAACCCAGCGGCGTGAAGAATCTTCTGGCCGAAGGCGTCTCGCACGACAAGATCCACTTCGTCGGCAACGTAATGATCGACACGCTTTTGAAGTTCCGGGACCGGGCGGCGCAGAACGATATCCTGAAACGTCTGAAACTAAGCAGCCGGGGATATGGGGTGGTGACACTGCATCGGCCATCCAATGTGGACGATGGAGCGCACCTGGCCGGCCTGGTGAGCATGCTCGCGGAACTTTCCGAGCGTTTGCCGATCGTTTTTCCCGTCCACCCGCGGACCCGGCAACACCTGGCATCGGCGGGGCTGCCTGCCGGCGTGTTGCTGACGCAGCCGTTGGGCTACCCGGAATTTCTTTGTCTGATGGCGGAAGCGCGCCTGGCCCTGACGGACTCGGGCGGGATCCAGGAAGAAACCACCATCCTGCAGGTACCGTGCCTGACCCTCCGCGAGAATACAGAGAGGCCCGTGACGATCGAGCAGGGGACCAATCGACTGGTGGGGATTGAACCAACCGCTATCCTGCGGGCGGCTTTGGAAGCCCTGGATGCGCCGCCGCGGTCCGCCCAGGTTCCGGAACTTTGGGACGGTTGCGCCAGCCGGCGCATTCTGGACGTACTCGCCGGCAAAGCGGCGGCTTGATGACATATCTCCAGCCAGCCCTGCCTCTGGCCCTGGCGCTGCTGGCTGCCGGCCTGATGGCGCATCGCAACCGGACCTGGTGGCGGATCGCGCTGGTTGCGTGGGCCGGCCTGTTTTTGTGGTCGTGGGCGCCGTTCGCCTGGCTCACATCGGGCACCCTGGAGTGGTTCTATCCGGTGGCGGCGTTCCCGGCCGGCGGCGCCGAAGCGATTGTGGTGTTGAGCGCCAACGTGGTTCCCCCCAATGCATCTCAGCCGGAACCGGAAGCGGGTTTCAGCACCTACCTGCGCTGCCGGCACGCTGCCTGGCTCTACCATCACTGGCATGCGGTACCGATCGTCGCGTCGGGGGGAAAAACGGAAGAAGGAATCGTGATCTCGCGCATTATGCGGCACGTGCTGGAGAGCGAGGGAGTGCCGCCGGATCAGGTTTGGACCGAGGAGAATTCCACTTCCACGTATGAAAATGTGCGCAACACGGCTGCCATCCTGCGGCTTCACGGCATCCGCCGGGCTGCCCTGGTGACCGAAGCGTACCACATGCTTCGCGCCGAGAAATCCTTCCGTAAACAAGGCGTGACCGTGGTGCCGGCGCCATTCGGCTACCGCACGCTGGAAACGAGCTGGAATTGGCGGGCTTTCATCCCGGGAGCCAGACCGCAGTTGGTGAACGGCGACAATCTGCACGAGTGGATCGGGCTACTCTGGTACTGGCTGTCCGGTAAGATCTGACCGGTTCACGCGGGGGGCACGATGGAACGGAATACGGCGGCCACGTCCCGCGCCACCTGCTCCTAACTTAACTAAGACGGCGACATCCCCCAGGCGGCTCTGGCGTGGCGGTCCCATTGCATCTCCAGAGCCTGGGCCAGGGGCCCATTGAGGGAGTGTACACTCTCCGGCGGAATAGTCAGGCCGTACTGCCGGTTTGGAATCATCTGCGGCACCCCGCCCACCGCAGTGGCCACCACGGGAGTGCCACAGGCAACGGCTTCGTTGACGACGTTGGGCCAGCCTTCCCGGCCGCTGGCCAGGCAGAAGAGATCGGCGGCGGACAACCACTGCGACAGATCGGGCGGAGCCAGGCGCCCCAGAAACGTCACCCGCTCCTGAATGCCAAGTTCCACAACCAGGAGGCGCAGTTCCTGCTCGCAAGGCTCCAGCCGGCCGGCGTCACCGGCGATGCGCAAGTCGACGTCCGCGCCACGGTCCACGAGCGACCGCACCGCGCGGATGACGTGCTGGTGCCCTTTGCCGCGAATCAAGTGTCCAGCCGATACGATCAGCCTGCGCGCCGCGGGAATCCCCAGCCGGCTTCGAGAAGCCGTCTTATCCCGCAAGCAGAAAGTCGCGGCGTCGATACCATTTGGAATGGTCACCACGTTACCGGCAGGCGCTCCCAGGAGATGGCAAACTGGCGGAGGTTCTCGGCGACCGCGATCACGCGGGTTGCGCGCCGCAGCATCCAACGCAGCGCGTAGCGGCGAAAACGGTACTGGCCGTGAAGGGTTTCACTGCCCCGCGCTAGGATGAGTAAATGGTACCGCCGGCGAATTTACGTCGCGATGGACTGTGTCCCCTCATGACGATTCTTCCTAATTCTCCACCCGCAGCATCATGTTATCAAGCACGCCGCGATCGAACTCATAGCCGAGGCCGGGCTTGACCGGCGCGTGCATGTAGCCATACTTATCGATGCGGAGCTTATCCTTGAAATATGGCCGGTTGGTGTGCCGCGGCACGAGAGCCACCGGCAGAGCAGGCAACCAGGAGGCCCCGGTCCTGCGGTACGCCGCTGCTTGCGCAAGGATTATGGAGACGAGGCCCCCTCTTCTCAGAAGAATACCGGGCCCGGCCCACAATGGCTATGCCGGGCACGAATATCGCCGCGCGGCCGGCAAACCCAAAACGGCAAGCCACCTTACGCTGGGTTTCCCGGCGCGCCCCAGACCCCTTGTTGCTGTCGCGAATGCCTGCTAATCTTAGCGCTCCAGGGTGGAATGCCTTCGACCCGATGCATCTCTTCCCCCTACGCCAGACGCCGCTCTTGACGTAACTTAGCCCGCGCCCGGCGGTCCTCGCAAATTGGCGGACCGGCAGGCAATCAGGAGATGAACACAGTGGCAAAACGGTCAGCAGGAGCGGCGATTCTCATGTTCTCGATGCTCTGGCCGGCGGCAAGCTTCGCCGCGGCCACCGCGACTCCTCCCTATCCGGGGGCATCGCCGAGCCTGGCTTATCAGGTGACAGTGGACGGCCAGCCCATCTTTGCGTACCGCTATCCGACTTACAACCAGTTTAATTGGATGGACTATGCCGGTTTCAGCATGACGGGCAAAGTTCATGTCACGATTACCTCGCTCATCAGCGAGCGCGATGTGCGCACCTGTTACATCCGGCCGCTCGCTTACAACATCCAGCCGCAGATCAACGGCAATACGGTCAGCTTCGACCTGGACCGGCCCCGCTACCTGGTGATCTTCATCAACGAAGAGCCGCTCTTCTCCAGCACGGGATTGTTGTTGTTTGCCGACGCGCCCGAGGCGAACGCTCCTAAACTCGGCGATCCCAACGTGGTCAACATCACGGACTACAAAATCGACAACACGGGCAAAACGGTCGAGACCGCGAAGATCAATCAAGCCATCAGCGACGTGTCCGCCAAGCCTGGGGGCGGCGTGCTCTTTTTCCCGAAGGGCGGTGTGTACCTGACCGGCCTGGTGATGATGAAGAGCAACGTCAAGTTTTACGTCGAAAGCGGCGCCGCGATTAAAGGGTCGACCAAAAACGCGGATTACGTTTTGCCGCCCGGGACGACGGGCGGCGGGGGCAGGGTACATCGGGCGCTGTTCGTCTTTAACAATGTCGAAAACGCCAGCCTGGCGGGCCGGGGAACTGTAGACATGCAAGGCTATCCGTGGTTGTGGCACGATATCCAGCCGGACACGGGAGATGGCCGCGCCCGGACGGCGGAGGGATTAGTAAATGATCCTCACGGAAATGGCGTCAAGGGTTATGTGGTCAACAACTGCAAAAACGTCACCTTCCAGGATCTGTTCCTTTTGCGGAGCGCCTATTGGACCGTGACCGTCAGCAACACCGACGGTTTCACCAGCAGGAACATCAAGCTGATCAACCGCAAGCAGCAGTACCATGACGACGCTTATGACTTCACCGGAGGCAGCAAGCATATCCTGGTGGAAAACGGGTTCTCCATGACCATGGACGATACGTTTGCCTTCTACGGCGGCGCCGGCGCCGGACTCGAAGACGTGGTGGTGAAGGGGTTTGTGAATTACGGCTACACGTCGTCGCTGGTTCTTGGTTATGGTGGAATCCCGGCAGCCAGGCACGTGCGCTTCGAGGACGTGAACTTCGTCGCGACCCAGAATAAGTTCGCCATTTGGATTCAGTTTACGCCGGCATACTTTACGGGGCGGGGATATCCCACACGAGCCAGCAGCAGGCAGGCTTTGGACGATTTCCACTTCATCAACTGCACGTGGGAGCATGACGGCGGGCAGATCTACATTGATGGCGGGGATTCGGTGTTAACTAATTTTGTATTCGAGAACTGCACGTTCTATACGCCGAGCCGGCCCGCGAAGATAACGGGGAAGAACGTCGCTCCGATCCTGTTTAAGAACGTCAAGTGGAACGGCGCAATGGTCAAGAGCATCGACCAGTTGACAAAGGCCGGCTGGGATATCTCCGTTCCGATGAAGTTCCAGTAGTTTGCAGGCGAGAGACAAAGATGAAACTGACAGTGTGTTCGTGCTTCGCATTCGCATGCCTCGCGGGTGCGGTGGCGGTCGAGGGCTACGCACAGACCGCCGAAGGGGTGCCGCATCTGCGGAAGCAGGGCGCGGCGACGCAGTTGATCGTGGATGGGAAGCCGTTTCTCGCGGTCACCGGAGAACTGGGCAACAATACCGCCAGCAGCCTGGAGAATATGCAGCCCCTCTGGCAAAGGCTGGTGGCGGGCAATCTGAACTGTGTGCTGGCGGCGGTATCCTGGGCGCAACTGGAGCCCGAGGAAGGGCGCTTCGATTTCGCGCTGGTCGATGGCCTCATCCAGGAGGCCCGGCGGAACAATCTGAAACTGGTGTTCCTGTGGTTCGGAAGTTGGAAGAACGGCCTTTCGAGTTACCCTCCGCTCTGGGTGAAGCAGGAATACAAGCGCTTCCCGCGGATTCAGATCAACGGGGGCAAGAGCATCGAGTTGCTCAGCACCTTCGCCGATGCCAGCCGCGACGCGGATGCGCGGGCCTATCGCGCCCTGATGCGGCACATCAAGGAGGCGGATGGACGGCAGCACACCGTACTGATGATGCAGGTGGAGAACGAAGTGGGCGTGCTGCGCGACTCGCGCGACCGGTCCGCGCCGGCCAACAAAGCTTTTGCCGGACCAGTGCCGAAGGAACTGATGGACTATCTGCAGCAGCACAAACAGACTCTGGCGCCGGAACTCAGCGAGGTTTGGGGAGCGAACGGCTACAAGGTCTCCGGAACGTGGGAAGAGGTTTTTGGCCCAGGCAAGCCCGACAGCGTGGATGTGCCCATCCAGACCAATAGTCCCCCGCTGAGCCAGGAGGAGTACCAGAGCGGCTGGCGCAAACTGCACTGGCCGGTGGACGAGATCTTCATGGCGTGGCAATACGCCCGGTACGTGGGCAAGGTGGTCGCCGAGGGCAAAGCCGAGTACGACATCCCCATGTTCGTGAACGGGTGGCTGCAGCAACCGAACATGGCTTGGCCGGGAACCTATCCAAGCGGCGGTCCTCTGCCGCAGGTGCACGACGTGTGGCGCGCGGGCGCGCCCGCAATCGACATTCTTGCTCCCGATCTTTACTTGCAGTATTTCGACGAGGTCTGCGGCCGCTTCACACGCAACGGCAACCCGCTGTTCATCCCGGAAACCGGGGCGAATGCGGGCAACGTCCTGACGGCTTTCGGCAAGTACGGCGCAATCGGCTATTCGCCGTTCGGGATCGAGAGGAACGTCAGCGCCGACAGCGACCTGGCCGCGGTCTACCGCCTGGTTTCGCAGATGGCCCCGATGATTGCGGCGCACCAGGGCAAGGATTCCATCACCACGGTGCGGATGAAACAGGGCGACGCGCCGCAACGGGTTCGCCTGGGGAACTATACGCTGGAACTCACCTACACCGGGAGGAACCGGGTGCCGATCGCACCCCAACCGGCAGCGGCGCAGCAGGCTCAGGCCGCGGCTCCCGCCGGTCCACCGGGCCGCGGGAACGCCGCGCAAACTCCCATGGAAGCGGCCGCGATCCTGATCGCCGCGGGACCGGATGAGTACTATCTGGGCGGGGGCGGCTTCCGGATCGCTTTCACGCCGAATACGCCGGGGCCGGCAACCGTCGGACTCGGCATCGTCCAGGAAGGCAAGTTCGTGGAGGGCAAGTGGGTGGTGGTGCGCCAACTCGGCGGCGACGATATCGGCCAGGGCGAAATCCTCTCGCTCCGCCCGAATACCGTTCTTCGAGTGGTGGTCTACCGCTACGAATAGTTATCTTGCCGGGTATAGACAAAATCAGAGCCGGACATCCGATATCAGGATTTCGGCTACGGAGAAGACTGAATGGAGACGGATTCCTCACGTAGAAACTTCCTTGTGGCCGGGTTGAGCCTTCCCGTTGCCGGTCTGGCAAGCACTCCGGCGTACCAGGCGTCACAAGCCCCTACGGCACGGGTCGACGAGGAAATTCGGCCTTATTACTGCCGGATGTGCCATCAGTGCAGCGGCCAGCGTCCCAAGGACGTGCCGGTTCCGGAAACCATCCGGTATCTGGCGTACGCCGATTTCTATGGACAATTCGCTCTGGGCCGCGAGCGCTTCCTGGCGCTGCCGGAAGAGGCGCGCGCCTTACGGTGCGGCGACTGCGCTTCCTGCGCGGTGCGATGCCCCAACGGCGTCCACGTCTCCGAGCGCCTGGCGGGCGCGCAGAGCCTGTTCGCCTGAGGCTGGAGAATCGGCATGCGAGATAGAGTCTTCCCGCTGTTATTCATTCTCGCGACGGGGCTGTTCGTGGCGTGCCTGGCTGCATCAGACCGAAGCGCGCCGCTGATGGCTCTCATGAACCGGTTCACCGCGGCCGGTGTACCGGCTCTGGGACCGGCGGAGATCGAGGTCCCGCGCCGCTTGTGGGACCTCCCGATCCCGCCGGACCTGCCCGGCAGCGGAATCGCTCAGCACCCGATGCTCTATGTCGGCGAAGGATACAACAAGATGCTCCTCGTCAACAAAGGCAAAATCATCTGGACCTATTCCACCGGACCCGGATGGGAATACGACGACGTGTGGATGCTTTCCAATGGCAATATTCTGTTTAGCCGCATGCAATACGTTGCCGAGGTGACCCCGGAGAAACAAGTCGTGTGGCGCTACGACGCCCCCGCGGGAACCGAAATCCACACCTGCCAGCCAATCGGCCTGGACAAGGTGCTGTTCGTCCAGAACGGTCTTCCGCCCCAATTGATGATCGTCAACATCAAGACCAGGGCCGTCGAAGTCCAGCACGATCTGCCTGCCCCGAGTCCGACCGACACCAAGACCGTGCACGCGCAGTTTCGCCGGGCGCGCTACACCGCGAAGGGAACGTACGTTGTTCC
>JARLGM010000236.1 GCA_031292755.1 Candidatus Sulfopaludibacter sp.
TTCACCGTGTCCGCGGGCCTTGAATGTCAATGTCCAGTATGAGATCCACACCCCCAAAAATCACCAGGGCGATGACCGTGCGCGTCCACGAGGGTGAGCGAGGCATTCTGAATGTAAGCCTACGCGAGCAAGGCGGCGAGGCGCAAGGTTGTGCTTCACAACCGTGTGGGATCGGCGATACAGTTGACTTTATAGTAAGCAACCCGAGGAGCCACATGGAACGTAGGAACTTTCTCAAGTCACTGCTTGCCGCCCCTGCGATGCCTGCCGCCGCGGCCGATGACTATACCAGCCGTCTGAAGGGACTGCCGCCGATCACGATCAAGGACGTCAAAGTGATCGCCACCAGCGGCGGCCGCAATTACCGCTGGATATTCCTGAAGATCATCACCAGCGAACCCGGACTTTACGGAATTGGATCCGCCAACGATAACTACCAGACGCTGGCCGTGGCGACGGCTCTGGAGAAACATCTCAAGCCGTGGCTCATCGGCAAAGACCCGGACCGCATCGAAGACCTATGGAACAGCGCGGATTATCGCACTTACTGGCGTAGCGGGCCGGTGAATAACAAGGTGCTTGGCGCGATGGACGAGGCATTGTGGGATATCAAGGGCAAGCGCGCCGGGATGCCAGTGTACGAGATGCTGGGAGGCCGGGCGCACGACGCCGTTGCCTGTTACGACCACGTGAGCGGCCGCACCAAGGAACAATGCGTGGAAGCGGTGACGAAGTCGGCGGAGAGCGGTTACCGTCATATCCGGCTGCAATACGCGGAGGGTTACGGCGGCGGCGGATTCATTCCTGCTAACCAGGGAAGCCGCGTGGAGGGCGGTTACCAGGGTCCGGCATTCGACGAAGATCAGTATGTGGATACCATTCCGGCGGTGTTCGAATATGTCCGCTCCAAGGTTGGGTTCGGGCCCAAACTGCTGCACGACGTCCATTCTCACCTGGAGGGTACGAACGCCATTCTATTCGCGAAGAAGATGGAGCCCATGCACATGTTTTTCGTCGAGGATCTACTGGCGCCCGAGCGGCTCGACTGGTATAAGGAAGTACGCAAGGTGTGCGCCACGCCTCAGGCTGTGGGCGAGGTGTTTTCGAACCCGGCGGAATACTACCCGCTGATCGCTGAGCGGTCGGTTGATTTCATCCGCACGCGAGTCACCGCGATCGGCGGAATTACGCAGGCCAGGAAGATCGCGACTGTGTGCGAAGTGTTCGGGTTGAAGACCGCGTTCCAGGAGGGCGGCGAAAATGACCCGGTCAACCAACTGGCGGCGTATCACGTGGATATCTCCAGTCCGGCGTTCGGCATTCAGGAAGAGAATCACTTCCCGCCGCAGGTACACGAGATGCTGCCGGGAACGGCGGAAATCCGGAAAGGCTACATGTACGGCAGCGGCCGGCCGGGCCTGGGAATCGATATCAACGAGGAGATGGCGGCGAAGTATCCTATCGTCGAAGGCCGCAATGGCGGGGCCTACGGTACGGAGCGTAACATCGACGGCACGGTAATCATCCCTTGAGGCGATGTTCCCGTCAGGGCAAAGACGCACAAGCGACCGCCGGAGTTTTCCGGCCCTTGGACCTCTCCGACCAGGCGTCAGGTTAGCAGCGCTGGTACGACTTCGCCCGCCACGTCGGTCAGCCGGAACGGCCGCCCCTGGAATTTATAGGTCAGGCGGGTATGATCGAAGCCCAGCAGGCGCAGCATGGTGGCGTGCAGGTCGTGCACGTGGACGCGGTCCTTCGTCACGTTGAAGCCCAGTTCGTCGGTTTCACCGAGCCGGACTCCGGGCTTGATGCCGCCGCCCGCCATCCACATGGTGAACGCGTTGGGGTGATGGTCGCGCCCGTCGGACCCGCCCTGTACCATCGGTGTGCGGCCGAATTCACCGCCCCAGATGACCAGGGTTTCGTTCAGCAGTCCGCGCCGCTTCAAGTCTTTGATCAGCGCCGCCGCCGCGCGATCGGTATTCAGGCAGTTCTTTTGCAGATCCTTCACCAGGTTGGAATGCTGATCCCACGCCTCGTGATACAACTGCACGAAGCGAACGCCCTTCTCCACCAGCCTGCGGGCCAGCAGGCAATTATTGGCGAAGGATGCCTTACCGGGTTCGGCGCCGTAGAGTTCCAACGTCTCTTGGGGCTCTTTGGAGATGTCCATCAATTCGGGCGCCACGGCTTGCATGCGGAACGCCATCTCGAAGGAATTGATGCGGGTGGCGATTTCCGGATCGCCGGTGACGGTGGCGCGCATTTCGTTCAGTTGATTGAGTGCGTCCAGCGAATCGCGTTGCAGTTGCCGGTCCACGCCCGGCGGATTCGACAGGTACAGCACCGGGTCGCCGCCGCTTCGGAACTCGACGCCCTGATAGACGGTAGGCAGAAAACCGCTGCCCCAGCAGCTATCGCCGCCGCTCGGCCCCTTCGCCCCGGAACTGAATACCACGAAACCGGGCAGGTCCTTAGTCTCCGAGCCCAGCCCGTACAGCACCCATGCGCCCATGCTGGGGCGGCCGAATTGCATGGTGCCGGTGTTCATCAGAAGCTGTCCCGGCGCATGGTTAAACGCGTCGGTGACCATCGATTTGACGATGGCGATATCGTCCACGATCTCGCCGGTAAAAGGTAGTATTTCCGCCATTTCGGTTTCGGTCTGGCCGTAGCGGCGGAAATGGAACTTGGGACCCAGCAGCTTCGAGTTGGGATTGATGAACGCCGCCCGGTAGCCCTTCAACAAATCCGCCGGCGGCAGCGTGCCATCGTATTTCGCGAGCTGCGGTTTGTAGTCGAACAACTCCAGGTGACTGGGCGCGCCGGCCATGAAGAGAAAAATCACGTGCTTCGCTTTGGGCGCGAACTGCGGCGCCTTTGGGGCCAGCGGATCACCGGACGCGTAGCCCGATTCCGCCAGCAGGTGACCCAGCGCGGCGGCTCCCAGGCCTACGGCACACTGCTCGAAAAACCAGCGCCGCGTCACTTGCGCGGGGTGCATGTTGCGGTACCGGTGGTCATAGCAATTCATGGGCTACTCCTTGGTAATGGTCTCGTCCAGGTTCAGGATGACGCGCGACACGGCGGTCCACGCGGCGTATCGCCTGGGCGTAGTGCCGGCGGGCAGTGACGCACCGCCGCCCGCGCCCAGACCGGTCAAATCCAGCGCACTGAGCCAGCCATCGGCGATGCGCTGGTCCTCTTTCGCCAGCAACTTCAGCAGGACATCGGTCTCTTCGGGGGTGGGCCGGCGGGCGGTGCACAACCGGAAGGCATATGCGATGCGGTCGCGGTCAATGTCTCCCCCTTCCCTGATAACGCGGATCGCCATGGCTTGCGCGGATTCCACGAAGAGCGGCTCGTTGAGCGTGGTGAGCGCCTGCAGCGGCGTATCGGAGCGCGCGCGCCGTACGCAAGACATTTCGCCGTTGGGCGCATCGAACGCCTGGAGCATCGGAAACGGCACGGAGCGGAAGCGGAACGTGTAGAGCGCGCGGCGGTAGCGATCCGGACCCGTGGCGGTCGCCCAGGTCTTGGCCGAATAGCTGGCCGGAGGTTGGAACAGGACCGCGGGCGCCGGAGGATACACGCTGGGGCCGCCCACTTCGGGATTGAGCAGACCGCTGGCCGCCAGAGCAATGTCGCGCACGATCTCCGCATCCACCCGAAAACGCGGTCCGCGCGCCAGCAGGCGGTTGTCGGGATCCTGGGCCAGCAGTTCCGGCGAGATATTGGACGACTGGCGATACACCGACGAAGTCACGATCAGCCGGTGCAACTTTTTCAGGCTCCAACCCGAATCCATGAACTCCACCGCCAGCCAGTCCAGCAGTTCCTGATTCGACGGCGGCTCGGCTTGCGTGCCAAGGTTCTCCGCCGTCGCCACGATCCCGGTGCCGAAGTAGGCTTGCCAGATGCGGTTCACCAGGGAGCGCGCCGTGGTGGGCGAGCGGCGATCCACCAACCACTTGGCGAAGGTCAGGCGGGTGCGCGGCGCATCGGCCGGAAGCGGGTGCAGGAAGGCCGGCGTGCCGGGCTCCACCGCTCGCTCCGGCTGGAGAAAATCCCCGCGCTTCAGAATATGCGTCTGGCGATGGTCTCCGCTGCGATCTGCCAGAACCAGTTGCAGCGCTCCTTCAGGATGCTCGCGCCACAGAGCGGCGATGGCGTCGTTCTCGGCCTTCCATTCCGCAACGGTGGTGCGCCAGTAGCTGAACACCGCCCGGACCTGCGCGGGCGAGCGCTGTTCCCGTGGAATACTCAGGATATCGCGCACATTCCGCGGCAGCGGATCGGCCACCGCATCAGGCGCGGAGGTAATCGAAAGTCGAATGCGGCCCAGGTTGTTGTTCTCGTTGTCGTCGGAGTTCCAGCCCCCGTGATTCTGCTTCAGGCGCAGACGCAGAATCGTGCCGTTCGGGTTGGTCACCGGCTGTTCGAACTGGAAGACGGCTTTGCGCGGCTGGTTGCGCAATCCCGGACCGGCATCGGTTCCCCACGCGGTTTCGTCTTTACCGTCGATGGCGAACTCGATCGGGCCGGTGACGCGGCGCTTGCCGCTCTTGTCGTCGAATTTCGGTTCCAGCGGGGTCTCGGGCAGATTGATGTCGGCCGTCGCCCGGGCGATTTTCACCTTTGTGAATTTGTCGGGAGTCCCGGCGGGTGCGGCGTCCACCAGAAATTCGGTGAGCGCGCCCGTGCCCTTGAGGGAACGGCCCGGCCCACCGTTGGGAAGATTCGGATCGGTGAGCAGTTCCAGACGGACCGCGGCGATGCGCGGCAGATCAGTTTTCGCGGTGAACTCCACGGTGTGCTTGGTGGGGGCGTATCCCTGCGCCAGCATCGAATCATCTTTCAGCCGCAACTCGCGCTCCCCGCCGGTGGAGATGTCGTCCACCGTGAGGCTCAGCACGCGCCATTCGGGCTGGAGCGAGCGCACCCGCTCTTCCCATACCGCCATCCGTTTTTGCCAGCCGGGATTACGGTGCTGCAACTGCGCTTCGATCTCTTCGGTCCGCTGGAAAATCGCGGCGCGCTTCTGCTGTTGCGCGGGAGTGTACACCGCCACGTTGGCCTCGTCCGTATCGTTGAGGAACGCAAACATGCGGTAGTACTCTTCCTGCGACAGCGGATCGTACTTGTGATTGTGGCACTGCGCGCACTGGATAGTGACGCCCAGAATCCCCTTGCCTATGGCGTCCATGCGGTCGTACATGGCCTCCATGCGGAACTGCTCGGGGTCCACGCCGCCCTCTTCGTTGATCATGGAGTTGCGCAGGAAGCCGGTGGCCACTTTCTGATCCTGGGTGGCGTTGGGCAACAGGTCGCCGGCAATCTGTTCGATGACGAACTCGTTGTACGGCAAATCGCGATTGAGTGCATGGATCACCCAATCGCGATAGAACCACACCAGGCGCGGCGCGTCCTTTTCATATCCGTTGGAATCGGCATAGCGGGCCGCATCCAGCCATACGCGCCCCCATCGCTCGCCGTAATGGGGCGAGGCCAGCAGACGATCCACCTGCTTTTCGTAGGCATTGGAACTGCGATCGGCCAGGAACGCATCGAGTTCCGCGGGTGTGGGCGGCAGACCCACCAGGTCGAGGCTCAGGCGGCGCAAAAGCGTGGCGCGGTCGGCCTCCGGCGAAGGTTTCAGACCTTCCTTTTCCAGCTTTTGGAGGACGAACGCGTCGATGGGGTTACGAGCCCACTCGCTGGTGGCCGGGTGCGGCACCGCCGGCCGCACGGGCGCTACAAACGCCCAGTGCCGCCGGGCGTCGGGAGCTTTGGCGGCCGAAACTTCCGGCCATATCGCGCCGGCATCGATCCATTGGCGAAGCAGTTCGATCTTTTCCGGCGCAAGCGGTGGGCCGCCTAACGGCATGCGGGTGTGTGTATCGGAGGACGTGACTCGCTGGATGATGAGACTGTTCGCCGAATCTCCCGGAACAATGAACTTGCCGGCAGGTCTGGCATCCAGGCGCAGACCGCCCATCTGTACTTTCGGCCCGTGGCAGGCATAGCAGGATTCAGCGAAAACCGGCTGGATCTGGCCGGCAAAATCGGTTTCCCCGGCGGGTCGCAACCCGGGAACCGCCAGAACGATCAGCGAAGCCGGAATGGCCAGGCGGAGCAGCTTTCTCATAAGTGCAGTTGCCGATCATCCTATCAAAAACCCGCTCCGGCGCGAAGCGGCCCTCCGCGCCCGGTCAGCCCATCACCTGCCGAATGTAGGACAGATTCCTGCTCATGTCCGCTTCCACGCTGGATCCCGCCTGCGTATCGGTTTCGAGGTTTGCGGACCCGGTGAAGCCGATCTCGCGAATGGCTTCCATCACCCGCGGAAACGCGATGGCGCCTTCGCCCAGATAATGAGGGTTGTCCTTCAGGTGGATTTGACAGATGCGGTCCTTGCCCAGCCAGCGAATCTCTTTTACGACGTCAAACCCAGCCTGCGTGGAGTTCCCGACATCGTAATAGATGGACACGTTCTTCGACTTCGCGCGGTCCATGATCCGGACGTTGTCCTCGGCGGAGACGGTATCTTCGATTCCCAGGATCACACCAGCTTTTTCGGCTTCCGGAGCGATTTCGCGAAGGGCGTCACCCGCGGCATTGCCTTCGTCCCGGTTCTGAATCGCCCATTTTCCGAAGAACGGCAGAAGCAGCACCTTCGTATGCAGCGCATTGGTAAGCCGGATCGCATCCAGCGACCACTTGACGGCGAGTTTGTCGCTCTTCAAGCCGTTGTCGTGCAGCCGGTCCACGCAGGTTCCGTTAATCGGAATCTTATGTTCGCCGGAAAGGCTCAGGTAGCGGGAGAGGATTTCCGGATCGTCCAGCGGCATCTTGCCATTGACGATCCGCCTGCCGAACGAGACTTGAATGCCTTCGAAGCCGATCCGGCTGGCCAGCGGCAGCGCGTCGGGGTTGGCTCCGAGCTTGAGGTTCCAGTCAGTGACACCGATCCTGGTGTTGGCGCCCGCCCCGCCGGCAAGACGCAAGCCCAATCCCGCAAACGCCAGCGATTGGACCAGCCTGCGGCGATTCATATCCGCCATGCAAAACCTCCGTTACTGTGACCATGGTACACGAGAGAGCTAGCGGGCAAGCCTCAAAGCCACAAGCAACATATGGGTGCGGAAACCTTCATACAGATAGAACTGCTCGGCGAAACCATACCACTGCCACTCGGCGTTGCACGAAATGTGCTTCGTGACTGGAACGGAAACACGCGCCATCGGCTGATAGAACTGCGAGGGACGGCTGCCCGAAGAAACAAACAGCGATCCTCCGAATGTCAATTTCGGCGCGATGCCCCGAAAAGGGGGCGGGGTGAGATCGATCGCTGAGGTGGCGGTGTGGGCGTTGTCGCGATAGCTGGAAATGGCGGGCGAGAGGAATGGAGGCAGGAGGTAACTGATGTCGGAATGCAGCGTGGAGCGGTCATATTCGCCGGTGAGTGCGAAGCGCTTGCCGCCACCGGGCGCCCAGTAAACCGCCAGTGAGTTATCCCGCGCCTGGAAATTGTAGCGGACAGCCGGGTCGGGATTCTGATTGTTCAGTATCTGGAAATTGGCCTGGAACGAGAGCGAGGATAACACCTGGTAGCGCGCCCGAGCCCGCCCACGATTGTAATCGTTCAAGCTGGTCCGGAAGTAGACACGATCGCTCGATGAGCCTTCATAGTCCAGGTTCATCGAGAATCTCTCCGAGGGCCGGTAATTGAAACCTCCCAGCGCGACATTGCGCCGCAGGGACGCGGACGCCAGCGGACCGGTCTGGCTCAATTGTCCCGCCAGCACCGTGGCGTCGCCCCACACGTAGCGGTAGCCGCCGCGCAGGGTAATCCTGGAGGTCACATCGAAAAACGCGCCCACCTGCTGCTGGTTGTAATTCACGGCCTGGCTGTAGTTGAGCGCGGTCAGCGCATTCTGCCCCTGCCCCGGGGGCGTAGCGAGCAGTTGCTCGGCCACCAGGGGCGAGGCCGCATCGTGATAGCGGTCGGTCATCCACGATTCCAGAATGCGGAGCCGCCGCCAGGGATGCAATTCGAACCCGGCATTGGCGGAGGTGTGCGGTTGATTGGCCG
>JARLGM010000023.1 GCA_031292755.1 Candidatus Sulfopaludibacter sp.
GGAACATTTTGGTAAAAATGGGTCCGGCGTCCGCGCTGACGTTGCGCAGTTGGCCGTTCTCATTGTGGAACAGCAGCAGCGGCTCCCTAAATTTTACCTGCTGGGAATAGTTGTCGATCATGTCGTCGGGGTGGCCATTGGCCAGGAACAGATCGAGCGCCCCATCGTTGTCGTAATCGAAAAAGCGCAGGCCCCAGCCGCTGAGCAGGCGCGTGGCCTGGGCCACCTGGTTCTTGAAGGCGACGTCGCGGAAGGTCTCGTTCTTCATGTTCTTGTAGAGCGAGAACATTTCCTGATCCACGTTGGCGACGAACAGGTCCTGCCAGCCGTCGCCATCGAAATCGGCCGCATCCACGCCCATGCCCGAACGCGCACGCCCGTCGGCGCTGAATCCCACTTCGGCGGCGAGCGCGATCTCCTCCCATTTGGTTTTGCCTTTGGCGTCGGGGCCGCGGTTCATGTACAAGTAATTCTGCACGGTGTCGTTGGCGACGAACAGGTCCATACGGCCGTCGTTATTGACGTCCGCCGCCACCACGCCGAGTCCCTTGCCCAGCGATTTTTCGATATCGGTGCCGCGGCCGACCTCGGTGAATGTGCCGTCGCCATTATTGTGGAACAGCAGGCTGGAGGTGCCTTTGAAGACGCGCGGGATGCAATAGAAATGCTTGCCCAGCTTGTTATCGCCGCAGGAAAAATGGCTGTTGGTGCCGTAGTCCACGAAACTGCAGACGAACAGATCGAGCCGGCCGTCGTTATCGAAATCGAACCAGGCGGCGCTGGTGGTCCAGTGATTTTCGAAGAGCTTCGCGCCCAGGCCGGCCTTTTCGCTTACGTCGGTGAAGGTGCCGTCGCCGTTATTGCGGTAGAGAATCGGCCGGCCGTAGGCAGTGACGAACAGGTCGGGGAAGCCGTCGTTATTGTAATCGCCGACGGCCGCGCCCATGCCGAACGTGTTGGCGGCGACCCCCGCTTTTTCTGTGACGTCGGTGAAGGTGCCGTCGCGGTTGTTCTTGTAGAGCGCGCTGCGGATGGGCTTGGCGGGCTTGTAGAAATCGCAGGGGCCGCTGTTGACCAGGTAGATGTCCATCCAACCGTCATTATCGTAGTCGAGGAAGGCACAGCCGGGGCCCATGGTTTCGGGCAGGTAGTGATCCACCGACGCGGCGTTGTCATGGACCCATTGGATGCCGCTGGCCTGCGGCGGGATCTCTTCGAAGACGGGCCGGGACGAAGCCCGGGCGGCGAGCGCGGCGGCGGCGCTCATCAGGAACTGCCTGCGATCGATGGGGAAGAGGCGTGGCATGGTTCTCTTCAATTCGGATAGGGATCTCCGGCGCGGGCGATGCGGATTTGATGATCGGTGAAGCGGGCGTGCGCGCCGGGCAGGTCCACCCTCGGCATGTGACACCCGGCGCAGTTGGCTTTGGCCACGCGGCAGACTTTGGTATGCAGGGCCGTGGCGTGGCAGGCGGCGCACTTCGAGTCGTAGGCGGCCAGGTTGGTTTCGAGCGTGCCGTGCGGATCGTGGCACGACGTGCAGCGAATGCGTGCATCGGCCGCATCGTAGCATTTGCTGTTGGCCAGCCGGTACGGCTGAAAGCGCACATTGTTGATGCCGCGCGGGCCGTTGAGAGCGATCTGCGACCAGGTGCGATGGCAGCGGCCACACAAGTCGGACAGCTCTTCGGCGGACAGCGCGGCGAGATGCGGCAACTTCGCCCCCACGGCATCTCCCGTGCGCGCCGCCTCCGCGTGCTTCTCCACCGGACCGTGGCAGGATTCACACGCCACGCCGGGGACGATGCTCTCCAGGTGCAGTTTCCCGGCGGACACCGCACCGTTGGAGTGACAGCCGAAACAATCGCGGGTGCCGATGGAATCCATGCGGCGGCCCGCGGCTTCGGCGAGGCTCCGCGGCCGGGTGTTCAGCGCCCCCATGGTCAAATCCAACGCGCGCAGCGCGTTATAAAAGCTGACGCGGCTTTCGTACATGGCGCCATTGTATTCGAAAACGTAAGTCTGTCCGGCCTGCCCGCGGCCGAATGCCCACAGCAGGGGCACGGTGAGGGTTTCGGCTCCCGCGCTGACCGTGAGAATGCTGCCGCCGGCGCTCCGCGATATGGACGATTTGTACGCGCCTTCCTGGAAGGTGAGCTCGGGGTGACTGCCGAGAATGGCGGAGGCCTCCACCTTTTCGAGGGCCAGCGCCATGGGCGTCGCGCGGAAATGCGTGGTCTGGGCGGCGTGGCAGGTGGCGCAGGCGGAGTCCGCGGCCGCGGCGTGGGCGGAGAAGGAAAGGGCCGCCAGCAGGCAGAGCAGCCTCATTTCCCTTTGGCTCCTGGTTCGGCGGCCTGTTTTTCCGCATTCAGCCGGAGCACGATGGCGCGCTCTTTGTCGCCATCCTCCTTGCGTTTTAGACGGTAGTAAACGGTCGCCAGCGAAACATGCGCTTCCACGAATTGCGGAATCTCTTTGGTCAGCTTCTCCAGTTCCGTGCGCGCCTCTTCGGTGCGGCCGTCCAGCAGATCCAGAGTGGCAAGCTGATACCGCGCGGCGGCATCGCCGGGACGCACGTGCATGGCGCGTTGGAAGCACTGGCGCGCATCGGTATAATTCTGATCCTGCTTGAGCAGGATTCCCAACTGCACGTTAGACGTGTAATCGATGGGGTTCGAATCCAGCTCTTTGCGGAAGGCTACGGCGGCGCCGGGCGTATCGCCGGTGGCGGCCATCGCCATGCCGTAGTATGCGTACACATCGGGGAGCTTGGGATTCAGTTCCACGGCCTTCTGAAAATCCTCGAGCGCGCCGGCAAAATCATGTACGCTCATTTTGGTGGCGCCCATCAGCAGGCGGGCCTCGGCGGAATCGCCGTCGCGCAGAATGCGATCCACCAGCACCTGGCCGCGCGCCGGCTGCTCGTCGCGGATGAGCGCGGTGCCCAACATGTAGAGGATCGCCTTATCGTCCGGCGATTGCTTCTCCAGCGGGGAGAGCAGCTCAATGACCTTCTTATTCTCGCCGAGCCGCAGGTCGCAATCCGCCAGCAGAAGCACGGCCTGCCGGTTCGCCGGCTGCTCCGCGATCACCCGCCCCAATTCCTGGGCGGCCTGAGGAATCTCCGCCGCCTTGTAATAGGCCAGCGCCAGGTTCAGGCGGACCGGGGTATTGCCGGGTTGCGCTGCCAGGGCTTTGTTGTATTCGACGATGGCCTCCGCGTACAGCCCGGCGCGCGCCAGGGCAGCGCCCAGGTTCGATCGCGCCATCACGTTGCCGGGCACCTGCTTCAGGTACGCGCGGTATTCCGGAATCGCCGCCGTCACGTCCCCGGACTGGTGGAGTGCGATGGCGTGACGTAACAATTCCTCTGCCGCGGGGGTCTGCTGGCTCCAGGCGATGAGGGCAAGCCACAGGAAGAGCCGCGCAAACCGGGCCGCGCAGCTAACGCTCGTGCGCATCGGAGTCTCTTTTGGCTAGCATCGCACGGATGGCGCCCTCCACGGCGCCCGGGTGGAAATCCAACTCGCCCAAGCGCGTCTGGTAGGCTACCATGCCGTCGCGGCCAATTACATAAAGACGGCTGGGCCAGGCCTGATAGGCACGCTCGGCGGCGGCATCCATGCCATCCACGGCGATGGCGAAGGGAAGCTCCAGCCGGCGCAGGCAGAGGGTGGCGTGCTCCTGCTTTTCAGCCAGGTTGCGCGCGGGCGGCAGGTCAATTCCCTCCTGCTGATTGATGGTGCTCTGCCATTGCGATTCCGCGCCGGCTGCGGAATGCGCTTCGCTGATGTAAACCAGGCGGAAATCCACCTGCTGATGGTATTGCGCGGCGATGCGTTTCAGTTCGCCAGCCGAGCTTCGCAGTTTCGGGCAGGTGTAGCTGCCGAATACCAGCACCACGGGGCGCGCCATGCCAGTGAAGGTGAGCGGTCCGATTGGCGGAGCGGGCGCGCCTGCCGGAACGCCGGGATCGCCAGTGGGCGGCGCATTGAAATGGAAGCCGTTGGCCAAAGCGGCGGCGGCTTCTTTCGAACCGGGCCGGACCTGCACCGCGTGCTCCAGCAGTTCGCGCGATTCCCTGGCCTGCCCGCGGCGGGCCAGGATGGAAGCAAGCTGGAAATTGGCGTCGAAATCGTTCGGGTTGGCGGCAAGCTCTTTGCGAAAGGCTTGGGCGGCGCCATCGGCATCGCCGGTAAACAGGAGTGCCTGCCCCAGATACGACTGGAGTGACGGAAACTCGGGGCTCATGGCCGCGGCCTGTGCGAGTTCCTTCACCGCGGCGGGATAATTCCCGGCGGAGAAAAGAGCCGAACCCAGCAGGAAATGCCCTTCCGCCGAATCGCCGCGCCGCAGGATCCGGTCCACCCGAGTCTGTCCCTCCGTCACCCGGCCGGAGCGGATCAAAGCCATTCCCAGAACATAGTTCAACGCCGGATCGTCGCGATGTTCCGCTTCCAGCGGTGCGGCCACGTTCACGGCTTCCTGAAACTCGCCCATGCGGAGGCGGCAATCGGCCAGCAGCAGGGCGAGGTTCAAATTCCGCGGCTGGGTGGCGTACAAGGTTTCCAACTCCGCGGCCGCGGCAGGGATTTGGAACGACTTATAATAAGCCAGCGCCAGGTTGAACCGCAGGTTCGGCGCCACCTCCGGCGCGGCAAGCTTGAGCGCCTCCTCGTACTGGCCGATGGCGTCCTGGAACCGCCCGAGTTTCACCAGCACGGCGCCCAGATTCGAGCGCGCGTCCACCCGTCCCGGTTGGGCGGCGATACAGGCCTGGTATCCCGCCGCCGCTGCCGCCAGTTCCCCCGCCTGATGATGCCGGAGGGCGGTGTCAAAATCACAAACTGCAGGGGATGTTTGGGCCCGTGCGGTAACCGCCCAAACTGCGAAGATCAGGTACCGCTGGAACACCGAATCCTGGCCTCCTCCCGGTAGCAAATTCTACCATGAGGCGACCGTTTCCCTGTCCGAAACGCCCCGGACTCTCCGTTAACGTATGCCGTTAACGTCTTGATTCTACTAAGCCAGTTGCTTCGTTAACGTAATGTCTAGCACAAAAACGGAAGGACTGCTGGAGCTGGGAATTCCTACAACAAACCATATATAACTACCAGCACATGTAGAATCGCCCTAGTTTCGCTACCAGAACCGGAATGCTGCCCGGTCAGAACGGGTAAGTCCCCTGCATCCGGAGAATTAACGAAGACGCGGCGCCTGTCTGTTAACAGCATCTATCGCGAATTAGCCTATCTTTGCCCATGTAGTCTATTTATACTAACTCCCAGCCCAAGAAAGCCCAGCTCCACGTGAAATGCATGCTCTTGGGAAAGGGGTGCAAATGAGAAGGGGAATCGAGTTCCGAGCTGTCCGAATCCTGGTGGGATTCGCGCTGGCTGCCATGCTAGCCACAAACCTCGCGGCGCAGGGTATCTACGCCACACTGACGGGGTTGGTGACGGACCAATCGCAGGCGGTGGTTGCGGGAGGGAAGGTCACCCTCAAAGACGCGCAGTCCGGCTCGTTGCGCGACAGCGTGACAAACAGCGATGGCTATTTCACGTTCGCTTCCGTTCCTGTCGGCTCTTACGAGCTCTCGATTGAAGCGAAGGGCTTCTCCACCTATAAGGTATCCGGGATTGTGCTGAACGGCGGCGATAAGCGCAACGTGGATGCCCAATTGACCGTGGGCGCAACCACCCAGACGGTGGAAATCACGGGTGGCGCCGACACGGTGGCGCCGGTAGATTCCGGCGAGAAGACCGATATCATCACCGGTAAAGAACTGCAGAACTACGTTTCGGTGGGCAGTAACGCGGCCGAGTTCATCAAGATCATGCCCGGCTTCGGCATGCAGAACGGGACCTCGAACAAAGCCAACTATAGCGGCGAGACCATCGGCATCAATGCCAACGGCGATGCCGGGAGCCAGAGTCCGCTGAACAATGCCTTCTCCTACAACGGTCTCCCCAGCAACTCCCTGGATATTACGGCGGATGGCGCGCACGTGTCCGACCCCGGCTGCAACTGCGATACGCCGGTGAATCCCAACTCGGACATGATCTCCGAGATTCAGGTGAAGATGTCCAACTTCAGCGCCGAGAATCAGAAGGGGCCGGCGGTGATCACCTCCGTGGCTAAGTCGGGCGGCAAAGATTTCCACGGGTCGGGTTTCCTCTATGCCCGCAACTACGCCATGAACGCCAATGACGCGCTGTTTAACGCCAGCGGGCAGGCGCGGCCGGAGAACAAGTATTACTATCCCGGCGGCACCATCGGCGGTCCGGTCCTGATCCCCGGCACGCACTTCAATCACGACCGCAACAAGCTGTTCTTCTTCAGCGGGTTTGAATATTTCTACCAGGTTCTGGATACCGGCCTGCTGCGCGCCACCATGCCGACCGCGGGTGAGATGAACGGTAATTTCTCGCCGGCCGAAGTGGCCAAAGAAGGCAACATCACCGCTTCCGGCGGACCTCCGGGACAAATGAACGCGGCCGCGCTGGCGCAGTTCCCCGGCGGAATCATTCCCTCCAATATGATCGACAAGAACATGCAGAGCCTGATGCACTTGTATCCCTCGCCGAATGCCGACCCGAACGCCACCGGCGGATACAACTACGTGCAGGCGGAGACTTTCAATCAGAACAATCTGCAATGGATGTCGCGCGTGGACTACAGCATCAGCGACAACACCAAGTTGTTCGTCCGCTACAATCTGCAGCGCGAAACGCAGCAGTTTCCGGTGGGACTCTGGTGGCGGCAGACGGACCAGGTTCCGTATCCTACCCCGGTGGAAGGTAAGAACAAGTCCGATAGTGTTACCGCGTCCCTGACCCACGTCTTCAGTCCGACGATGACCAACGAGTTTGTTTTCGGCTACACCTATATTGGGTTCCCCAACGTCTTCCAGGATCCCTCCAAGGTAAACCGCGCGAATGTGGGCTACGGTTATCAGGGGCTGTACAAGAACGGTGTGGCGCAGATTCCTTCGTTCGGCGGTTTGGGGTGGACTGCTCAGGAAGCCGGCCTGATTTTCAATCCCGGCGGGTTTGAAGCGGGCGGTCCTTCGGCCGGGTTGTACGCGGATAAGTGGATGCCCAGCTTCAGCGACACCATTACCAAGGTATGGGCTACCCACACGATTAAGGCCGGATTCTTTTATGAATGGATTCGCAATTCGCAGCCGGCCAACAACAGCACCAACGGCCAGTTGCAGGTGTGGAACGGGAACTCCAACACCTTCGGCAACGAGTATGCCGACCTGCTGTACGGCAACCTGTACGGCTACAACGAGACTTCCTTCAACCGGATCAACGATATTTCGTACAACACGTACGAGGGCTTTGTGCAGGATTCGTGGAAAGTTAACCGGCGTTTGACGTTGGAACTCGGGCTTCGCATGACGCACTTCCAGCCATGGATCGACCGCACCGGCGCGGGTTACTCCATTTTCAATTACTCGCAGTACAAGTCGACCTGCCAGCCCACGGATTATTGCGGCTTTGAATGGAACAAGCGGGATCCCAACGTGCCGATCGGGGGCTTCCCGACACGCGCGCTGTTCTTTCAACCGCGCCTCGGCCTGGCATACGATTTGACGGGCCAGGGCAAGACCGTTCTCCGCGGAGGCTGGGGCCGTTACTACTACCACTCCGGCCAGTTCACCAGCGGTCTGGATGTGGCCGCGGGCGTACAGAGCCTGAGCCTGCCAAACAATATCAACGGCGTGCCCCTGCTGGCGCGCAACCTATCGTCGATTAATCTCGCCGCCCAGGCTCTTTCCCCCGCGGCGGTGGACAGCACGGACAATATGCAGCCCTACACCGATAGTTACAGCTTCACGGTGTCTCAGCGAACCCCGTGGTCCGGCCTGCTGGAGGTTGCTTACGTGGGGAATCAGAGCCGTGACCTGCCGATCAGCAGTGGCGCCGGTTCCAATATCAACCTGGTCCCGGTGGGCGCCATGCTCGCCAGCAAAAACGGAGGCGTGGATCCAAACAGTTTGAACGCCAACAATTTCCGGCCGCTGCTCGGGTTTTCAGACCTGAACCTAGCCACTAACAAGGCGTGGGCTAACTACAACGCACTGCAAGTTACCTGGGTGCGCACCAAGGGACGCTATACCATCAATATGAATTACACGTTCGGGAAGTCCATGGGCATCGTCAGCACGACGCTGGATCAGTTCAATCTGAACAACGACTACGGCGTACAATCCACGAACCGCACCCAGATATTCAATGCCGCTTACTCCATCGAATTGGGTAGTCCCATCAAGCACAATAAGCCGCTCGAAGGGCTGATCAACGGATGGCAGCTTTCCGGCATTACGCAGTTCGAAAGCGGCCCCAACCTTTCGGGTTTCTCCACTGAGGCCTTCGGAATGAATCTCAACAGCGCGACGCTGCCTGGGACTACCGATATCATCAGCAATATATCGGTGTTGGGCACGCCGAATATTCAGCTCAATCCCATCCTGACCTGCAATCCGGCCTCGGGACTGGGACCGCACCAGTTTATCAATTCGAGTTGCTTCACCTTCCCCAGGGCGGTGGGCCAGAACGGGCCGAGCGTCATGCCCGCGATTTATGGGCCGGCCTTCTTCAATTCCGATCTGGGGATGTTCAAGAACTTCAACATCAGCGAATCGAAGAAGCTGCAATTCCGCTTCAACGCTTATAACTTCCTGAACCATCCGCTGTGGTCGTTCAACGGAAGCAACCTGACTCTTGGTTTTGACCCGAATTCGGGTGCGCTCAACACGCCGCTGTTCGGGACGACCACCGAAAAGCAGGGCCATCGCGTAGTGCAGGCCGCGGTCAAATTCTACTTCTAAGTAGGACAGGACCTCCGGCCTGTCCGGCCGGGAGTTACCATGAAGTGACATGGTCCGGGTATTCCTGGTATTGGCGTGGTTCTGCGGGTCCTGCGTCGTAACGGCGCAGGACTCGTTTACTTTGCTCTCCAAACAGGCGCAGGCCGCGCGTGACGCGCATGAACTGGACAAAGCCGTCGACCTGTACAAGAAAGCCCTTAAGCTCAAGCCGAATTGGGAAGAGGGTTTGTGGAGCATGGGCTCGATTGCCTATGACCTGGACCGCTATCGCGACTGTGCCGACGCCTTCCGCAAACTTACCGAACTGAAACCCGATGGCGTTCCCGGGTGGACCATGTCGGGGCTCTGCGAGTACCGCCTGCGCAATTACGGCACGGCCCTCGACAGCTTCGCCCGCGTGGAGCAGTCCGGCTTCAACGAAAATGCCGAACTGGCACGCGCCGCGCGGCTGCACTACGCGTTGCTGTTGACGCAGGCGGGCACGTTCGAAAAGGCCATCACGATTCTTACCGAATTGACCCGGGCCGACAAAAAGACGCCGGAGATTATCGCGGCAGCCGGAATTGCGGGCCTCCGGCGGCCCTGGCTTCCCGCCGAAGTGCCGGACTCCCAGCGTGACCTTGTTTACCGGCTCGGAGACGCCATGGCCAGCGCCATGGAGTTGGACTACAAGACCGCCGGCCAGAAATTCGATCAACTTCTGGCGATTTATCCGTCCGAGCCGGATGTCCATTTCCGGTACGGCGCTCTCCTTTATATTCAGGATGCCGACCGCGGGATTGACGAAATCAAGCAGGCGGTTGCCCTCAACCCGAATCATGTTCCCGCGCTGGTAAGTTTAAGCACTATTTACTTAAAGCGCGAAGATATCAAGACCGCCGTGGACTACGGCGAGCGCGCCGTGAAAGCAGGCCCAGGCGATTTTTCCACCCACCTGGTTCTAGGGCGCGCGCTGCTTGCATCCGAGGAACCCGCGCGCGCGGCCGCGGAACTGGAGCAGACTTTGAAGCTGAACCCGAACGCTCCCGAAGCACACTTCAGCCTGGCGACGGCGTACAGCCGTCTTGGCAGGAAAGAGGATGCTGCCCGGGAGCAGGCCGCCTTTAAGCGGCTCGAGCACCTTGGAGGTAAACAGGTTCCATGAAGCATCTGATTCCGGCAGTACTCATCGTAGCGGCGGCAGTTCCAGCCTGGCCCCAGCAACAGCCGACCGTGAAGGCCAACGTCGATGAAGTCCTGCTGGACCTCATCGTGCGCGACAAGAAGGGCAAGCCCATCACGGACCTCAAGCCCGAAGACATCACGGTGAGCGACAACGGCGCGAAGCAGACGCTGCTCAGCTTCCGCCTGGTGCGAGGCTCGGAAGCGGTAAGCGCCACGGGCGCCTCCACGCCGCTCGATCCCTTGCGTCAGCTCCGCCTGGTCACGCTGGCGTTCGAACCGATCGACGCGCCCGATCAGCGCAAACTCGCACGCACCGCGGCACTCGACCTGATCAAGGGCGACCAGGGAACCAACGTCTTCTATTCCGTAGTGGTGATCGATACGCGCCTGCTGGTGTTGCAGCAGTTCACCAAGGATCATGACGCGCTCACCAAAGCCATCGACCGTGCTACCCAAGGCGTCAGCGCGCCGCGCCTGGCTACGGAAGCGGATGCGATCATGGCCGAACTGAAGCGCGACCTCGGCGGAGCCACCGTTAACGGCGCGGACCAGGATGCCAACCTGCTTACAGCCGCCACCCAGACCGCCGGTCAGCCTGTCACGAATGGCGATAGCGCACTGCAAGCGAAACTGGCCTCGGTGATGCTGGGCATGCTGCGCATGGATGCGGAAGCGCAATCGCAGAGCACGCGGCTTTCGGTGTTCGCGTTGAAGGCCCTGGTGAATGGACTGCGGCCCATGCCCGGGCGCAAGAGTATCCTGTATTTCAGCAGCGGAATGACCCTCACGCCCGAATTGGACGTGCCCTTCCGCAACCTGATCAGCACCGCCAACGGCTTCAACGTGACCTTCTATACCGTGGATCTGCGCGGCGTCATGACCGCCTCGCAGAACGCCGACGCCATGGGGCAGATGAACGCCGGCGCAAAAGCAAGCAATACCACCACCATTGGCGACAATCGCGTCACGCCGGAGCAGATGAAGGCTAGCGATACCTATGAGGTGGCGGCCCGCGCAAACGTCGATCTGCCCCTGCGCGACCTGGCCGAATCCACCGGCGGATTTCTGATCGGCGACAGCAACGATCTGCGCCAGCCGCTGCGCCACGTGAACGAGGAGATCAGCGCTTACTACGAGGTGTCCTACAATCCGGGAATCCAGAACTACGACGCCTCCTTCCGCAAGCTCTCGGTCAGCGCCAACCGCAAGGACCTCGTGATTCACGCCCGCACGGGATACTTCGCCCTGCCGCCGGAAGCGCGGGCGGCCGGCCTGGCGCCCTTCGAATTGCCGCTGCTCAAATTGATCTCCGACGGCAAGCTTTCGAGCGACGTCAATTACCGCGCCGGCGCCGTGCTGCTGCAGCCGAAGAAAGGCGAGACCGGAGTCGCCGTCCTGATGGAAGTGCCGCTGCATGAGTTGGAGGGTAAGGCCAACGGCGCCTCGCTCGACGTGCACTGCTCCATAGCGGCGCTGGTCAAGGATTCCAAGGGCGAAGTAGTGCAGAAGATCACCCGCGACCGCTCATTCAAAGTAACCGCCGACCAGCACAAGATGGGCAACTTCCTGGACAAGGCAATGCTGGACCTGGCGCCCGGCAAATACGTGCTGGAATCGGCTGTGGAAGACCGCGAGAACCTGAAGTCCGGAGTTCAGCGCCTGGAATTCACCGTCCCCGCGGGAGGAACCGGCGTCGGCATCTCGACCTTGATGCCGATGCGGTCTTACGCCCCCAACGCCAAGGACCTGGACCCCAACGATCCTTTCCAATATCAGGGCGGCAGCGTGACCCCAACCATGGACATGGTGGTCAAGAAAGCCCCCAACAGCGCGCTCCGGCTGTTTTTCACGGTCTATCAGGACGCTGCGATTGCCGCCAAGCCGTCGGTGGAAATTGAATTCCTGCTGAACGGAAAGAGCCTGACCAAGGTGCCCATGCAACTGCCCGCCGCCGATGCACAGGGGCGCATTCCGTACCTGATGACGATCCCGGCGGAAGCCATTCCAGTGGGCAGTTACGAGGTCCGTGCCTCGGCAAAGCAGGGAAGCACGACGGCGGTTTCCAGCACGACGGTGAAGTTCGAGCAGTAGGCATCGGTGGCGCTTTGGGCGACGTTAACGCTCACCTGGGAGAGTGCGTTAACGCACCGCAGGAAGATTGTTAATGGACTTGAATGCCCAGGTTGGCCACGTGTATACTTCCTTCAATCAGTCTCGGAGCGAGAATGCACGCCGCCGCGGATTTCACCCAGGAAAAAGACGAACTGCAATCGGTGCTGGCTTCGGGCATCTTCAATCGTGCGCCTAATCTGGCCCACGTTCTCAGCTACGTGTGCGAGAAGTATTTTGAGGGAGCGGCGGAGCAGATCAAGGAATACAACATCGCCGTAGAAGCGCTGGGCCGGCCGGCCGTTTTCGATCAGAAGCGCGATTCCATAGTACGTGTGGAAGCGCACCGTTTACGCAAGCGTCTGCGGGAATACTACCAGGCGGAGGGCGCCGATCACCGCGTGCGGATCGACATCCCTCCGGGACAATACGCCCCGCACTTTGTGCGGCAGTTGCCGCCCAAGCCGAGTCTCAGCGAGGAAGCCCTGGTGGCACCGCCCGCTCTGGATGTGGACGACGATCTGGAAGAAGTTCCAGCCATGCAGGATGTGGCGCCGTTGCACCATCCGGTGAACATCGGGCCGCCCAAGCCGCTGCTGCTTTCGCCACCGCCGGGGAAAAGCGCCGCCCGCATCTGGATTGCGCTGGCTCTGGCCGCCAGCGCGCTTTCCGGTGTACTGCTCTGGAAGATGAGCGCCTCCAAGCCGAACAGAGTCGTAGCGGCGCCTGTGTCCGGAACGTTGGCAGGGCCGCCGAATGAGATTCGAATCCTCGCCGGACTCCCAGACGGCACCTACGTGGACCGCTTTGGAAAGACATGGCAGAGCGATCGCTATTTCCAGGGTGGTGCGGTGTTCGAATCGGCGGGGCACCCCATCGCCGCGGCTCGCGACCCGCGTCTGTTCCGCAGCCGTCGCGAAGGCGCATTTACGTACGACCTTCCTCTGCCGGCGGGTGTGTATGAGGTGCGCCTGTATTTCGCGGAAACGCTGTACGGCGAAAACAACGTGGCGGGCGGCGGCGAGACCAGCCGCATCTTCAACGTCTACGCCAACGGCGTTCGGATTCTGAACGGATTCGACGTCATCGGGGAGGTGGGCGCAAGCACCGCCGATGTCCGCGCGTTCAAAGACATCGCGCCGGCTGCCGACGGAAAGCTGCACCTGAAGTTCGATCCCCAGACCAACCCGGCCATGATCAGCGCCATCGAAATCACGCCGGGAACCCCGGGGAGGCTGCGCCCTATCCGCCTGGTCTCGCGGGAACATCCCTACACCGACAAGCAGGGGCGTACCTGGGACGCCGACAGTTACTCGCGCGGAGGTCAACTGGTAGTTCGGACCGACCCCGTGCAGAATATCGAGGACCCCGAATTACTGCGAGGCGAGCGGTACGGCAATCTCTCGTATGTCATACCGGTGCCTGCCGGCCGCTACGGCGCGACACTTTATTTCACGGAAGCCTGGTTCGGCCCGGGCAATTTCGCCGGCGGCGGTGCGGGCAGTCGCGTGTTCGACATCCTGTGCAACGGCGTCGCTCTCCGCCGCGGCTTCGATATTTTCCGGGAAGCCCATGGAAGCTACCGCGCCGTCGTGCTGCCGATCCACGGCCTGGAGCCGGATCCGCAGGGCAAACTCACCATCTCGCTGGTGCCCGTCCGGAACTATGCCTCGCTGAATGCCCTGGAGATCACCGACGAATCGAAATAGCCGGGCATTCGGCGCCTCAGCATCCGCAGATGTACGATGGAATACACACGGTGTCGGCGGGTAGGCGATAGCCCATAAGGGCTAGCCGTCATCCCTCTCTATTGTTGATAACATACGGTTAACAAGGTTTGGGAAATCGGCTCACGGGGAAATTGGTGCTGCTCCTGTAAATTGTTAAGCACGACACCGAGTCGAATGGGTGGATATACGGGTTATCTCCTGTAACTTCCGGAGATTAAGGACGGTCCATTTATTTTATGAAGCTCTGTGTGCTGGGCGGCGACGGTTATTGCGGATGGGCTACGGCCCTTTATCTTTCCAGGAAGGGACATCAGGTTGTAATAGCCGATAACTTTGCGCGGCGCCAGTGGGATCACGAACTGGGCGTGCAGACTTTGACGCCGATCCGGCCGATGCCCGAAAGACTTCGGGCCTGGCAGCAACTAACCGGAGAGTCCATCGAATTTCTCTCCGGGGACATCACCGACTACGACTTCACGGCGTCGCTGATGCGCACCCATGCGCCGGATGCCGTGATCCATTTTGCGGAACAGCGGGCCGCTCCGTATTCGATGATCGACCGCAAGCATGCGGTCTTTACTCAGGTAAATAATGTAGTCGGCACGCTCAACCTTCTGTTCGCCATGCGGGAATTCCGGCCCGATTGCCACTTGGTCAAGCTGGGCACGATGGGAGAGTATGGCACTCCCAATATCGATATCGAAGAAGGCTATCTGACCGTGGAGCATAACGGCCGCAAGGATGTGCTGCCGTTTCCCAAGCAACCCGGTTCTTTCTACCACCTGTCCAAGGTGCATGACAGCCACAACATCATGTTTGCCTGCAAGATCTGGGGGCTGCGCGCCACCGATCTCAATCAAGGCGTGGTGTACGGAACGGTGACGGACGAGGTTGCGCTGGATGAAGCTCTGATCAACCGCTTCGATTACGATGAAATCTTCGGTACCGTACTGAACCGCTTTTGCGCACAGGCCGCGGTGGGTCATCCGCTGACGGTGTACGGCAGGGGCGGCCAAACCCGGGGATATCTGGACATCCGCGATACGGTCCGGTGCGTCGAGCTTGCCTGTCTGAACCCCGCCCGCGCCGGCGAATGCCGCGTCTTCAATCAGTTCACCGAGCAGTTCACTGTACTGGAACTGGCGCGCATGGTGCAGGCGGCCTGCCGGAAAATGGATCTGCACGTGGAAATCGACCACCTTCCGGATCCGCGTGTGGAAGCCGAAGAACACTACTACAACGCACGCCATTCCAAGCTGGTGGAACTCGGGCTGAAGCCTCACCTGCTCTCGGAATCGCTGCTGGATTCGTTGCTGAATATCGCCATGCGATATCAGGATCGTATCGATCGCACCCTGTTCCTGCCGAAGGTGAACTGGCGCAGCGCCCACAACGACCGGCGTCCGAAACTGGCGGCGGTTGGCAGCGCCTCATTCGACGCGCCATACGAAGCCACCACGGTACGCGCCAAGGGCAACGGGCGTCTGACACCGGGCGAGTAGGCGGGCGGCGCTCGCGGGACAAGCTGAAGCACGTCCTACCAGTTCTTTTCCCAAACGCGAACGATCGGGTACCGGCCGGCATCTTCGGGCTGATACTTGGACTGCCGATACCACCAGGCGAGCCGGGCCTGGCGGTCGGCGGCGAATTTTGGGTCGGCCGCCAGTCTCTGTTCAAATTGCCGGCGCAGGTCGGGAGAATCCATCATCATGCGGCGGGCGATGGGCTCCGAGAGATACTCGCCCAACCCTCCACGACCTTCAAATACGGAATTCAGCAGACCCCACCGGGCCAGCGAATCGGGGGCCTGAGGCTCTAACATGGACAGGATCAGGCGCGAGCGGCGCTGTCCCAGCGGCACCCAGTAAGATCCAGAGGGAATGAGGACGCGCTCGGTGACCAGGTGCGGCTCGAAATCCACAGCCACGTGGCCTTCCACGGCGGTCGAGGCAAACTTGGTATCGGTGAAGCGGTAGGTTTCGAATTCCCGCTCGATCGGTTTAGCGGTGCGCTCCATCTCCACGCCGTGCAGCGCCAGCAGGCCGGCCACCTGTTTCCAGGCGGCGGGCACGAGGTAGCCGAGCGGCATCTGCGCTTCGACGGTGGTATCGATCTGGTCGTGAATGCGGGTATCGAGGTCGTCGGGCTGTCCCGTGTAATGGATTACGTTCGCGCCGGTGATTTCGCTCTTGTACTGTTCCGTTTTGAGCGCGTGGTACACCAGCGGTCGGCTCTTGTCGCTGACTTTACCGGCAAGATAAACCGGTGCGGCGCTGCGCTTGCCCGCGCGGCCCGCCATCTCGCGGTCGGCCTCGCGCACGGCGCGCCGCAACCCTTCGGGATCCAGCAGAATGGTGTCGATGGCGTGGCGCATGATGTCGTAGTTGGCCCAGGCGCGGGTTTTGGCGGCCTTCAGGCTATGGGTCTCCACCAGCAGCGCCGGCCGGTTCTGCACGGCGGCATACAGGTGCGAATAGCGTGGGGAGAAGACCTCCATGAAGAACTCCCGTTTGCCTGCCACGTTGCGCAGCGCGCCATAGGGCGCCACCAGGTGACCGTCGGCGGCCATGCGCTTGTCGAGTTCGGGGACGAATTTTTCCCGCACCCACGCGCCGGCCGGTTCGGCGACATCCTGATTGCGTGCCATGTCCCAAGTGACGTCGTACTGCATGTCGGAGCCGTCGGTGACGTGGTTGTCGATCAGGAAATCAGGCATCCACGTGTTGAAGATGTGCAGCCAGGCGCGCATCTCCGGCGTATCGGCCTTGATGTAATCGCGATTCAGATTGAGGCGCTGGGCGGTAGCGCGCAGGCCGGTAGATTGCGGGCCGTTCTGGCTGGGGCGGTGGAAAGGGCTGAAATATTCGTGGCCGTCCACATTGAAGACCGGGATGATGACGAAGATGGCATGATCCAGCCACGAGTCCAAGCGCCGGCTGACGGTCATATCGCGCACCAGCATGAGGACGGTATCCTTGCCTTCGATCTCGCCGGCGTGGATGCCGCTCTGGATCATAATGACTGCCTTGCCGGTTTTGGCTGCGGATTCGGGAGTGAACGCGCGGTCCCTGGAAACGATGAGCGCGACCATGCCGCGGCCTTCGGGGGTCGTGCCGATGTCCAGCACTTTCACAAAACGCGAGGCGCGTTCCAGCCGGCGGGAAAGCTCGACAGCTTCGGCATAGGGAGCGGTCTGGTTCCAGCCGGACTTTTCGCCGGTGGTGAGCAGGTCGCGCGGCGAATCCCCGGTGCTGGCGGCAAGCGAGGCCGCTGCCGCCGCAGCCGGGGGCTCCAGGGCGGAGTGCGGGGACATCGGGTCCTGGCCGAACGCAGGAGCGGCGCAGAGCAATAACATCACGGAGAAGCGCGGCATCCTGCGATGGTATCGCATTGCAGAGCGGATCGCTGGCGGCAAAACAGGCGATCGGTTTACTTACTATGTACGCTGACCGCTTGCTGACGCGCGCGGCTCTGCTCGGAGCCACGACCGTAAGGGAGTGGTACGCAAGGGGGCAAGGTACTTACTAAGTCCAGGTAACAGGCCGATGGCCCTTGCCTTGGTCCATGGATTTGTTAAGGGCTATGGCTTGGGACAAAGCGGCCATCGTGGCTAACAGTTGCTTTTCCTCGGTCAGACCGGGCGCGGAATGCGCGATTGCCGCTCCCAGGCGGAACGGTGCGATGGCCAGCCACCGGAGCTCCAGGATGGCCCTCAGTGTAGTCTGTGCGTAGACGCCGATACCGAAATAATGGTTGAGCAACGGCAGCAGGTGCGGGCTACCGTGCGGCGCGCGAACCAGAATCCAGGTCGCGGGCAGAATCGCCAGCAGGGCGGTGGCGATGAAGGCATTTCGAAAGAGGGAACGTATGCCCGGGAAACTCCGGCAAATCTTATACTGTAACAGCGCAAACAGGCTGAGCCAGACGAACCAGGTGAAGAACTCCTGCATGAACGAAAACACTTAATCGATGGCAGGCCCGAAGTAACCCTGGGCCAGTGCAGGCTCGGATTCCAACGCTTTGCTCCAGCACGCCCGGGCCTCATCGCTCCTTCCATTGGATTCCAGAATGCGGCCGAGATTGAGCAATGCTTCGGGCATATCGGGCTGCTGCGCCAGCGCGTCGCGGTACAGGCGCACGGCTTTATCGAGCTGGCCGGCCTTTTCGTACATCAGGCCGGCGTTGTATAGCACGTCGGGGGACCGCTCTCCGAGGTCAATCAATTGCACGTGGTATTCCAAGGCGGTGTCGACGTCGGAAGCGTGAATGGCCAGGGCGGCCAGGCCGCGGATGGCGTCCAGCGATTTCGGATCGGCATCCAGCATTCGCTGGTAGATGCGTTCGGCGTGGTCGCGCTCGCCCATGCCGCTGTATGCCAGCGCCAGGTTGGCATAGGCTTCGGGCCACTGGGGGCGATACTTGAGACAGCCTTCGAAGGCCTCGGATGCGCCGCGATAATCTTCGCGCTGCAGCCGCAGATAACCCAACCGGAAGCGCGCCTCCTCTTCCTTGGGCGCACGCTCGAGCACCTGTTTATACCAGCGCTCGGCTTCTTCCGACTGGCCGCTGTGCTCCAGCAGCAGGGCGATATTCCAGAGGGGCGCGAGCGATTCGGGGTTGGCCTTCATGGCGCGGTCGTAGGCGGCTCGGGCGGCGTTCCCGTCGCCCATCTGCTCGCGCACGATCCCCAGATTGGTGTAGGCTTCGCAGGATTCGGGCCTTTGCTTCAGGGCCTCTTCATAAGCTTCGGCGGCTTGCGCCCAGCGGCCGGACTTCTGGTGGGCCAGGCCCAGATTGAACCAGCCCTCGAAATGGGTGGGAACGTTGGATACCAGCAGGGTGCAGAACTTCGCGGTGAGAGCGTGTTCGCCGGCGGCGCAGGCCCAGGCGGCCAGCCCTTCCAGGGCGATAGTGGATTCGGGCCGCAGTTCCAGCAGGCGCTCGGAGTATTCCCGCACCATATCGAAGTCCTCTTTGCCCAGGCCGATGAGGACCAGGTTCGAGAGCGACTCTTCGGATTCCGGATTGCGCTCCAGGATCTTCTGATAAAGCTGTGACGCGTCGGCCGCGTGCCCGAGCGACTGCAATGAGGCGGCTTTACCGAACAGGGCGTCCTCATGGTCGGGCGCCAGTTCCAGGCAGCGCTCGAAGGAGAACAGGGCCGATTTCGGATCTTCCGTGCGCAGGTGGCAAATGGCCAGACCCAGGTGCGCGTCGTTATGCTTCGGATCCAGCGTGCAGGCATTATGGAAGGCTTCGGCGGCATCGTCCCAGGAGCTCAGGCGTTCCAGGCTGACCGCCAGGTTGAACCATCCGGTGGCGTACTGCGGTTTCATTTGCACCAGGGAACGGTAGCTGCGGGCGGCCTGATCGAAGTTTCCGAGTTCGAACTGGATGTGGCCCATCGCGCGATGAATCTCCGGCGTAACGTACCCTTCGGCGATGGCACGCTGCAAGTGCTTGAGAGCCTCGTCGCGTTGTCCCGCCAGGTGCAATGCGACGGCACGGGCCAGGTATGCCGCTCCTCCGGGAGCGGACGCGGCCGGCGCGGGTTTCGACTCGGCGGGGCGAAGACTCTGAACTTTGGCGGCGGTCCTAATGGCTGTGCTCATGAGTTAGTCATCCTATCTACTTGCGTTCCATGGGTACGACATGCTGATCAATGCCTTATCCTGAGGTTCAAACGGGGCGTGTCCCAGGCGGGGAGCCCCCCCGGCCCCGGCGGGAGCCAGTTTCAGCGGACGGCAGCCTGGTGCTGTGGAAGCCTGCCCGGCGCGCAATCCGGAGCGGCGAAGCAGCAGTTGTCCTTCCAGCGCGGGAGATCGCCACGCGAAGTCGCGCCGGTCCAGCCGGTTGCCGCGCGGTGAGGGGGACGAGAGCGGAAGCGGAGCGGCGCTTTCCAACCCGGCGCGAGGGCTGTCCTGGTGGAATGCCGGGGGACACACCGCGGCTACCGGAAAATCCCGCTCCGCAGGGTGCGCGACAATCGAGCGGCCCGTGTGGGCGGCCCGGCGCAGAGTCAGAATCTCCGGGAACCGCAAGCCGTTGGTTGCCGGCCCTGCGCTGGCAGTCTGTCGCAGCGCGAGTTTGGGCAGGCGGAATCCTTTGCTGCTGGAAACGCGAAACGCGTTGCCCACTTTGCCGGCCAGTTTCAAGGTGTGCGCGCGTCGCGTGGAGATATTTCCCAGCGGCTCCAGAGCGAGCGAACGGAAGGCGCGGGCGGAGATGACCGGGCGGGGCGAGGGGTGCGCCAGCATGACGAAGCTTCTGCGCGCGCCCGGTGCGGCGTCGCTATTAAAGCGAACCGGCACGGCCGCGGCTTGGGCCAGGGCGACAGGCATTTTCCGGGGACGCAGCGGCAGCGGCGCCAGCCGGTTGGCGCTCCGCGCGCCGGGCCTGGATGCGAACCGGGCCTGTGCGGACGATGCGCCGGCGGCGGCCGGAGGCAGGAAGCGGCTGTCGCCGGTCTGAAACCGGGCATTGGCGAGCGAAGTGGGAACCGGCAGTGGGCGCAGTTCGGGCCGCCTGACCGCGGGCCGGATCGGGCCGAACGGGCGCGTCTCGGCCGCGGAGTTGGATTGAAGTTGAGCCAGCGGAAACTGCCTCGGAGTATCGCGCCGGCGCATCAGGCTGGCGTGTTTGTTGGCCTCCAGGAGGGTGTCCATGCCGCAGCGCAGGCGGTACTGATTGCGATGCTCGCGCGAACAGAAGTCACCGCCGCCGCCGGCCCAGATTCTACTGAGCGGTTTGCCGCAAAGCTGGCACGTACGGCCATTCATTGCCGCTCATTATAGGCAGAGGCAACTCAAATTACTAGAATAAGTGCGGATAGCAGCGAAATGATAACTAAGGTTACTATTGTTCAAAACGAAGTAGTTAATAAATACTAAGCAAGTATCAGGTGCGACCGCTGAATTTGGTTAACTACCCGCGAAAAAGCATAGTAATGACTCCATAGTTCGAGTAAAATCTAACCTGAGACGGGCCGCTTTCGGCGGTCCCGGCGGAGGCCAAGCTAATGACTGATTCCACCGCGCGCGCAGAGCGAATCAAACCGCAGTTCTCCTCGGCGCCTGGTTACTTCTGGGAAGTCGCGCAGAAGCCTGTTTCCGTTCACCTGCCTTACGGCGTGATAGATCGCCTGGAGAAGGAAGTCGTCGAAAATTTTCGGTCACTTACTTCGCGGGGATCGGAAATTGGCGGCTTACTGCTGGGAGCTGTAGTTCCCGGTACCCCATCGGTTGTAACAGTTGAAGACTTCGAACTGATTTCGTGCGATTACAGCCGGGGGCCGTTGTATCGGCTTTCGGACGCGGATATGGGAAGGTTCGAATACGCGGTACAACAACGGCAGGGTGAGAACGACCTGGTGGTGGTGGGATACTTCCGGAGTCACACCCGGAAAGGCCTGTCGCTGGACAGCGAGGATGTGGCTTTTCTGGAGGCACTCTTCCGCGAGCCGTACCAGGTGGCGCTGCTGGTGCGCCCCTACGCCACCAAGGCCAGCACGGCCGGCATCTTTATCCGGGAAGGCAGCGCGCTGAACGGCGACGCCAGCTACCTGGAGTTTCCGTTCCGATCTTCGCAACTTTCTTCGTATCGCCCGTCGCCGCTTCTGGCGGAGACCCCTCCCGCGTCACCGCCCACGGCGGCGCCGTCGGCTACCGCCGGGGCTCCGCTGCCGGCGGCTCCGAAGTCTGCCGCCCGCGCGCAGATCGTGCCGATTGCGTCGCGTCGCGAGATCAGCCTGCCTGCCGCGCCTCCCGCGGCCGATCCGCCTGCCAAGGAAACGGCTGCCGCGCCAGTCCCCGCACCGGAACCGGCTGCGGCCGAGGATAAAGAGAGGGAGCCGGAGAAGGCCGCCTCCGCCCCGGCTACGGTAGAGTCACAAAAACCGGAGCCAAAGGAACTGGAGGCCAGGGCGGTCGAGGCAAAGCCCGCGGCAACAGCCGCGCCCGCGATCGAAGAGAAGAGCAAAAAGGGAATGGCGATCGGAATCGTGGCCGCCATTGCCGTGATCCTGGTGTGCCTGTTTGTTTTCCCGGGATTCCTGAGACACGGTTCGATTCCGATCAGCGGGCAGAGCGGATCCTCGATTTCCCTTCGCGTGGAGCGCACCGGCACCGACATTCTGCTGACCTGGAATCGCGATTCCGACGCTATCAAGAACGCGTCGCACGCGGTGCTGTACATTTTCGACGGCGAACGGCACGAAAACTACGACATGGATCTGGGCCAACTGCGCAATGGCAGCATTGTGTACTCGCCCATTACGGCGGACGTCAGCTTCCGGATGGACGTCGCGCGGCAGGGCAAGAATGCGGTCAGCGAATCAGTCCGCGTCTTGCGCACCCGGCCATCGCCGATGGGCGACGACGCTCAGGCCCAGCCTGCCACGGCGGCGAAGCCACAAACGCCGGCGGCCCCGGCAACCGCTCCGACTACCGCCGCTAAGAACGGGCAGCCTGCCACGCCTGACGGCGCCGAAGTTGCTCCCCCCGTGGAGGAGCCGAAACCGACGGCTGTGACCGCGGCCACCAAGCCCTTCGACGCTTCTTCCCTGGTGCAGCGGTTGCGTCCGGCCACGCAGAACGATCTGCTGGAAGCTCCGATCATCACACCCGGCACAGGCGCGCCGGCAGTCTCCAACGCGATTTCCGGACTCAACCTGAATAGCGCCTCGACCGCACCGGCGGCTCCTTCGGCGCCCAATGCTCCGGACCGAAAGGGACCTACGGTGAGCGGCGGTCAGATCAAAACGGCCGAACTGATTGTCCGTAAGGAGCCCGAGTATCCGAAACTGGCACGCCAGATGGGGGTGAAGGGAGTGGTGGAATTGACCGCCACGATCGGCACGGACGGTAAGGTGAAAAGCGTCAAGGTGGAAAAGGGTCACCCGCTGTTGACCAAGGCCGCCACCGACGCCGTGATGCAGTGGGTCTACAGGCCCACCCTGCTGAACGGGCAGCCCGTGCAAAACGACACCAAGATCACGCTGAATTTCCTCGGCGAGCGATAAAGCAGGCGTTTGGGCCGGCAAAGGCCGGAGGCGCGCGGGGCCGGTTCGTTACCGGGCGGAACTTTTGGACTCCCAGTCCCGTTATAATTGGGTGATCCAAAAGCCATGCGCTATCTGCCCTTAATTCTGAAGAATTGCTGGCGCAATAAACGCAGAACGTCGTTGACCATCGTCAGTATCGGGGTTTCGATGTGCCTGCTCGGCGTCATGATCGCGCTGTTCCATTCCTTCTACCTGAGCGAACCGCCCGCCGATGAGGCGTTGCGCCTGGTAGTCCGCAACAAGGTTTCGCTGACGGTGGCCATTCCGCTTTCTTATCGCGAAACCATCCAGCATATTCCCGGCGTCCGCGAAGTGATGATTGCGAACTGGTTCCAGGGCACCTTCCGGGACAATCGCGATCCCAAGAACCAGTTCGCACGCTTCGCCACCGAACCGGAGAAACTGTTCACGGTATACAGCGAATACAAGATTCCCGAGGACCAGAAGCGCGACTTCCTGCGCGACCGGACCGGCTGTGTAGTAGGCCGCAACCTGGCGACGGCGTTCAACTTCAAGGTGGGGGATAAGATCCACATTGTGGGCGACATTTACCCCGGCGATTACGAATTCACCATCCGGGGTATCTTCGACAGCCCGCGTTCCAGCGACGTGATGTACTTTAATAAGGAGTACGTGGACCAGGCTCTGCCCGAGCGGCGCCGCGGCCAGGTGGGCATCTTTTATATTCTGATCGACAAGCCGGAGAACTCCAGCCGCATAGCCGAAGCGGTGGACGCGGCGTTCCGCAACTCCACGGCGCAAACCAAGACGGAATCGGAACAGGCATTCACGGTGGGATTCCTGAGCCTGCTGGGCAACGTGAAGATGTTTCTGATGGCGATTTCCGGTGCAGTGATGTTCACCATTCTGCTGGTTTCGGCAAACACCATGGCGATGTCGGTGCGCGAGCGCGTGCGCGAAGTGGGCGTTCTGAAGACGCTGGGCTTTACTCCGGGCACGATTCTGCAACTGATTCTGGGCGAGGCTTGTGCCATTTCCGTGGCCGGCGGATTGATCGGCTACCTGATTTCGGTGCTGCTCATGAAGGGCGTGGCGGACAGCCCGTTCGGCGGTTTCCTCCCGGACTTCCACTTGTTCGACATTCCGGTTGCGCTGACTTGTATCGGCGCTGCCGCCGCCATTGGTGTGCTGAGTTCGCTGGTGCCCGCGCTGGGCGCGTCCCGGATATCGATTATCGACGCATTGCGGAGCACGGACTAGCCATGAAGATTCCCCTGGCGTACAATCTCCGGAACCTGGTAGTGCGCAAGACCACCACGCTGATGACGGCGCTTGGAATCGCGCTGACGGTGGCGGTGCTGCTGGCCATTCTCTCGCTGGTGAGCGGGCTGCGTGCCACGCTTTCATCCTCGGGCGACCCGCTCAAGGTGCTGGTGTTGCGCCGAGGGTCGGACTCCGAGCTGGTGAGCAATTTTCTACGCACGCAGTTTCAGGATCTGAAGTTCAAGCCGGGAATCGCTACCGGGCGTGACGGGCAGCCGCTGGCTTCGCTGGAGCTGGTGACCGTGGTCAACCTGGCGAGCGTCGAAAATCCCAGTGGCATGAATGTGACGGTGCGGGGGCTTCCGGCCAGCGGCCTCGAAATGCGGCACAACGTTCACATCCTCAGTGGCCGGTGGTTTGACCCGGGACGCAACGAGCTGGCGGTGGGCAAGCTGGTCGCCCAGCGCTATCCGGGCGCGCGCATGGGACAGAAGATTCACGTAGGGCGCAGCGATTGGGACATCGTGGGCGTCTTCGACGCCGTGCGCGGCGCGCAGGATAGCGAGATTTGGGGCGGTTTGGACCGGCTTAGCGCGGATATGCAGCGGGTGGATGTGCTCAGCTCCGCACTGCTGCAAGCCAAGGATGCGGTGGCCGCCGCGGCGCTCGCCAACGACATCGGCAACGATCAGCGGTTGGGCATGCACGCACTTTCGGAGAAGGAGTATTACGATTTACAGATGGCTTCGGGCGCACCGATCGAATTCGTCGGCATCTTCGTCTCCATTATTATGGCGATCGGCAGCAGCTTCGCGGCCATGAACACCATGTACGCGGCGGTGTCGCGGAGGGCTCGCGAGATCGGCACGCTGCGCGTGCTGGGCTTTTCGCAGGGCAGCATTCTGTTCAGCTTCTTTCTGGAATCGGTGCTGCTTTCGGCTTTGGGCGGGGTGCTGGGGTGCCTGCTGGTGCTGCCGCTGAACGGATTGACCACCGGTGTGGGCACGTCCAGCTTCTCGGAACTGGCGTTTGATTTCCACATGACGCCGGAGATCTTCCTCGCCGGCATCGCCTTTGCCGTGGTGCTCGGGAGCCTGGGCGGATTGTTTCCGGCGCGAATGGCTTCCAAGAAGGAGATCCTGACCGCACTGAGGGAAGTCTGAGGGCCCTGGATCTATGGACGCGGAACTGAAAAATCTGAAGATCGACCGCAGTAAGCGGCGCTCCGACGGGCCTTCGCCGTGGGCCACCCGGATCATCGTCGTGGGCATTCTGCTGTTCCTCGGACTGGGCGCCTGGCGCTTCCTTTCGCCGCGGCTGGATGCGGCTCCCATGGTGGAAATCCAGCGGGTGCAGTCCATCAGCGCCGCAGCCGCGCCGGACGGGGTGGTGCTCAACGCGACGGGCTACATTGTTGCGGCGCACAAGATTGAAGTGGCGGCAAAGGTAATCGGCAAGGTCAACTGGATCGGCGTGGAAAAGGGAGACCGGGTGAGGGAAGGTCAGGTGCTCGTGCGATTGGAGGATGACGAGTACCAGGCGCAGGTGCAGCAGGGCAAGGGACAACTCGCCAGCCTGCAAGCCCGGCTGGACGAGGCAATGCACGGCTCGCGGCCGGAGGAAGTCGCGCAAGCGCTGGCCAATTTGAATTCCGCCAAAGCGGACCTGGACAACGCCAAGGTCACGCTGGATCGCGCGCGCAGGCTGGTGGGGGAAAAGCTGATGGCGCAGCAAACCGTGGACGATGCGCAGGCGCGCTATGACGGCGCCATCCACAAAGTGGACTCGCTGCAAAAGACCTACGACCTGGTGAAACTGGGTCCGCGCCAGGAGGAAATCGATTCGCTGCGCGGACAGGTGCAGCAGGCCAGGGGCGCGCTGGATTATGCCCAAACGAATCTGGCTAACACCATCATCCGGGCTCCCATCACCGGCACGATTCTGGAGCGCGCGGTGGAGAAAGGCGAATTCGTTACCACCAGCTTCGTGGGCGATCGCGGCGCCAAGGGGTACGTGGTTTCGCTGGCGGATCTGAACGATCTGGAAGTGGAACTCGACATCAGCCAGGGCGATTTCGCCAAGCTGCAGAGCGCCCAGCGCGGGATCATCACCACCGACGCGTTTCCCGATTTGAAGTATCAGGGGCACATCAAGGAGATCTCGCCCGAAGCCAACCGGCAGAAAGCCACCGTGCAGATCAAGGTAAAGGTGGAAAAACCGGACGGGCATTTGCGGCCGGAGATGAATGCCAGCGTGGCATTCCTGGCGGACCAGAAGCCGCAACCGGCGTCGGCGCGCGCCAAGCCGGTGGTGATTGTGCCGTCTTCGGCCGTGCACGACAGCGCGGTGTTCGTGGTGCTGGACGGGAAGGCGGTGCGGCGCGCGGTGAAAACGGGGGCCACCAGCGGGCCGGGCGTGCGCATCGAAGACGGCCTGATCGGCGGGGAAGACCTGATCACCAATCCGCCCGCGACCCTGAAAGACGGCGACCGCGTGCGCCAGAAGGTTTGACGAGCCATGAGCGAAGCCATTATCGAAACTCAAAATCTGAGCAAGCAGTACGTGCGCGATGAATTCAAGGTGGACGCGCTGAAGGACGTCACCTTGACAATCGAAAAGGCGGAGTTTGTAGCGCTGATGGGCCCTTCAGGCTCCGGGAAATCGACGCTGCTGCATTTGATCGCGGCCATGGACCGGCCTACGGAAGGCGAGATTCGCGTGCTCGGACACAATCTGCGCGAATTGAGCGACCGGCAGATCGCCCACTGGCGGAATGAGCACGTGGGCTTCATTTTCCAGCAGTTCAACCTGATTCCGGTTCTGACCGCGATGGAAAACGTGGAACTACCGCTGAAGCTGACCAATTTGAAGAAGGCGGAGCGCGTGGAACATGCCGCGACGGCTTTAAAGCTGGTTGGCTTGGGCGACCGGATGAGTCATTTTCCGCGGCAGTTATCGGGCGGGCAGGAGCAGCGCGTCGCTATCGCTCGCGCCATTGTCACGGATCCGGCGCTGATTCTGGCGGACGAACCGACCGGCAATCTGGACGCAGCGTCGGCGCAGGAGATCCTGACGATTCTCTCCCGGCTCAATAAGGAGTTTGGAAAGACGGTGGTGCTGGTGACGCACGATCCGCACGCGGCGCAATTCGCCACGCGCGTGCATCACCTGGAGAAGGGCGAGTTGATGCCGGAGAGCGCACAGAAGACGGCGATGTAATCGCGGCCCCTCGCCGGTCGCGAACTAGTTCTCGAAGCGGCGGCGGCGGACCAGCCAGGGTTCGATGGCACCGGGGTTTTCGAGAATCTCCTGCTCCAGTTCCTGCACTTGGGCGTCCAGGACGAATTGTTCGAGGGCTTCTCCCAGCGAGCGGTCCTTCTTTTCGACGCGCTTCTTTTCGATTAAGGCCAGGACCGCCTCACACAGTTCCAAACGATCTGCCATGCCGCTCATATCCGGGCCTCCTGGTAGATGAGACGCAATTCCCCAGGGAAAGTTGCGGGAACGGTACTAAGGAGCTATCCGCGCATCCGCCACTGAGTGAATTGTTACGGGACCGAGCAAGCCCGAGGGCATCAGCGGTGAATTGGCGCGGAACTTAGTGATGTTGGTGTGAGTCCGGCGTTGTTCGGGTGGCAGTTGCTGGTCGCCGATCAGGCGATTAGGCCAGAGGTTGGTGACCGCCACCTCCAGGTCGTTCCAGCCCGGTTTGACGGCAGATCCCAGAGCGACCTGGAACGGCTTCTTCCAGAGGATCCCCAAATCCGTTCCATTGAGCTTCACCTGGGCGATCTCGCGCACGTCGCCGAGATCGAGTGTGACCTTGTTCCCCTTCGCACCCAGAAGGAAGCGCGTCCGGTAGGTGGCGGTGCCCGAGTAGTAACGAATGCCCGGATCGGAATTCAGGGACCAGGACTCCAGCCGGCTGAATGTAGCGCTGGCGGGCGCTCCCCAACCGGGCCTGAAGCTCACGGTCCACGGCTGGCCGATTACGGCGGGAGCGGGGACCGCGGGGACAACAGCCGTGAGTGACCGGCCATCGCTCATCTGAAGGGTGTAACGGCCTGCCAATTCAGTGGTCAGGATCCCCGCCCCCAGGTGAACTTCGGCGGCGGTAGCGCCTGACGGGAAGATCGCGACGCCGTCTTTCGAGAGTTGCCGGACATGCTGCGCAGCCGCACCGCGCAGCACGACGAAGACGCTGCCGTTGGGCTCCAGCCACAGGGGCATGCGGATGCGCCCGTCTTTGGTGAAATCGTAGATCGCCTGCGGCTCCGATTTTCCAGTGTCGGGATGCCACAACTCGGGCGCTTTGCCTGCGGAACGGAAGGTCACTTCGGCAAATAACGGCTCTGCTTTGGTATTTCGAACGAAATAGATGTCGGCATCGCCGGCGCGGCGATGGACGTAGTCCATGCTGCCGCCCCGATACTCGAAGTCGGGCGCGATGCCTCGTTCGGCCAGGACCGCGCGGGTAGCGTCACCGCAGTAGACTGTGCCCTTGCCCAGACGATGGGGCCTGCCGGGCGCGCATTCGCCCCACACGCGGCCGGCGATTGCCGAGAACTCCTCTTCGCCCTGCACGCCCATTACGTGCTGCGGCTTCGATCCCAGGACAGCGGCTCCCGCGGAAACCAGGCGCTCGACGGCGCGCATGGCCTCGATCGACATCGACGGGGCGTCGGGCAGCACCAGGAGTTTATACGTGGTGCCCTCGGGTAGACGCACTTCGCCCGGTCCGGCGGTCATCCGCTGGGTCAACACGTGGTCGTCAGTCACGTCATAGTCGTAACCGGGAAGCACCTTGGCCGGGTCGGAGGACTTGAGCCGCACGAAGTTGGGGACTTGGTCGCCGTAATAGTAGACCACATCGGAAACGGGCAGGCCCTGCTGCAGCAGGAAGTCGCTGCGGTTGATGTAGCCGAGGAAGGCGCCAGCCTGGTTCCACCACGTGACGTTGGGATTGAGGTGTGTGCCGGCGAAATATTCCTGACCGGGCAGACCCATTTCGGCGGGCGACGAGGTGAAGGTGTGCCAGATGAGCCGGTTCAACCCTTCGCAGGCGGCCTGGTCGAAAGTGGGTTTCAGATCGTCCCAGATGGACTCCTCCCACTGCGGTCCGATGCTGGTCATGCCCTCGGCGGCCACCAGGGTTTTGCCGTAGGTGTGGGCCGCGCTGGAGCCTTCCTTGACGAAGAAGCGCTCGTCGTCGCGCGTGCGGTGGGTATAGGAGCGCGCCCAGAATTCGGTCTGCGGGAACGCCGCGACACCCAGGGTCTCCAGCGCGTCGATGGGCGCCCCGTGAGGACCGCCCGATTCGGGATGGATGCCCAGACCGGAGCGCGCGGCCAGTTCGGCGAAGACGGCGTAATGCTCGCTGACGACCAGATCGCCCACGGTGCGCCGGAAATCGTTGAGGAAGCGATTGCTGCGGTCGCGGCTCTCGACGATGCGGCCTGCAATCACCGGCAGGTAGGGCAGCAGATCGTAGCCGCGGCGTTGACGGAACTGCGCGGCGAACCGGGCGGTCCAATTGGTGCCGCCCAACTCCCAACTGTCGGTCACCAGGTACCGGAGCGCGTGGCCCAGATAAGGGCGGGCATCGGCTAGCAGCGGATCGACATTTTCGCGCCAGTAATCTTCCAGGGCGCTCCGGTCCAGGTAATCGATGGCCAGGCCTTGCCACGCGCCGCTGGATGTGGAGATTCTGGCGCCGCTCGCGGTGTATCCCACGCGCAGAATCTCCCATGTGCCGGCCGGCGCCTGCCACTCGAACCGGCCGTCGGGTTTCATGTGAGCGGTGACGTCCTGCACCTGTTCCAGGCGCGTGTCCTCCTCACCAGGTGCCGGGGCTGCGTCTTCCAGTAGGGGCGTGGTGGGAGGCATGGACATCCCCAGTTCTACGGCCGCCGATTTCTGCGGAAGCTGCCGCAGGCCGTGCAGCGCGGTCCCGTGAGCGAGCGGGTAGGCCAGCACCGCGATGTCGCGATAGAAGCCGTTCCTCTGTGGCGGCGCGTCCAGAGATTTGCTGAATGCCTGCGGACCCTCCACCACGGTTCTCGACCAGGTGAGCAGCTTCGAAGCCTGGTCGGGACGGGTCCGCGGCGAGCCCAGATTCCAGCCGCTCTCGATATTGAGGCTGATCTCCAGGCCCAGCCGGTCAGCCTCCTTCAGGGCGTGCCGGTAGAGCGCGCGCCATTCGGGAGTGCCGAACATCGGGCCCGCCGGCACCGCCTGGTTGCCTTGCTGTTCGCTGCCGTTGGCGTCCACCAGCAGGGCGCCGCCGTAGCCTTTGGCTTTCATCTGCTCCAGGTCGCGCGTGATGGCGGCTTCGGTGGTGTGGCCGTTGAGCCACCACCAATAGCAGCGCAGGCGAGCTTCCGGAGGCGGATTGAGAAAGCCTTCCCTCAGCGCATCGCCACCGGGTGCGCACAGAATCGGGACGGCGAGCGCCGCCAGCAGGACCAGGCCGCCCGCATAGCGCAGGCGGCGGTCAGGTTTGGGCTGCTTCATGGGCTCGCCTGAGACGTTAGAAGTTGAACTTCAACGCTAATTCTACAATACGCGGATCGTTAACCTGCCCGATGCCGATCACGCCGGAGGTGGTGTTCGGGCCGCCGAAGATCGGGGTGTTCGCGATGTTATAGGCGTTGGCGCGCATCTGTATCTTGGCCCGTTCGTGGATCTGGAACGTCTTGAACAGCGAGAAGTCCATGGTGGTGGGGACTTGGGTACGGATGCCGGGCAGCACGCCGCTCATCGTGCGCAACGTGTACGGCGGCGTCTGCATGAAGGCCACCGGTTGGCTGGCGTTCGCGCAGTTCTGCCGCACTCCCGCGGTGTTCAGCGTGCAAGTATTAAACCACTGCTGATACGTGGGGTTGTCCAGCTTCGGGTTGACGCCGGTGGAGAACACCCCACCCGGCCAGCCGACCAGAGATCCGTTCAAGTACCGGACGATGGCATTGGATTCCCAGCCGCCCAGCACGTTATGCAGGAGCCCTTTCCGGTTCTCGAAAATCGGCAGCATATAGGTCAGGCTGATGTTCATCACCTTGGTGGGCTCACCGGCCTGAGTGCGCGCCAGCATGCTCCAAGCGTCCTGATCGTTCAGGTACCCGGTCTCCTGCATGATCTTGTTCCAGGTGTAGCTGACGCGTCCTTGCAGTCCCGCCGCGAGCCGTTTCTCCACCGACACCTGCATGGAGTTATACACGCTCGTCCCGATGGCATGCGTGGATTCGGTGATGCCGCCGAATTCGGGGTAGGGATTCTGCAGGGTCTGGTAGGCGAGCGTGGTGTTGTTCAAACTCGATCCCGGGATCAGGCCGGCCATCGGGTTCGGCATTTGGGCCAGCAGGGTAGTGCTGGGGAAGGGAATGGGGCTGCCGGGTAAGGCGTAGAACGAACGAGGCAGGACGTTGATGCCCTTGGACACCGACAACTGCGTTGCATAATTGCCCGCGAACGCCACTTCCAGCAAAGTGTTCTTGGGCAGTTGGTGTTGCAGCGCCACAGAGTAGTTGTAAACCTTGGGGATGGTCCGGTTCGGGTCGGCGAATGTGAAGCCCTGTCCCAGCGCCGTGGAAAGCCCCAGAGTGCTGCCCGTGGCTGCCAGAATCCCGCCCGGGAAAGGACTGCTCAGGCCGTTGGCCGGGGTCAGATTGGCATCGTTGGAACCTACATAGCTGGTGTTGGCGCTGAAGCCGGTGTTTCCGCCGGTCTGAAACGTAACCGAGTAATTCGTGCCGAATCCGCCGCGCAGCACCGTGTTGTTGGCCAGCCGGTAGGATGCGCCGATCCGGGGTCCCCAGTTATTCAAATCTCTGACGAATGGCAGACGGTGGTTGGCGTCGGTAAACAGCAGGCCGCCCAACAGCTTGAGACCGGGCACCTGCGCCTGCAGAGGATTCGGATCGGTGAAATCGAATCCGGCGTTCTGGCGGTTGTACCGCTCGCTCATGGGCGATTCGTACTCCCAACGCAGGCCCAGGGTCACGGTCAGCTTCGGGTTGACGCGCCAACTGTCCTGCACGAAGAACCCTTCGTAGATCTGCTGGAAAGCCGAGGCGATCGTAACGCTGTATCCACCGCTCTGAGGCCACCCTAGCAGCAGCGACGCGAACGGGTTGCCCGCCGTGGCGCTGCCGGTTTGCGCATTCTGCTGGGTGTATGCGGCGTTGACGACGAACGGATTGAGGTTGGATACGGGCGTGTTGTTGTTGGCCTTCATCACGTACGCTTCGCCGCCCATCTTGAAACTGTGCTTGCCGACGGTCTTGTTGAGCGTTGCCGCCAGCGAATGATCTAAGGTGGTGGTGTATTGGCTGGTGGTGGGGGTGCCAGTGCCGGCGTTGCCGATCGTCCCGGTGTAGCCGTTCCCAACGTTCAGGCCGGGGTAGTTGATGTGCGGCATCTGCGCGATGAACTGCTGGGTAAAGCCCAGCTTGCTGATGTCGTAGTTGTCGCCATAGAGCCCGACCTGGAAGGGATGGAAGATTAACCCGTATTTCACGTCCAGAACCGTGCTCGGCGAGAGTGTGTCAGTCCAGTCGACGCTGCCTCCGTGGTTGTTGCGAAAGTGCAGGTAGCCGGGGCTGGCGGCTGGATTCGCCCACCCATAGGTGGGGAAGAGCTGATGCCGGACGTTGGAGAAGCCCATCATGGTCAACCGGTTCTTCTCATTGATCTGGTGGTCCACGCGGGAGGAGATGGAATGATACTTGTCCTGCTGGGAGTTCGGGCTGACCACATAATTGTTGAACCCGCCGAGAGTCCCCGCGAGGTTGGGCAGCGGATAGTCGCTGATCAGCGCTTTACCGATCGGGTTGATGCGGTTACTGGGAATGAGGTTGCCCGGAAACGGCTGCCGGAGGTATTGACCGCCAGTGACGGTGTAGCTCGACGGATCGTAAATCAGCACAGGCTGGCCGTTGGCGTTGACCAGGCTCGAAAAGTCGCCGGTACGCTCGGCTGAGGTGGGGTACGACGCCGTGTACGGCAGGGGACTGGCGTTGCGGATCCACTCCATATTGAACATGAAGAAGGTTTTGTCCGTGCCGTTATAGAGCTTGGGAATGCGCACCGGGCCATCCACCACGAATCCAGGCTGGTTCCAGCGCATCACGCCGCGCGGGTTCCTGGCGGCGTTCCCCGCGAAACTGTTGGCGTTGAGTTTATCGTTGCGGAAGAACTCATATAAGGACCCGTGAAACTGGTTGGATCCGCCCTTCAGCACGGCGTTGACCACCGCACCGCTGCTGTGGCCGTATTGCGCGTCGTAAGTGTGAGTCTGAACCGTGACTTCCTCAATGGCGTCGGGAGAAGGCACAAAGCCGACATAGATTGCGCCGGAAGCCCGCTCTTCAGGCGCATTGGGGATTCCGTTCAGCATGATCTGGTATTGGCTGCCGATACCTTCCGACGACATCTGGGCCGACGCGCCGTCATAGGGGCGGCCGAATCCGCTCGCCTGCGAGGTAGTACTCAATGCCGTGTACATTCCCGTGGCCAATTCCGCGAGCATGTAAGTGTTGCGGCCCATGACGGGAAGGTCCCGCGCTTCGGTGGTGTTGATGGTTTGTCCCATCGAAGCCGTGGCGGTTTTGAGCTGCTCCGATTCCGCGGTGACGGTCACGCTGTCGGAGATAGCCCCCACTTCCAGTTTGAGGTCCATCTGGACCCGATCGCCCGCATGCACTTCGATAGCCTCGTGTACTGCTTTCTTAAACCCACCGGCAACAGCCGTTACGGTATAGGAGCCAGGTAAGAGGAATGGCACCGTATACACCCCGGAATCGTTCGTTTGCGCGGTGGTGACCGCCGATGTCTCGACGTTGCGGGCCTCAATCTCTGCTTTCGGCACGGCCGCGCCAGTGGCGTCGGTTACGGTACCTGTGATGGTGCCGCGAAATTCCTGCCCGAACGAAGGGGCCAGGAACAGCAGGCTTGCGGCCAGGACGGCCAGAAGCGGTCTCCGAAGGATAGTCGGCGTGGACATAGTTCTTCTCCCTTGCAAATCAGCGAGTCTGATAATAAGTTCGGCTAATCCGGTTGCCGGGAGAAGTGTTCCCAGCGTTTGCTGACGTTCGAAAACGCTTCCAAACGGTGTGCAGAGAGATATAATCGCCTTAGTAGTCAAATGGTTATCTCGGAGCCCCCGGTTTCTGATAGCGAAAAGCGGGAGACCCTGGAATCGGTTCTCGCTAGCGCCACTTTCGCCCGTTCGGCCCAACTTCGCGCCCTCCTGCGGTACATCTGCGAGCGCGAACTGACTGGCCGCCTGGAAGATCTGAACGAATACCAGATCGCCGTCGAGGTGTTGGGACGACGCAAGGACTTCAGTCTGTCCGACGATTCTTCGGTGCGCAATCGAGCTTACGAACTGCGCCAGCGTCTGGAGAAATTCTACACACAGGAGCAGCCCAAGGCTGCGATTCGCATCGCCATTCCGCGCGGTGGCTACGTTCCGGATTACACGCGGCAGCAGGTGCCGGAGGAACCCGAACCGCAAGTTGCCCCGGTTTCGCCGGCGGCTGGCGCGACTCTCCCGCGCCAGTTCGCTTGGCGCACCGTCGCCGCGATCGCGGCCGGCTGTCTGATTGCCGGTGGATTGGCGGTTGGTTTCTGGAATCAGCCGCATCCGCCGGTGTTGCTCAAAGAAGCCTGGGGCCCACTGGCCGAACCGGGCAACGACCTGCTGCTCACCATTGCCACCAATCTCCACCTGGTGGTCCGGCCGCATATCCCACTGCGTCCGGGGCGTTTGCCGGCGCCGGGCGAACTGGACGCCGTCTATGGGAGCAACCGGCCCCGGCAGCCGGGCGTTCCCTTATATATGGAGCCCGTCCAGCTTTCGGTGCCGCTGGCCGAACTGGCCGCCGTGGCTGCCCTGACCAATGTGCGGCAGGCATTCGGCGGAAGCTACCAACTGCTGCCGGAAGCCGAAGCCCCGGTAGCTGCCCTGCGCGGCCGTAATTCGATATTGCTCGGCGCCGGCACGAACAGCCAGGCGGCCTCCCTGCTGTTGCGAAATCTTCCGTACACCATCGATTACAGCAACAACGACCTGTTCGCCGTGATCGATCAACGAAAACCGGCCGGGCAAAGGGAGATGCTGGTCTCCGATGCCACCGATGGCCCTTACGGACTGATCACAGTGTTGACCGACAACGATTCGGCCGGGAAACCCAAACGGACGGTGGTCATGTCCGGAGGCGGTTCGGCGGGAGTTCAGGCGGCAGCGGAGTTCTTCTGTTCGCCGGTGCGCTTGCACGCCATGCTGGAGCGTTTCCGCGCGGCCGGAGTGAAGGGGTTTCCGTCTGCCTATCAGATCGTGGTTCGCGCGCGCACTTCGGGCGTCCGGCTGATCTCCTACGAGTACGTTACTCACGAGATTGTGCGGAAGTAGCGTAGTAGCCGGTCCGCGCCCTCACCAATAACGGCGGCGATTTCGGCGGAGTGTCCACCTTCACGATGAGTGCGCGGTAGGCTTCATCCGGATCCCGTGTCTCGGGCGTGTAAGTAAGGGTGTACTGGCTGCGCATTTCGCGGGCGATCCGACCGGCGATGGCCGGCAGTTGCTCCACATACTTCGGAAAGAATGCCTGCCCGCCGCTGGCTTCGGTGATTTTGCGCAGGGCCGCTCTTCCGCCTCTGCTGTCGTCGCCCGGGAGTCCAATGGCGTAAATCAGCGGCCGCCGGTGGCCCACCGCGGCGATCGTTTGCTTGAGGGTGAGCAGGCTGGTGGTGTCGTCGCCGTCAGTGACCAGCAGAAGGGCAGCTTTGTCGCGGCGGCTATTTTTCTCTGTGTATATGAGCGCCTGCTCCAGGCAATCGAAGAGGTTGGTGCCGGCCTGCCATTGGCCGGTTGTGTTGCGCGGAGCGAGGGCGGCCAGGGCGCTTCGCAGATCCAAGGCTCCGGCGGTGGGCGGAAGATCGACAGCGAAGTGCATGCTGAAGTGCGCCAGAAATACTTCGTCCTCGGGATTGAGGTCGTCATTCATTCTCCGGATCGCTTCCAGCACCACGGGATGCAGGCGCCGCATGCTGCCGCTATCGTCGGTCACGATTCCGAGTGTCACCGGAATGTCCTCCTGGACCGCTTGCTTCAGGACCTGCGCGCGGCCGTTCTCGGCCACGTGAAAGGAAGAGGCGGGAAGTCCGCTGATGAAATCTCCGCGCGCAGTCGTTACCGTCGCGTGGATTACTACCAGGCCGACATCCGAGCGAAACTGAAAGGCGCCGGCCAGGAGGCAGGCCAGGGCAAAGGTGAAAACGAGCCGGCGCATCCGGAGGAATTATAGCGCCGTGCATGATGGACGCTATACGCCGGCGGCGACGTGCAGCACCAGGTACGAGCAATAGGCGATGATCGCGCTGGCGGGAATGGTGAGGACCCAGGCCCAGACAATGTTGGTGGCGATGCCCCAGCGCACGGCCTTCATGCGCTGGATGCTGCCGACGCCGACGATGGCTCCGGCGATGGCGTGCGTGGTGGAGACGGGCAGACCGAGGTGGGTGGCGATCAGGACGGCGACGGCGGCTCCGGTTTCGGCGCAGAAGCCGCTGCGCGGGCGCAGGCGGGTGAGCCGTCCGCCCATGGTGTGGACGATGCGCCAGCCGCCGCTCAGGGTGCCCAGGGCGATGGCGGCGTGGGCTGCCAAAATCACCCACAGGTGGATCTCGAATCCCTTTTGAAATCCCGAGGCAACCAGCACGCCGGTCATAATACCCATGGTCTTCTGCGCGTCATTGGCGCCGTGCGACAGGCTGAACGCGGCGGCCGACACCAGTTGCAACTTGCGGAACCATTTGTCCATCTTCGACGGGGTGCAGTTCCTGAAGATCCAATAAACCGCGATCATCAGGATGTAAGCGGAGACGAGCCCGATAAGGGGTGCGGCGAAAATGAAGGTGAGGGTGAGCGGCCATTGTCCTACGATCAGACCCTGGAGCGAGTGCGTTATGCCGCGCACCAGTCCGGCGTGAGCGACGGCTGCGCCGGCATACCCACCGATCAGGGCATGGGAACTGCTGGTGGGCAGGGCCAGCCACCAGGTGATCAGGTCCCACGCGATGGCGCCCAGTAACCCCGCGAGAAGCACATAGGGCGTGACCAGGTGGAGATTGACGAACCCGCTTCCCACGGTTCTGGCTACCGCGGTGCCAAAGAGAAACGCCGCCGCGAAATTAAAAAACGCAGCCCACGCGACCGCCTGTAACGGGGTGAGGACGCGCGTCGCCACGATGGTGGCGATGGAGTTGGCCGCGTCGTGAAAACCGTTGATGTAATCGAAAATCAGGGCGATGCCGATGATCAGGATTGCCAGGGTGAGGGGCGTCATCGGCTAGCTGTTCTTGACCACAACGTTCTGCAGCACATCCGCCACGTCTTCGCAGCTATCGATTGTGGCCTCTATAAACTCATAGACCTCTTTGAGCTTGATCAGGGTGATGGGGTCCTTTTCCTTTTCAAACAACTCCACCACGGCGCTTCGCCCAATCCGGTCGGCTTCATTTTCCAGGCGGTTGACTTCGATGCAGTACTCCATGATATTGCCGTCCTGTTGCAGAGCTTCAAAGGCCTTCTTCAGGGCCGTCGCACAACCGGCGATAATCTCGGCGAGAAGCACCATGGTGGGCGGAATGGGGTCGATCTTGTACGAAACCAGACGGTGCGAGGTATCCTCCATGCCGTCCAGAACGTTGTCGAGGGCGGCGGAAAGGTTGTGGATGTCTTCGGGATCGATGGGGGTGATGAAGGTCTGGTTCAGGCGCGTGTAGATTTCGTGGATGATCTCATCGCCGCGATGCTCCATGATACTGATGTCGGTAGCGCAGGCGGCCATGCGGGCGCGGCCGGAGCGGAGGCCGTCCAGCAGCAGACGGGCGGTCTCCGAGATGATTTCCACCTGTTTGAAAAACAGGAGGTAGAACTTCTCATCGCGTGGCAGGAGTCTCATAGATTGGGGAAAAGAAGAACCTCATGGTAATCGCATTGCAACAGTCGGGTCAATTTTCGATTACGAAATGATGACACGATGGCGGGCAATTTCGAGTTACACTTGCGGCATGGACAAGTTCGATCGCGCGTTCGAGCAGTTCAAAGTGGCTGGACAGGACCTGGTCGATAAGGTCCGGGAACTGATTCATGAAGGTAACGTGAGGCGCATTATCGTCAAAGACGAGCGCGGCCACACGTTTATGGAGATTCCGCTGACGGTGGCGGCGGTGGGCGCGGTGGCGGCCCCGATTCTGGCGGCGCTGGGTGCGATTGCAACGCTGGTCAGCAAGTTCGATATATCCGTGGAACGCACCGGGACGCCGCCGGGTTCCGGGTCGGGTCCGCAGACTACTTCCAACGTCAGCGACAGCAACGTGGGGGCGAGGGAAGACCAGATGAACATGGCCGGCACTGTGGCGGGCCACTCGGACAACCAGGGCACCAAACTGGAAGACCTGGCGGGGACGGGCCAGCACGACTCGATGGGCGGGTGAACGCGAGGTCTGCGCTACGCCGCGGCTTTGGCCATGGGGAGTGATTTTACCTTGGCGAGGCCGCAGGCTTCCAGCGCCCGGATGATGGGCCAGGCGAGATCGATCTCGCGCGGGAAGTGGGCGAAGCGGGCCGAGGTGGGGTACTGGTGATGGTTGTTGTGCAGACCCTCGCCGGCTGTCAGCAAGGCGATGGATTGCAGGTTGGTGGCCTTGTTGTCGAAGTTCCGGTAGCCCACCATGTGGCACACGCTGTTAATGGATGAGTTCAGGAAAATATACATCACCACGTGGGCGAACCACGCGGCGAGGCCCCACCAGACGCCGAACATCAGCATGAAGATCGCTATGCCTGCCAGGGGGGCGAAAGAAATGCCGGGAATGCGATCGAGGGCGTCGTTCTTCCAGTCGGGCGTGTACTTGGCCACTACCTGTTTGTTGCGCGCCTCCTTGCGATACATGAAGTAGTTGCCGAACAGCACGGTCCACAGGCCGTACAGGTAAGGGCTGTGCGGGTCGCCTTCCTCGTCGGAAAAGTGATGATGCTTGCGATGCACGGCAGCCCACTGGCGCGGGATGATACCGGTGAACAGCGCGAGTTCCAGATGCATGAGCACACCGACCACGGGGTTCAGTTCGAGCCCGCGATGCGTCTTGCAGCGATGCAGGTAAATGGTCGTGAAAAACACCGAGGCCTGAAGGATCACCAGGGTGATGACGGACATCCACAAAATACTCATGCGGTCTCCAACGGTTTTGATCGGTGAGAGCCCAGTGGCCGGCTTGCTTGCCTCGGGGCGGCAACTCGGTACGTCGTGTCTCGATGATACCAGATGATGCGGTGATAGAATTAGCCTGTTGAGACTTCTAACTATAGTGCGCGACGGCCGCCCCGAGCCGGCCGTTCAGTTTGACGATCAGACAGTGGGGCTGCACGGGTCGGGATTCGACAGTGTAATGTCGTTGATTACCGGGGGCGCCGACGCCCGCGACGGAGTGATGCGCTGGGTGGAAAGACATCCGGGCAGCGCGGACGTGGATCTGGGAAAGGTGACTTACCATTCGCCCATTCCGCGGCCGCCGAAGATCATCTGCATCGGGTTGAACTATCGCGACCACGCGGAAGAATCCAAGCTGCCAATTCCGGATGTGCCCACGGTGTTCTGCAAGTTTCCGACGGCGGTGACCGGTCACAACCAACCCGTCGTGCTGCCGAAGAATTCGGTGAAGCCTGATTATGAAGCGGAGTTCGCGGTGGTAATCGGGCCCGGCGGGCGGCACATCGCCGAGCAGGATTGGCAAAAGCATGTCTTCGGCTACACCATTCTGAACGACGTGAGCGCGCGCGATTACCAAATGGCGACGTCGCAGTGGATGATCGGCAAGACGTTCGATACCTTCGCCCCGATCGGGCCGGCGGTGGTGACTGCCGATGAGATCGAAGATCCGCACAATCTGAATATCTCGCTGTCCCTGAACGGCGAAGTGATGCAGAATTCCAATACGCGGAATTTGATTTTCCGGATTCCGCAATTGATCGCGCATCTTTCGAGCGTCTTCACGCTGGAACCGGGAGACATTATCGCCACCGGTACCCCGGCGGGAGTGGGTTTCGCCCGCAAACCGCCGCGCTGGCTGCGTCCCGGCGACGACATGCTGACTACGATTGAAGGCTTGGGCGAACTGCACAATCCGATCGTGGCTGAAGTTTAAGGTAAGATCGTAGCAAGCGGGCGCGTAGCTCAACGGATAGAGCATCGGTCTTCGGAACCGAGGGTTGGAGGTTCGATTCCTCTCGCGCCTACCAGCTTCTTCGCTGTGCTTCCCACACGAAACTGTTAACTCTAGCCATATCCATCTATCAACCTTTTTGGTAATGGACAGTACCTCGCTTTTGGCGGTAGAAGGGGGAGTTATGGTATTGCGCCCTCGTGTCTCCGCCGGATTCCTTCTCTGCCTGTTCGCTCCGCTGCTGCCGGCGCAGCAGGATCGCATCGCCGGACCGATCGATGCGCGCCATTCGGTGGTCTTGCGTGGGAGCGTACCTCGACAGGCGCTGGCGAGGTACGATCAGGGCGCGGTGAGTGCCGATTTTCCGCTCGGGAACATTACGTTGATGCTGCGGCCCTCGGATTCGCAGCAGGCGGAACTCGAACAGTTGCTGGCGGAGCAGCAGGATCCCGGTTCGCCGAACGATCACAAATGGCTGTCGCCGGAGCAGTATGCCGAGCGCTTCGGCGCCAGCGCGGCGGATCTGGACAAGATCGGCGCGTGGCTCCGTTCCGAAGGATTTGAAGTGCGGTACACTGCCCGCGGGCGCGACTTTATCAGCTTCAGCGGGACGGCGGGGCAAGTGCAGGCGGCGCTGCACACCGAGATCCACCGGTACCGGATCGGCGCGGAAACGCATTTTGCCAACGCCAGGGACCTGGCATTGCCCGCGGCGTTCGAGCCGATCGTGGCCGGCGTTCTGGGACTTCACGACTTTCATCCGAAGGCGCCGCGCCGGCGCGCGGTGGCGAACTATACCGCCTCCGATGGAAGCCACTATGTGCTGCCCGACGATTTCGCGGCCATTTACGGGTTGACCTCTTTGTACGGCTACGGATATGGTGGGGCGGGGCAGAGCATCGCGATAGTGGGCCAGAGCGACATCAATCCGGACGATATCGCGGCCTTCCGCGGCAGCTTCGGACTGGCGCCCACCACCATCCAGATGGTTCCCACGGGCAACTATCCGGGGGTGACCAGCGATGAAGTGGAAGCGGACCTGGACCTGGAATGGGCCGGCGCAGTGGCACGCGATGCCACGCTGATCTACGTCTACAGCGACGACGCGGGTTACTCGTCTTACTATGCCATCGATAACAACCTGGCGCCGGTGCTCAGCGAAAGTTTCGGGCTATGCGAATACCAGGCGGGGGCGAATCGCATGGGCCTGTCCTACTTTCAGGTTGAGGCGCAGAAAGGTAATGCGCTGGGGATTACGTGGCTGGCTTCGTCGGGCGATTCGGGCGCAGCGGGCTGCGATGGCAATGTCGCCCTCGCCACCCAGGGGCTGGCAGTGAGCCTGCCTGCCAGTGTGCCGGAGATCACGGCGGTGGGCGGCACGGAATTCGCCGAGGGTAACGGCAGCTATTGGAACAGCAGCAACGGACCTTACTTCGGATCGGCGGTTTCCTATGTACCCGAGACGTCGTGGAATGACACTCTCGCCAGCGGAAGCCTCGCGTCCAGCGGCGGCGGCTTGAGTTCGATTTACAAAAAGCCTTCGTGGCAAGCCGGCCCGGGCGTTCCGGGCGACGGAGTGCGCGACGTGCCCGACCTGTCGTTGAACGCGGCGAACGGGCACGATCCGTACCTCATTGTTTCGGAGGGTGCGGCGTTCGGGGTGGGCGGCACTTCCGCCGCGGCGCCTGCTTTCGCCGGAATCCTCGCCGTGCTCGATCAATACCTGGTACAGAACAAGGTGCAGTCGAAGCCGGGCCTCGGGAATATCAATCCCAAGCTGTACAGCATGGCGGCGGCAAACGCGCCGGGTGTTTTTCACGATGTAACCACCGGAGACAACATCGTTCCCTGCCAGACAGGAACGCCCGACTGTGCGACCGGCCAGTTCGGGTTCACGGCGGGCACGGGTTACGATCTGGTGACGGGCCTGGGTTCGGTGGACGCGTACCAGTTGATCACGGCGTGGAGCGGGCTTGGGGTTTCCGCAACCACGACTACGGTGGTGGCCAGCCCGAATACCATCCTGCCCGGCGGATCTTCGGTACTGACAGCAACCGTCAGGGCAGTCAATAGCACCACCTCGCCCACCGGGACGGTGTCCTTCTCGCTCGGCGCCAATTCGCTGGGCACGGCAACGTTATCCGGGTCGGGCGGAACCGCGACCGCCTCCATGACGGTATTCGGCGGGCAATTGACGGCGGCGTCGAGTGCGGTCGAGGCTTCCTATGGCGGGAGTCCCACCTTCACGGCCTCTTCGGGGGCAACGGAGCTCAGCCTGGGTACGCCGGCGGCGAATTCGAAGGTAGTGCTGTCGGTGACGCCGAATCCGGTCCACCAACAGGCGCCGGACGCGACCGGCGCGACCTTCGCTTTCACCGTTCAGTTGAGAGAAACCGCGGGGGTGGCTACCACGGTCACCGGGTTCAGCTTCGGCGGCGTGAGCTACGCGTCTTCCATCGCGAGATATTTCGGCGGCACGGCGCTGCCCGCATACGGCACGCTTTCCACGACTCTGAGATCGGGGAGCATCCCCGCGCCGTCCACGCAGGTGATCGTATTCACCGGCAAGGATGCCAGCGGAGCGGCGTGGATGCAGCAGGTGCCGGTACAGTTTCTGCCGTAGCCGGCCTGGTCCCTCCTGCTGGGACTCGCAGGACTATCATTCGGGATCGCCTTCGCGAATCATGGAGGACATGACGCGGCGACCTCGTACTTCTCAACGTGGCCAGGCAGTGACAAGGCTGGCCGCTTCCGTCCCTCTGATGTTCGGCTTGCTGGGGCTGGTGGTTCATCAGGGTTGGACCTACTGGCTGTCGGAGAGCTGCAAGACCGCTGCGCAGGCCGCGGCTTTCGCTTCCGCGCGGCAGGCGCAGTTGGCCTCCAATTTGACGTGCGGTGAGGGCGTGACGTGCCAGAGCCAGCCGGCCGATTGCCCCGCGGCCTTGCCGGCGGTCCCCCAGAACAATCTGATGGCGGGCTGTAATTATGCCCGCGCCAACGGATTCACCAGCACTCCGGATCGATCGGTTCGGTACCAGGCGGGCGTTCGCAACTCTCCGGTAAAGGGGCCGTCCCCTTCGTATTGGGTGCGCTTTACGATTTCGGAGCGCGGCTCGTCTCTTTTATCCAAAGTACTAGGAGAGAAGTTTGCGAATGCCCGTGCCAGTTCTACCGCGGCTGTCTTCGCCGGTACTGCGGGAGAAGGTCCGCGCGCTTTCCTGATCGAGTAGCGCCCGGTATTCCTTGCGGGAAACCGATCCGGTACACGATAATAGTTTCAATCCGTTAACGAAGATCGGACTCCGCCATGGTGTGCCCGAGTTGTGGTACCGCCAATCCCGAAACTGTACGCTTTTGCGGTCAATGCGGGAGTGCTTTGTCTGAATCGGATCGGACGGTGAGCATCTTCGGCGGCTCCGCCGCTGGTGCCGCGGCAGCAGCGGCCGCGCCGCAACCGCAGGTTACGGCCGGGTTGATGTCGCCCCCTCCGGATGTGACTGCCGGCGCGACGTGGGCCGGGACAGGCATGGGACTTTCGGGCGTGCTGCCGCCGGGCACCCCTTTTGGATCGCGATACCGCATTGAAAAGCTCCTGGGCGAAGGCGGCATGGGCGCGGTGTACAAGGCGTACGACGTGGAACTGGGCCGGACGGTGGCGGTCAAACTGGTGCGTCCGGAACTTTCGTCGTCACCGATGGTGATGCAGCGGTTCAAGCAGGAACTGCTGCTGGCCAGCAAAATTTCTCACAAGAACATTCTGCGCATTCACGATATTGCCGAGTGGAACGGTGTGAAGTTCATCACCATGGCGTTCGTGGAAGGTTGCGACCTGGCCGGGTTGATGGAGCAGGCCGGCCGGCTTCCGTTCGACCGTGCGTTGAAATTCACCCGGCAGCTTTGCCTGGCAATGGAAGCGGCGCACGAAGCCGGCGTGGTGCACCGCGACCTGAAGCCGCAGAACATTCTGATCGATAAGGACGATAACACCTACATCTCCGATTTCGGACTGGCTAAGAGCCTGGAGACGGAAGCCACCCAGATGACGCGAACGGGCCAGATTCTGGGCACGCCACGCTACATGTCTCCGGAACAGGTGGAGGCGGGAGATACCGACCATCGCAGCGATCTGTACTCGCTGGGGCTGATCGTCTACGAAATGTTCACCGGCGAACTGCCGTTCCGCGGCGATTCGGCGATGCAGTTGATGTATCAGCGGGTGGCGGCGGAGCCCAAGGATCCCCGGGCCATTGTTCCCGGCCTGCCGGATTACATCGCCAACGTGATTCTGAAGTGCCTGCAGAAGGACCCGGCCAAACGGTATCAGAGCGCGCGGGAAATCCTGACCGACCTGGACTCGCAGCAGGCGCCGGTGATTCCGCCTTCGCGGCGGACGGCCGGGAACGCGACCATCAGCATTCAGTTGCCGCGCCCTTCCCGCCGCGGGACGTTCCTCGGCATCGGAGGGTTGGTGTTGCTGCTGGGGATCCCGCTCGCCGTTCCCGGTATCCGGCATCGCGTCTTTCACACTGGAACGGCGGCGCCGGCGATTCAATACCGGATGGCGGTGCTTCCTCTGCGCAACCTGGGCGACGACTCCGTGAAGTTCGTCGCCGATGGCATCGGCGAAGCACTCTCCGCAAAAATGGCGGGATTGCAGAACGTGTATGTGGCGTCAGGCAGCATGGTGGCTTCGGCCATGGCCTTGCACAAGGATGACTCCGGACTCGCCACCGCGTTGGGCACTCCGGTACTTGTGCGGGGGACCATGCAGAGTTCCGGCGACGACTTGCATGTGGTGATGACCGCCGACGATGTCAAGACCAATACCAGACTGTTGAACAAAGAATTCACCGGAAAAAGGAAAGATCTGCTGTCGCTGGAAGACGCGATCTTCAATGGTCTGACCAATGCGCTCACCATCAAACTGAACAGCGACGACCAGGCACGAACCATGCGGCCCACCGAAAAGGTGGACGCCTATGAAACCTATCTCCGTGGGCGCGACCTGTTGAAGGGCCAACAGACGATCGCCAATTTCCAGAATGCGTTGACCCTTTTCAAACAGGCCACCGACGCCGATCCGCGCTTCGCGCTGGCGTTTTCCGGCATGGCCGACAGCGACATGCGCCTGTACGACCAGACCAAGGACAGCAAGTATCTCGATCAGGCTGACGCCGCCGCGGAACGGGCCAAATTGCTGAACCCGGAGCTGCTGGAGGCGCACGTGGCGATGGGAGCGATTGATCGCTACCGGGGCCGCACCGAAGAGTCGCTGGGCGAACTGCAACTGGCTCAGAAGATGGCGCCGCACTCCGACGAAGCGCTGCGCAATCTGGGCAGGGCTTATTTGCAGGCGGGCAAGGCCAAAGAGGCGATCGACGCGCTGACCGAAGCTACCAGAGTGAATCCGTACTATTGGAACAACTTCAACCAGTTGGGTTATGCGTACTTTCAGTTGGGGCGCAACGACGAGGCCATCGCCCAGTTTAACCAGGTGATCGGTCTGGAGCCGAATCGCCCCACCGGGTATGCTTTCAAGGGCGCGGTGCTGCTGCGGGAAGGCAAATTCGACGAAGCCGTACCGCTTTTGCAGAAGGCCAACGATCTGCAACCTTCGGCGCAGGCCGTTTCCAACGTCGGGTTCGCCTATTACCACGCCGGAAAGTACGGGGAGGCGCAGACGAAGTTCGCGCAGGCCGTCACGATGGCCCCCAAAGAAGCAATCTATCGCGGCAATCTGGCGGACGCCTATCGCGCCAGCAATCAGCGGGATAAGGCGATGGCGGCCTACGATGAGGCCATCAGGATTGCCTTTGCCAGCTATCAGGTGAATCCGCAGGATGCCGCGACCATCGGAAATCTGGCCATTTATTACGCCAAGAAGGGTGACGCGCAGCGCGCCCTGGACTTCATCCAGAAAGCTCGCGCCATTGATTCCAAAGCCAATGCGCTGATGTACAAGGAAGCTACCATCGATGCCATTGCCGGCCGCACGCCGGACGCGCTGAAGATGCTCGGCGACGCTTTACGCAACGGCTTCTCGCTCCAGGAAGCCAACAGCGACCCGGAACTGGTCAATCTCAGGAAGACACCTGAATATGCGCGATTACAGCAGGAGATCGCTACGCAGCCCCAGAAGTAATGGCGCATTTCTCCTAGGACTAAACCGCGACGGTACCATTGTGCCGGCTTTGACGGGTGGTTTACAGTGTTGAGGAGGCGCCAGGGAGGCGCTTGGGATGCCGGTCCGCCGTCTATTGTTCGGAAGCGCACTTTTTGTGACCTTCTCGGTTGCCGGCCTGGCCAGTATTCTTCCTGGAGATCCGGACATCGCCCTCGATCCCGGCGCCGCCAGTATGCCGCTGCTGCAAGGGACGAACTTCGCGGAAAACCAGCCCACCGACTATTACAACCCGTTCCCGGACACCATCACCGCGTTGACCTTTGACCTGACGATGAACGCCAGCCTCACTTGCAGCAACGGAGTGAGGTCACTCGATTGCGGCGCCGCCGGTTCGTTCCATTGCCAGAGCGGTTACTTCCTGACCTGCGGATTTACTTACAACTCCGGCAACGGGAACCTGGCGATCAACTTTTCGGGTACGAACCCCTCGGACGGGGATCCCACCGACCCGGAACTGAATGAGATGGAAGGGATTCCGCCGCTGCTTCCCGGCTGCCTGCCGACGCCGGGGAATCCGAACCAACAGGACACCCCAGGATGTAAAGCGGTCGGTCACTTCATCATCGACCTGAAAGGCTGGTCGAACGCGGAAAGCCCGCAGCTCTTCAGTGGAACGCCCACTTTCGATGTGGCGGACGTAGCGGTCTCGCCAGAGCCGGCGAGCGAGGTCCTGATCGGGTCGGTCCTGCTGATTGGAGCAGGCTTCGCGGGAATCCGCTTGCGGCGGCGTCCGGTTCGTTAGAGTCTGACGCTACCGGTTACCGGCCTGGCGGTTCAGGGCGGAGGCCAGGGTGGCGGCCTGATCCGGTTTGAAGTCCGCCGCCAGGTAGAGGAAGCGGGAGGCAGCCGCTACCACCGGAGCGGACACCACCCGCCCATTCAACACAATTGCCACCGGGTTGCCAATATTCTTGCGGGTAATCCGCAGTTCCCGCATGGCGGCATCATTGTGGAAGGTCAAAAAAATGATGGGGTTGCCTTTGGAGTTCTTTTGCAACTCGGCGGACTCGACGTCCTGCTGGGTGAGAAACGGTGTGGGGTCGAGACACTGGGTACCGCCGGCTGTTTGGACCTTCACGGTGGCGGCGCCGGAGCAAGGCATCACCAAGTGGACCGACAGGGTCACCTTGGTCCCGGCTGTGCCTTGAGCGAACGCGGGCGCCAGGAACGCGGTCAAGGCCAACAGGCGGTTCAGGCTAGTCATATTTTCCCGCCACTATTAGAACACGGAAGGGGAGATTGGGAGCGATGGAGGAAAAGTAGGCCCTAAAAAAGTTGTGGCCCCGAGCTGGGTATCTCGGGGCCTGCACTCAGAGAGTGGCGACGGGAGGGGACTCGTCGCCAGGGATGCTGTCTGTATTGATTTGATATTATCAGTTTCAGGTCTGCTTGTCTAGTATTTTCTAAAAATATTTTTAGGGGAGCGGAATTCGGTCTAAAAAGTAAAAGGCCCCGAGTTGGGTAACTCGGGGCCTTGCACTCAGAGGGGTTGGTGGCGGGAGGGGACTCGCCACCAGGGATGCTGTCTGTGTTGAATCCATACTAGCAATTTCAGACCCTCTTGTCCAGTATTATTTTGTACTTTTTTCGTTACGGGCCGGACTGTGCCATCGAGACCCGAATAATTTCACCCTGGCAGTACCATTTTGGGCGGCCCCCAGACGCCCTGGACGGGGTAAATATTAACTTTGTCAGCCCTCGGATCTGGCTGATAACACGGGGCTTGGTTGACCGGCCGGAGGTATGGGCCGAAACGCGGATAACGCCGCCTAAATAACCAAAGAGATATTGAGCAGCCCCGAGGCCGATTGTAATCATACGCTTAGGAAGGTGGTGCGCAAGTGATCGAGATGCAAGTGGACCATGCGATGACCAGTAGTGACCGTGAGAAGCGCATGAAGCGGCGCTTTCAGATTGAACAGGAAGTGCGGTACAAGATGCTCTACGGCCAGCGCATTGCCGAAACCGGCGTGGGCAAAACGCAGAATATTTCCAGCGGCGGCGTCTGGTTCAGCACGGAAAACATGCTGACCACTGGGATGCCCGTGGAGTTGTCGATGAACTGGCCGGTTCTTCTGAACGATTCCTGCCCCATGAAACTCATGATCTACGGCTGTGTGGTGCGCAGCAACGAGCGCGGGGCGGCCGTGGCCATCGAACGGTACGAGTTCCGCACACAGGGCCGCGGATTGCAGCACAGCCCCACGATTCCGGCACCCGTCGAGTTCCGGCTCCGGGGTTAAGTCACCCCAATACGATCTTTTTCCCGCGAGGACCCTTCCGAAGCCGCGCGCGGCCAGCCACCCCGCGCGGCTCCTTGTGTTTTTGGACCCATTGGAACGCCATCTGCCTTCATTTCTCGCGGAGGCAGAACATGCTTTGGACGATCTTCGTGATTTTGCTGGTGCTGTGGCTCTTAGGGCTGGTGACATCGTACACGATGGGCGGTTTTATTCACATTTTGCTGGTGCTCGCGGTCGCAGTGCTGCTGATCCAGTTGATTTCCGGTCGCCGGGCAGTTTAGCGGGGAAAAAGCAAATATTGCTTAGAGGGCGCGAAGGAGCCGGGCTGGAAGCGTGACCAGAGCCCAGACCAGGCCTAATGCGCCTTCCACTGCGATTCCTACGATCCGGAATGGCAGCAGGAGCACCCAGACGATGGGGTACAGCACCAGGGCGATCAACGCCAAGGGCCAGCAAAAGAATAACAAAACGCACCAAAGAAGGAACTTCACCACCTCGCCACCTGCCTTTCTCTCACCATCCTAATACGAACAAACACAACCAGTTGTTCCCATCTGCTACGATAAAACTTTCCTATCTGAATGTTACGATTCGAGACCGCCGGAGAGTCGCACGGCGAGTGCCTGGTGGGCACGCTCACCGGACTCCCGGCCGGCATACCCATTTCGCTGGAAGCAGTAGACCGTGAGCTATGGCGGCGCCAGCAGGGCTACGGCCGGGGCGGGCGCATGAAGATCGAGACGGATCGCGCGGAGATCGTCTCCGGCGTCCGCCATTCGCATACCATCGGGTCGCCCATCGCGGTGCTGATTCGCAATAAAGACTGGCAGAACTGGACTGAAGCGTTGCCGGTAGAGGACACTGCCGGTGCTGAGGAGAAACGCAAACCGGTGACCCGCCCGCGGCCTGGCCATGCAGACCTGGCCGGCGCGCTCAAGTACAATTTTCACGACGCGCGGTATATTTTGGAACGTGCCAGTGCTCGCGAGACCACCGTCCGTGTGGCTGTGGGGGCGCTGGCCAAGGCGCTGCTGGGCGAGTTCGGCATCCAGGTGCTGAGCCACGTGGTAGCGGTGGGCAGCGTGAGACTGGAACGGCCCGCGGAGTGGGAGGAACTGGTCGCGCTGAGCCGGAAGCCGGAAGTGCTGTTGGGCTGCATCGACCCTGCCGTGGAAGCGCGCATGAAGGAAGTGGTGGACGAGGCATATCGCACCGGCGATACGGTGGGCGGCGTGTTTGAAGTGGTGGCGCGGGGCGTGCCGCCCGGGCTGGGCTCCCATATCGCCTGGGACACGCGGCTGGATGGCCGGCTGGCGCAGGCCATTGTCTCGATGCAGGCGGTGAAAGGTGTGGAAGTGGGATTTGCGGCGGAGGGGGCGGCCAGTTTCGGGTCGAAGGTTCAGGACACCATTCATTATGACCGGGCAGGGCGCCGTTTCACGCGCGGCGCCAATCGCGCGGGAGGCCTCGAGGGCGGCATCACCAACGGGCAGGACGTGCTGGTGCGCGGGCTGCTGAAGCCGATTTCCACGTTGCGGCGTCCCTTGGAATCGGTGGATCTGGAGACGCGCGAGCCGGCGCTGGCAGCGTACGAGCGCAGCGACGTGGCGGTGGTTCCGGCGGCCGGGGTGATTGGCGAGGCCATGGTGGCGCTGGTGCTGGCGGGAGCGTTTCTGGAAAAGTTCGGGGGCGATTCGATTGGGGAAACGCGCCGCAATTTTGACGGGTACCTGGAGCAGTTAAAGGAATATTGAGCTAACGCTGAAGATTTGATTATGGTTTATTCGATAGTGAAATTCGGCGATCCGGTGCTGGAGCGCGAGGCCGAGACGGTGACGGAATTCGATACTCCGGAACTCCACCAGTTTCTGGAGGACATGTTCGAATCCATGTACGCGGCTAAGGGCGTGGGTCTGGCGGCAACGCAGATCGGCTTTTCCCGGAAGATTGCAGTGATCGATTGCTCCAACGGCGAGAATCCGGAGGAGAAGCTGGTGCTGATCAATCCACAGGTCCTCAAGGTGGAAGGCAAGCAGGATGGCGAGGAAGGCTGCCTGAGCATTCCCGGTTTCCGCGAGCAGGTCAAACGTGCCAAGCGTGTGACTGTGCGCGCGCAGGACGCCAAGGGTGTGGAGTTCGAAAGGACTGGCGAAGATCTGCTGGCGCGCGCCCTGCAACATGAGACCGATCATTTGTATGGCAAGCTCTACATCGCTCATATCAGTGCCCTTAAGCGCGACCTGATGAAGCGAAAAATCAAAAAGAAGCAGCGCGCCGGGGATTGGGACTAGGGCTCCATGCGCCTGGTTTTTCTCGGCACACCGGGGTTTGCCGTGCCCACGCTGGAGCGGACGGTAGTGGCCGGCCACGAAGTGGTGGAAGTGGTGACCCAGCCGGACCGCCCGCGCGGCCGGGGCCGGCAACTGGCGGCATCTCCGGTGAAAGAGGCGGCGATGCGGCTGGGCATTCCGGTGTATCAACCGGAGCGTGTGCGGCGCCCCGAGGCCGTGGAGCATCTGCGCGCGCTGGCGCCGGACGCCATGGTGGTGGTGGGCTACGGCCAGATTATTCCGCAAAGCGCGATCGACCTGGCGCCGCTGGGCATTATCAACGTACACGCGTCGCTGCTGCCGAAGTATCGCGGGGCCGGCCCCATCCAATGGGCGATTGCCAATGGCGAGACACGGACAGGGGTCACCACGATGCGGATCGACGCGGGGCTGGATACCGGCGAGATGCTGCTCAAGGCCGAGACGGACATCGGGCCGGAGGAAAACGCCGTGGAGTTGGGCCTGCGCCTGGCGGAGATGGGCGCCGATCTGCTGGTCCGCACGTTGGCCGGGCTGGCGGACGGGAGCATCGCCCCCGAAAAGCAGGACAGTGCGCAAGCCACCTATGCGCCTTTGCTCAAGAAGGAAGACGGAGCCATCGAATGGAGCCGGCCGGCGCTGGAGATTCACAATCGCGTACGCGGCTTGCAGCCGTGGCCGGGAGCCTCCACCGTATTCCGGGGACAGACGCTGCATGTGTGGCGAAGCCGGGTGGCGGATGCCGGCGCGGGCGGCGCGGCGGGCGCGGTGCGGAGCGTGCGGCCCCTGGTGGTGCAATGCGGAAGCGGCGCGCTGGAACTGCTGGAAGTGCAGATGGAGGGACGGAAACGCGTTCCCGCGGGCGATTTCGCCAACGGCCAGCGTTTGACCGAGAATGAAATTCTGGGAGAGACTCACGCGTGACACTGCCGCTTGGATACGCCTACGCCACCACCTATGCCGGCATCCGGCAGGCGCCGAAGAACGATGTGGCACTGATTGTTTCCGGCATGCCGGCCAACGCCGCGGCGGTGTTTACGCAGAACCGCGTGCAGGCGGCGCCGGTGCGCTTGAGCCGCCGCCACCTGAAGCTTTCGAAGGGCCTGGCGGGAGCCATCCTGGTGAACGCGGGGAATGCCAACTGCGCCACGCGCACCGGCGATGCGGTGGCGCTGGCCACCTGCAAGGCCGCGGCGAAATTGCTCCAGATGCCAGTGGTGCAGGTGCTGCCCGCCTCGACGGGAGTAATCGGCGTGGAACTGGACGCGCGCAAGATCACCGGCGCGCTGCCGGAACTGGTGGGCAAACTGCGGACGGACGCCTTTGACGAGGCAGCCAATGCGATTCTGACCACCGACCTGGTCCCCAAGACTGCCTTTGCGGAAGTGAAGCTGCGGCGCGGCACGGTGCGTGTGGCGGGCATGACCAAGGGGAGCGGCATGATTCAGCCGCTGATGGCGACCACCCTGGGTTTCGTGCTGACCGACGCGCAGATCCCGGGGGCGGCTCTGCGCGCCATGCTGAAGCGCGGAGTGGAGCGCAGCTACAACCGGCTGAGCGTGGACGGCGACACTTCCACCAACGATACGCTGGCGTTGCTGGCCAACGGCGCTTCCGGAGTGCGGCCCGATCCGAAGGAAATGCCCAAAGTGGAAGAGGCGATCGCCGGGGTAATGGAATCGCTGGCGCGGGCCATTGCGCGCGATGGCGAGGGCGCGAAGAAACTGATCACCATCGATGTGGCGGGCGCGGCGAGTGCGGAGGGAGCGGGACGCATGGCGCGCGCCATCGCCAATTCGCCGCTGGTGAAGACAGCGGTGGCGGGCTCGGATCCCAACTGGGGCCGCATTCTGTGCGCGGCGGGCAATGCCGGTGTAGCCTTCGACCCGGGCAAAACGGACATCTATCTGCAGGGTGTGCTGGTGTGTAAGCAGGGACTGGCGGCGCCGTTCTCCGAAGAGGAATTGAAGGCCAGGCTGGACGCGCCGGAGTGCGAAATCCGCGTGACGGTGCGGGGTAAAGGCAAGGGCCGGTCGCGCTTCTGGACGTGCGATCTGACGGAAGGGTACATCCGGATCAATGCGAGTTACAGGACCTGAAGTATGAGTGCGGAACGACTGGCGCCGATTCTCGCTCTTTGCCTGGCGTGCGGTTTGCGGGCCGATTCGGCGCTGGACGTTCATACGCTGTTCGAGAAGGCCGCGGCCGCCATGGCCGACCGGAAAGCGGCGGCGTTCGTCGAGCTTTTCGACCCTGCCACGCCCGGCTTCGGCAGACTGCGCTCGCAGGTGGAAACGCTGCTGAAGACCAACGACGCCGAATCCACCATCGAGTGGCGGAAGAACGAGGGCGACGCTGAGAATCGCGCCGTGCAATTGAACTGGCTGCTGGAGATCACCGGGCGGAACGGCGCGGCGCCGGTGACGCATCGCCGGGCGGAAGTGGAATGCAAGTTGGCGAAGAAAGCCGGGGAGTGGCGTATCGTTTCCTTTACGCCGCTGGATTTCTTTGCGCCTCCGCAAGCGGAACAAGCGTGGATGGTGGTGATGACCGCGGCTCAGGGGCTGACCGAAGCGAACACCGACACGTCCGCCAACAGCGGTGACACTCCGGCCGCCAATACCAACAAGTTCATGCAGGCTTTCGACCCGGCGTTGCCGGGGTACGCGCAACTGAAGGACAACGTGCTGGCGCTGGAGCAGGGGGCGGACATCGAATCGTCCGTGGATCTGGTGCAGAACGACGGTGACGACCAGGTGCGGACGATTGTGGTGGAGTGGTTGATGAGCCTGGTGGCGCACGACACCAGCGTGGCCATGGCACAGCGCAGCGAGACACTGACCTGCCGCCTGGAAAAGCGCGGCAAAAGCTGGCGGATTACCAGCCTGGAACCGCGGTCGTTCTTCGCGCCGCCGGGAGCGGGGAAGTCGCCGCCCTACTGAGAGTGGACTTCGCGGACGACGGCGTAGGCCGCGTCGGTCTGCGCGATGGGATTCAGAAACGGCGTGCTGCTGCCGGGCGCCAGCCGCGCAAACCTGCAACTGACGGCGCCCACGCGCGAGCCTCTGGCGTTGGTGAGTTCGAAGATCACCTCGGCACCGCCGATGACGCGGGTGGTGGCGTTTTTGACGGAACCGGAAATGCGGCCGCGGCCCACCACCACGTCGAGCACCTGAAGGTCCTGGTTGGTCTCGATGCGGATGTCCTTGTTCAGATCGGGCAGCATTTTGGCGGCAATTTCCGCGTTGGATAATGGCTTGGCGGGCGGGGGCAACCGGGAACTGGTATCGAAGTAACCCATGGCGGCCAGAGCGACTCCACCCAGTACCGCCAGAAAGGGAATCGCGATCAGCGCCGCCAACCGGATTCGCTGGCCGGTAGTGCGATTGGAAAGATAGAAGGGATCGCGCGGTTTGAGTCCGGCATAGAAGATGGATTCGAAGATCTGTCGCAGACGCTTCATGTGAGGAACCGTCCAAATTATAACTCGCAGGCAAAGAAACGGATCGTTATTTGGTACCCTTGGTACCGGCTAATAGCTCCTCCAGGGTGCGCAGGCTTTCCTGGCGGCCCATCACAATCAAGTGATCGCCGCCGCGGACGGCGGTATCGGCGGGCGGGTTGAACATCATGTGGCCGTCGCGGCTGCGGATGGCCATGACGATGACGCCGAGGTCCCGTCCCAATTGCATATCCCGGATGCTTTTGGAGATCATCTGGCTGGATTCGGAGACGCGCACCTGTTCGAGCGAGATATCTTCGCCGATGGTCTTGGTGGTGAAATCGAGGAACTGGACTACGTGCGGGCGCAACATGGATTGCGCCAGGCGATGACCGGTGATGGTGTAAGGGGCGAAGACGGCATCGGCTCCGGCGCGCCGCATTTTCTCTTCGGCGCCCTCTTCGGCGGCGCGGGCGGAGACGTAGATGCGCGGGTTGAGTCCCTTGGCAGAGAGCAGGACGAACAGGTTGTCGGCGTCGGTGGCGAGGGCGGCCACCAGACCGCGGGCCCGTTCGATCCCCACCTGGTGGAGGGTCTCGTCGCGGGTGGAATCGGCAGCCACGGCGAGCATACCGGCGAGCATGGCGCGTTCGACGCGCTCCGCGCTGATGTCGACGACGACGAAGGGCACGCCGGCATGTTGCAGTTCAGCGGCGGCGCCGCGGCCGACGCGTCCAAAGCCGCAGATGATGAAGTGGTCCTTGAGTTTTTCGATCATGCGTTTATTCCGCCGCTGCCCAATGGCATCGCCGAACTCCAGTTCGATGATGCTTTGGGTCATGGCGCCGATGGCGATGAGGATGGTGCTGACGCCGAAGATGATGAGGAAGGAATTGAAGACGCGGCCGGCGTGAGAGAGTGGATGGAGTTCGCCGTACCCCACGGTGGTCATGGTGGTGAGAGTCATGTAGAAGGCGTCGAAGGGCGGGTATCCGTCGATGACGGTAAAACCCACGGTGCCGATTGCGAGCGTCGTGGCGATCGACAGCACGGTGAGGAGCAGACGGCGGGCCAGCCGGTTCATTGCGAAGTTGGTCGTAAGGACCAAGTATAACGAGGCGCGCGAAGAATTAGGGAGGGCGGAGGAGGTTTGGTAAACTGGACATTAAGTCCCCCAGCGAACAAGCAGCGGGCCGGTAGCTCAATGGTAGAGCATCGCCCTTTTAAGGCGGTGGTTGCGGGTTCGAGTCCCGCCCGGCTCACCAGTCTAACAAACGTATTATCAGCTAGTTAGGGGCATCTCTCTTTTCGTGTCGCGGATATGTCGCTGCCATTTGCAGGCCCGTGCCGTCCACCGGCGCCGTGTCGCCGCGAAGCATTTCCGCCTGCGCGATGGGGTCATTGCGCCAGGCGTGCACCAAGTCCGACTCGAGTTGCGCTTGACGCGCCTGTACCCATGGGGAGTAGTGGCGCTCAGTAACCTTTATCGAGGAGTGCCCCAGCAGGATCGAAACGCGCTCCATCGGCACGCCGTCGAGCAGAAGTTCCACTGCCATCGTATCCCGGAACCGATGCGGGTGACCTCCCTGCACGCCAGCGATCTCGCAAAGCCGCCGGAAGGTGCGTCGCCAGTTTCCTGCGAGTGTTTCTTTGGATCCCACGCCGGTCCAGAACCAGTAGCCCTGGCTGGCGCGAGGGCACGCCTCGAGGGACTCGACGACGAATGGCGGAAGCGGGACGAACACCGGCACGCCGGTTTTCTGGGTGTAGAGGAACAGGCGATTGCCGACCAGCCGGTCGACCGGGCAACTCGCAGCGTCACCGATGCGCAGTCCCGAGTATCGCAGAAACAACACGAACGCCTGGAGGCGGTGCGAATTCTCCTGGTCGACTTGGCCATGCCAGTCGGTGAATTGCGCGCAGGCAGCCAGCAACGCGAACATCTCCTCCCGCCGGTATGGCATGGTCGGCGGACCGGTGGCCTTGGGGCGTTTCAGCTTGAGCGCAAAGTTCTCATTCCACCAACCTCGATCTACAAAGAATCGGCCGACCGCACGCAGACGCTCCAGTTTCTTTCCACCCGAGATGGGTCCGTCTTTCCACTGCGCGCGAAAACGCGTAATCTCCGGCAGGGTGATCTGGGTGGTGAATTGTAACCCGGCTTCGGCACAGAACTGCACCAGGGCAGGCGAAAACCTTTTGAGTTCCTCCGGCGTGTGCTGATTGATGAGCAACACTCGGTACTTCTTCAAGCTTGACTCGGACAGGCGTTGTGCCTCGGGTAATTGATTAGCGGAAAGTGCTGGACATTTGGACGATCTCGTGCCACGATAAAGAGCAATGGAAGGCTCCGGGCACGAGGACCTGCGAAGGCAATTGAAGGAGCGCGACGCAGAGGTTAGCGCCCTGCGTCGCCAACTGGAGCAATCTCAAAAAGAAAACGATCGG